>NZ_NAHZ01000034.1:0-527437 GCF_002196785.1 Desulfosporosinus sp. FKA | reverse complement strand
CTCGGTAAGACCCCTGAAGGAAGATCAGGTTGATAGGCCGGATGTGGAAGCACCGTGAGGTGTGGAGCTGACCGGTACTAATCGGTCGAGGGCTTGACCTAATACGATATAATACGTTAGCAAAGGGCAAGTGGCTCAAATGTTTCTGAGAAGACGAAGCTAGAAAAAGACTCTATGTAGTTTTGAGAGAACAGAGTTCGAAAAGGACAACTGAATCTCAAAGATCTGGTGATCATGCCGGAGGGGTTCCACCCGTAACCATACCGAACACGGAAGTTAAGACCTCCAGGGCCAATAATACTTGGGGCGCAGGCCCCTGGGAAAGTAGGTCATCGCCAGGTAACAAGCGATAGACTGCCATATTGGCAGTCTATCTGTGTTTTATGAAAGAAATGAAAGATAGCTACCGGGGCTCCACCCGTTCGATCCACGCTGCAGGAGAATGCGTATCGGGACGCAGCGTGGCGAAAAGCTCGTCCGCTTTTCGTATACACGAACACGGAAGTTAAGACCTCCAGGGCCAATAATACTTGGGGCGCAGGCCCCTGGGAAAGTAGGTCATTGCCAGGTGAACAAGCAACAGACTGCCATAATGGCAGTCTGTTTGTGTATCATGAAAGAAATGAAAGATATATTGGGTCCCACACTGCAGGAGAAGGAGTCACTGGACGCAATGTGGCGAAAACCTCGTCCGGTTTTCGTCACGCTGCAGGAGAATGCGTATGGGGACGCAGCGTGGCGAAAGGCTCATCCGCCTTTCGTTCCAGGGCCAAGGATACTTGGGGCGCAGGCCCCTGGGAAAGTAGGTCATCGTCAGGAAAAACAATACAGACATTTTTGCAATGACTTTTACAACGAAAAACCTATGCTTTAACAACATTTTTAGCTGGACAAGGTCATTCAAAATAGAATAATTCCTCAAATTTTTTATCTAATGCAATGCACAAAATAAGTGCTAATTTTGCAGTGGGATTGAATTGTCCTGTCTCAATAGAACTAATTGTATTTCTTGATACACCAACTATTTCAGCTAATTGGGATTGAGATAATTTTTCTTCTGTTCTGACTTCCTTTAACTTATTATGCAATACAAGTTCTTCCATCCGCTCTTTTTTAAATCCTGCCAATTATAACCACCCCATACCAGTTCCAATGATTGATGCTAAACCAGTAATCGCTCCAATAGTT
Organism: Desulfosporosinus sp. FKA; assembly: GCF_002196785.1. Taxonomy (NCBI): domain Bacteria; kingdom Bacillati; phylum Bacillota; class Clostridia; order Eubacteriales; family Desulfitobacteriaceae; genus Desulfosporosinus; species Desulfosporosinus sp. FKA. The sequence goes on along the minus strand of NZ_NAHZ01000034.1, from coordinate 526,249 downwards.
CCTAAAACTGTACACACTAAATATACTTTCTTATCACGGTTATAATAAAAAGCTGTCCCACTTTGCCCAATCATTGCAAGTAAGAGAGCTAACGAAAACACTCTGTAATCTGCAAAAGCCTTACCTATTAGAAGTTTTTGTATAAAAAGAATTATTGATAAAATCGCAAATACAATTATTACTGAAAAATAGGAATTTTGATTTGCTGATTTTTGAATATATCGCTCACGTTCATCATTTAATAAATTTTCTTTTTTGCTCCTCTCTAAAATTTCATCTCTATTCATTCAAATTCCACCTTTCTATTAATTGACAAGTATACTTGGTATATTTAGTATATCACGCCAAGTTTTCTTGTCAAGAATAGTTTTAAATCTAATGAGGCTTGATGGATGTCCTGACCTAGTGGTACGGGAAGATGGAAGGAATGGGACTCGTGTGGGGGGCGGAGTGTCGCCGGAGGGATGCGTCACAAAGGGTCTGATTGTAGGCAAGAAGTATTATTAAAGGAGTGTTTTACAGAAACGTAGCCAAAAGCCCACGGTTTCAATCGTGGGATGAAGGCGGCTCCCGTTTCGTTTCTAAATAAATCCGTTGTAGTATCATTGAACAACGGATACAATAATGATATGGGACAAGAATATCGACGAACAACCACCACTGTTTCTTTAATTAACTATCATTTTGTTTTTTGCCCACGCTACAGACGCAAGATATTAGTAAATGACGTAGATAGAAGGTTTAGGGAGATTCTGCAAGAACTATGTGATGAACATTCTTTAATGATAGTGGCATTAGAAATAATGCCAGATCATGTTCATTTCNTGATGAACATTCTTTAATGATTGTGGCATTAGAAATAATGCCAGACCATGTTCATTTTTTCGTGAACGCTCTACCTTCTATTAGTCCATCAGACATTATGGCAAAAGTGAAAGGAGTGACATCAAGAAAACTACGGCAGGAATTCCAACACCTGCAGCACTTGCCTAGTCTGTGGACTCGTTCTTTCTTTTGCTCTACGGCTGGCAATGTATCTAGTGAAACGATTCAGCGATACATTGCTGAACAAAAAACAAGGGGTTGAGCATTTGCAAATCACCCTAAAAATCAAGCTGCAGCTGACAAGTGAACAACGTCAGTTACTTAGTGAAACTACTAAAGAGTACATACGCTTGGTCAATCAGGTTGTTTCAGACTTCGTTTCAGCAGACGCGCATCTCAACTATTCAAGTAAAGACGTAGTGGCGATCCTACCCAGTGCCGTTAAAAATCAAGCCATTCGAGAGGCCAAGAGTGTTTTCACGACGTACAAAAAAACGGTTAAAGCAAACGCCAAACTAAAACCTGAAGAACAGAAAGAAATTAAAGTCCCTATACTCAAAAAAGCGGTAGCTATCTGGAACAATCAAAACTATGCGGTTAAAGGCAATATACTCTCGTTTCCTGTAATTATTGACGGCAAATCACAGCGTCTTGAGATTAAAGCTATCCTGACGAATTATCAGCAAGAACGGCTGATCGGTAAATTGGGCAGCCTTAGAATAACGCAAAAGTCAGGTAACTATATGGCTCAAATCGCTGTCGAAGCTACTCAACAACTCAATATAGCCGATAAGGTTATGGGTGTTGATTTAGGGCTTAAAGTTCCTGCTGTGACTACAACTGAATCTGGTAAAACCAAATTCTTCGGTAATGGCAGACAAAATAAGTTCATCAAGCGTAAACATCGGTCAGTTCGTAGAAAACTCGGCAAACTGAAGAAACTCAAAGCTATACGAAAACGCCATGATAAAGAACAACGTTGGATGAACGATACTGACCATAAAGTGAGCCGACAGATCGTGAATTTCGCGAAAGAAAACAATGTGGAAGTCATTCGATTAGAAAAACTTTCTGGTGTACGCCAGACGGCAAGAACAAGCCGTAAAAACGAGAAGAATCTACATACTTGGAGCTTCTATCGCCTAGCATCGTTTATCGAGTACAAGGCCTTTCTGGAAGGTATTCGAGTTGAATACGTGAATCCTAAATACACTAGCCAAACATGCCCGTCTTGTGGTAAACGTAACCATGCTAAAGACAGAAAGTATCAATGTGAATGTGGATTTAAGGCTCATCGAGATCGAGTTGGGGCGATTAATATAATCTCTGCAACTGTGGTAGCTGGTAACAGGCTATCAGCCTAGAGTACCATTGTGTACTGCTCTAGGACGGGCTAATGGCATAGCCCTGAACTTGGGGTCATACTCCGATACTAGAAATAGATTTTGGTTTAATCCCCCAAGAATCCCACCGGCTTCAGCCGTGGGAGTGTCAATTTGACTCTAATAGGACGCCGATACTACAGGGGTACAAATAACGAAATGAACAAATCCTCCTCATGAAATAGGAGAATATAAAAAAAAGAAATACATTTATTGGCTAGGTGGAAGATTAAACCTAAGATGGAAAAATAAGTTTAAAAAATATTTGTAGGATAACTTTGGAGAAGGTACTTATTTTGAGCTTTGGTGGGGTAGAGCCATAACAAAAATTTTGGGGGTAATTGGAATGAGAATTTTAGTCAGAAAATCGAACAATTCGCCTTTATTGTTAGAAGAGATCGAGGGTACGCTTGAGGAGATTCAGGAGATCATCGGAGGGAATATGGAGATTTATCCGATGTCTAAAGGTTTATTTTGCATATATAACGAAGATGGGAAGATGAAAGGCCTAGAAAAAAATTTCTTTCATGATTATGCTGGATGGATTTTAGGAACTGTTATATTTGTTTCTGATGGTGGTGATGAATTTAAATCGCTTACTGATAATCAGATTACATTTATTAAGGAGTATATAGGTTCACCAGTAGTTCAGTAAGAGATCATAGAATCGTAATCGTTAATTCTGACTTCGTAGAAGGTACGTATAAGCCTTTTTTAATTTGAAAAGGAAATGAGGTGCTGAGGTGCAGCAACCCCTCTGAAATGTAATTCTAAATTCATCATTTTACCGGTGAGGGTTGATAGTGGGTCAAACTCGCATGCTCATTTGGAAATCTATTTTGAAATGCGTTTTTATCTTGAGTATTAATAGATTCTTTTTTAGGAAAAACATTTGGTGCTGTTAGAGTAACTATAGCCTTTGAGGTCGCAAGTCCATAAATGAGATGGTGCCAAATTGATGCATAACCACTTTTCGTTAGGCGAGGATTCATTCGAAAGAAATTCATTTTTTGTCCGAAATTATAAAGAAAACCCCATACAACTACTGAAAAAAAGCCACCTTTGATTATGTAATTATCTTTACCAAATTGCTTCAATATTTGAGACATACCAACCCCTAAACATGATCCAACTGTCATGTGAAATACCTGCCCAAGTAGGAAATTACTCGTCTTATTGAGTTTGGATGGTTTCATAATCATTGATCCTGCAAGATGACCGTAAAGACCCTCTGTTGTCTTATTACGCCATAATATGAAATTCGAAATGTCCATACATATGACACCGATTAATCCACCCAATAATCCAGCTATCATAGAGTTATCAATTTTTCGCATATCATTAACCTCTTTCTTAAAGAAAACGCCGTTCTTTTTCTAAGCTAATACTTCAATAATTTTAGAATTTCCTATGCAAAAATTTAAATGCTGGGAATTTGTGCCTTTAGGTGGGTGATATATTTCAAAAACAGTAATCCACCCTAATCATCTTTTGTCGATGAGGGTGGATATAATTCTATGAGATGTTTCCGGATGGTGTCGTATTAGAGTTTTCAAATACCACAATTAAAAGTTGGAAATGAATTTAATGAAGGCAGCATTGGGGCAATAATAATTAAAAATAAAAAACCCATCAATTGAAGAAAAAGGACTGAAATTAAATTTCGGTCCTTTTTTGTTGGGTTGTCGTTTTCAATTATATGCAAGTTTCTAAAATTTCGGAAATATCGAGAGCTTTTAAGGCTTCTCCTACTTCACGAGACGCTATCCCGTCGACGATCATGGTTAAGCAGAAAGGACATGCGGTACCTACATAATCTGTCTTAGCGGCAATTGCTTCGTCTGTGCGCATAACATTAATACGGCTGCCTTCATGTTCTTCTAGCCACATTCGACCGCCGCCAGCACCACAACAGAAGCTCTTTTCACCGGTATGAGCCATTTCCTTTATTTTAAGGCCAACAATTTTGAGCAATTCACGGGGTTGATCATATATCTGATTATAACGGCCTAAATAACAGGAATCGTGATAGGTAATTGATTTTCCGGAAATATTGTTTAGCTTAAGTTTTCCGGATTTTACGAGCTCAAGCAAGAAGGTTGAATGGTGCACAACCTCGAAATTCCCGTCTAATTGGGGATACTCATTTTTAAGAATGTTGAAGCAGTGAGGACATTGAGTGATAATTTTCTTAACCCCATATCCCTTCATGACTTCGATGTTTTCTGAGGCTAATGTATAAAACAAGTATTCATTTCCTAATTTACGGGCAGAGTCACCACAGCATTTTTCTTCGTTGCCTAAGATTGCAAAATGAACACCAGCCGCTTGTAACAGTTTGACTAAGGCAGCGGAGACTTTCTGGTTACGTGCATCAAAGGCACCTGAACAGCCAGGCCAATATAAATATTCAGCTGTAGGATCTTCTGCGAAGGTTTTTACTCCTAAGCCTTTTAAATAGTCGACCCGTGTGCTCCAACCGATGCCCCAGGGATTCCCGTTATTCTCCATATTCCTGAAGGCTAGCTGAGCCTCGGCAGGGAACCGGGTTTCCATTAAGACTAGATGTCGTCTCATATCAATGGTTTTATCAACATGTTCTACGAACACGGGGCATTGCTGTTCACAAGAACGGCACGTAGTACAGGACCATAAGTCTTCTTCTGGAATAACTTCACCTATGAGAGAACGTACCGGCAGTTCGACGTTCTCTTCGGTTGCAGCGGTTTCGGCTTCCGCTGTTTGATTGGTTAAAGCGTCTTTTTGTGCGGCCTTAACAGCTGTACCTACTTCTTCCATAAAAAACCGCATATCCTGAATGATCTTTTTGGGATTTAAGTGTTTTCCACTTAAATAAGCTGGACAGTTATCCTGGCAACGTCCACAACGCAAGCAAGCATCCGTATTAAATAAAGTTTTCCAAGAAAACTCGCGTAGTTGACTTTTCCCAAAGGTTTCAAGACTTTCATCTTCAAAATCTATAGGCTCAGGGATTCCGATGGGTCCTCTGTTACGGAAAACTATATTTAATGGACCCAATAGCACATGGAACAGCTTCGAATAAGGGAAGTAAGCGATGAACGTCATTGCTAAAAGTAGATGGAACCACCATAAAAATTTATGCAATGAAAGTAACTGTGCTTGATTAAGGGATGCTTTGAGGGGAATTGATATCCATTGTCCAATAAATCCCCATCCCGCCCATGGATCAGGTGTTGCCGCAATACGAGCTCCTTCAATTAGGAAGCCTGTAAGTAGTATTATAAATATTAAGGCTAGTGTGATTGCGTCATCCGTTTTATTATCTAGGCGATCAGGTCTTTGTATATAGCGGCGATATGCTGCTATTACGATACCGAGGATCGCAGCTATTCCAAAGAGATTCGCTGTCAGCTTTATAAACAGATAAAGCCATCCGTGGAATATTTGTAAGCCAAAATCAGCTTGCAAAGTGATCGTTGCTGTTGCAAAGGCTAAGAATACAAATCCCCAAAAAATACAAACGTGCATAATTCCTGGATAAGAATCTTTTAGGATTCGCTTATGCCCGAAACCATAGACAATAATATCTTTTAGGCCTTGCCATAGATATTTCCAGCGATTCTCAGGTTGACCTAATTTCCAAAGTGTTACTCGTTTGTAGACTCCGTAGGCGAAGATAATAAGTGCAATGATGAAGAACAAATAGAGCCAGTGCTCTCCTTCAATGTTCCAATACACTTGACGTGTGGCCATGCTCATGCTCATCTCTCCTCATTTGATCTGCGAAGCATCTGAAAAAGCGCTTCGCGGATCAAATTTATGTTTTAGAATCTTTATTTTTGTCATAGCTAAGGGTAAAACTTACTGTAGAATTCATGTTTCCTAAAGTAATTCGGTTGCAGCGTACGAGCATCTTTCAAGGACACTTGAATGGTTGTTTTTATAAGGGACGTGAGCTATTTCACTTTTCTTGGCCTGGGACATAAGACGGTTTGCGGCAAGGGTATACTTACCAATTGATGATTCAGGCATACTATTAAAATTCACAGGGGTAACGCCAATGACTATGCTTCTCTTTTATATTTAACCACTTCCTTTTCATAAATAAAAGTTATGATAAGAACTGTGCTTTGTATTTAACAACTATTAATTTCTCGTTAAATACAAGAAAAAGATTGCATGAAAGCCCAAGTTTAAAGGGCTTCTCTGTAATAGACTAAGTGTTCCAACAATTCAAACTAGTTTTATTGCTTTGATTATACCTCTAGGCATAACAAACCACAATGGCATTTGACGGTTTTGGAAAGATCTCTATAAACGAATATTCCGATTTGTGTATTAAAAAGTTTTATGATCTTCAAGCATTTTTATTTCGTAATTCATGGGTTTGAATTCTTAAGCTCATGCGTATAACAAGCAATGAATTTGTGAGTGTGTTTCTCTCGCTTGCTGCTCACATTTTTAGGATAAAATTTAGCAATAAAATAAGCGGTGATTAAAATCATAAAATAATTTGATTTGAATCACAGATCAATTGTGCCGAGTTATATAAAATTAAGTCATCCAAAGGAAAGATTTTCAAACGTCCCTCGTATGGTAAACAAGGGTTACACTATAAAGGAGTGGAAAAAATGCAGCCAACTAAAGAACTAAAAATTGAACATGAAGCCGTCATCAAGGTTTTGCAGATTCTTGATACGATTAGTCAGCGAATTACTGAAGGAAAAGATATAAGCATCAATGATCTAGAAACCTTACTTGAGGTTATGAAAGTATTTGTTGATCGCTGTCATCACGGTAAGGAAGAAAAAATTCTGTTCGAAGCTATGGAATCTGTGGGTATTCCAAAAGAGGGCGGACCTGTTGGCGTAATGCTCTATGAACATGACAATGGACGAAGATACATCGGTGGAATGCGGGAGGCCTTTGAAAAGTTTAAATATGGAGATAAAGAAGCACTTAATGAGTTTGCAGCGAATGCTTCTGGCTATACAACCCTTATGTATGCGCATATTGACAAAGAAAATAATATTCTTTATCCAATGGCAGAAACGTATCTATCTGAAACGGCGAAAATTAAACTAGTACAAGATTTTTCTATGATTCAAGCTCAGGAGACAGGCGATGGTATGTATGAAAAATACTTTAATCTTGTCGAACAATTAAAGGCCAATTATCTCTAAGGAAAAGTCCTGAGTTGGTAAAGGTTCACAAGTTATCAGCTACTTCTAATCTCTCGGTGTCTTATTATCAAGTAATCGATTGAGCAGTGCAAAAATAAATTTGAATTGCAAGCTATAATTCAAAAGGTTCTAAAAATTATTGTTGAAAAAGAGGCTAATTAGCCGTATATTATAAGAAATTAGTACTGTTTTCATAGGACTAATTTCCTAACAATATGGGCAAACCGTTTGAAAGAGCGGGACGCAAAGCCATAGGGTCTAAATTCCTTAGTTGGAACATGATAGCCTGGTTGCTTGATATGCATCTGTATGAGAGCAGCCTTGATAACCAAGTCTGCTCTTTTTCCTTAATCATTATGGATTTTAGGCTTAAACAATAAGAAAACTTATTAAGTCATAATAACTAATTATGATCTCCAAGGTTATTTTGGAAAGGAAGATTATTCATTGTGTACACATTATATTTATTTATTGTCTGCTTTTTGAGCATTTTAACCGCACATACCTTGCTTAACCGAACGAAAACAATCAAATATTCTGTAGTTGTTTTCGTTCTGATTACATTATTTACCTTTGCTACAGGAATTTTAGTTGAAAAAAATATTAAAAACCAAATAGCTGTTGAATACATATTAGCTTTTATTGGTTTTTTTTACATAGCTTATTTTGAGTTAATATTTAGTGAATCCACCTCGAAAAAAATATTTACCTTGCTTAGCATTTGGATATTCTATCGCATTACATTTTACTTTTTAAATACATTTGGAGAACTATTTTCCGTTATTTTTAATATTAAATATAATAAATACTTAATATATGTGTTTACTAATTGTATCCAGATTATATTATTACTAGTAACATGCTTTTCACTAAGTAAGTACTACAAAAAAATACTTAGCACAGTTTCTGACAGGATTCTAAATTTTATGTCTTTATATCTAGTTATTGCATTTCTGCTGTTAAAGACAACGTCATTTTTACAATTTCAAAATACAAGTTCTATATATGCTATATTATTGCTTTTAACATTTATCATTTGGGGATATGTACTTGTTTTTGCGGGGATATCTTCAGCTTCTCAAATAATATCATTAAAATATAGTATGGAGAAGCTAGAGTGGGTTTCAAATACTGACACTTTAACTGGATTATATAACCGAAGATGTATTATGAAAAAGCTTGAAGAAGAGTTAATAAGAAATAATGGACGAAAAAATAGTTTTTCAATCATTATTGGAGATATTGATTATTTTAAGAAGATAAATGACACCTTTGGACATGATTGTGGGGATTACGTACTAAAAGTTGTATCCAAAAGCCTACAGGATGCTGTGCGGGAACGAGATGTTGTATCTAGGTGGGGCGGGGAAGAATTTCTGATCTTACTTCCGGAAACAGCAAGCGAGGGCGCATGCAAACTCGCAGATCGAATGCGGAAAATTCTTGAGGAACAAATTATCGAGTATAACGGGTATAAAGTTAAAATTACAATGACATTTGGGGTAACAAGCGTTAATGATAATTATGGGAAGGTTGAAGATATAATAAAGAAAGCTGACTGTGCATTATATGAAGGGAAGAGACGAGGAAGAAACTGTATTGTTTTAGCACCATTGCCACCCTCGTCAAGTTCAAGAAGCCGTCATGATTTAAATGCGTAGTACATAATAAGTATGACACTGAGTGTTCTAGATTAGAATGCTGGGTGCTATTGTTATTTGTGGTTGAAATTGTGGTATAGCCAATGAATTATTTGTAGTTATATAGATAGAATATTAAGATATTGTCAAAATAATGGATATTATCCTGTTTCATTGTATAATGTTAGTAGTACTCAAGTCCTATTTGGATGGGACCTAAGTTATGAATAATTTAAGGCATTTGGTTTTAGAGGAGGAAGTTAATTTAATAACCTATTTGGCAATTTCTCTTTATAAAATAAAGGAGGGGTGGTAATGGGTCAATTAATTTACTATTCAACAATAACTGGCCTTTGTACTTTTAGTGTAGAAGCAATTATTCTAATTTCCAGCTTTGAAACGATTGATAGTATAATCCTGAATGGAGGAAAAAAGCGTTTTGTTGATTTTGTAAGAGTTATGATTCTTGTATTTGGTATTTCATTGGTTCTTTATTTAGGGAGAGATTCGAGAATGGAAAATATTTATGCTTATGGTTTTACCTTTGTAATGGGCTTATTGCTTACCATAGCGATGTACTTAATTGCAATGTGGATCATGAGCAATATTAGCTTAGGTAAGAACTATTTTATTGAAGATGAAGAATATGGGAAGCTGTATTTGATAAAAAACTCTGATGAAAGATTTATTTTCATAACTAAAAAGTACATGTTATTAGCAGATCAACCAAAGGTTACCGACAGTAAAATTGTCTTATTAAAGGGACAATTAGATATAAAGCAAAAGAAACTTCACTCTGAGCCTAAAAAGTTAACCTTGAGTTATAAGGAAGCTGCCTAGAATGAATGAAAATAATTAATCCAGGGCGTGTTGCCCTGGATTTTTACGTATAAGCCAGGCAATTCAAAATGTGACAGCAACGGCCCAAGAATCTGCTTCCAGCTCAGAAGAGATTTCTGCTAGTATAGTGCAGACAACTACTTCATGGAGCAAGTGAATTTAAATGCTCAGTCTCAGGCGCAATTGGCAGAGAAGTTAAGTGAATTGGTTGGGAGATTTAAAGTATAACTATGTAAACAATAACACTTAAATGAAGTATAATAGCAACGAGTGAACTCGTTCAGCTAAAGCTGAACATCGGGGTTTTAGATACAATAATGTCCAGTGGACATTATTGCCGAGCCACCCCCACCCCCACCCCCACTTACAAGAAGTGGGGGTCTTAAAAACTGGATAAAATTAAGTAAAAGGACTGAATTTCGATTTCGGTCCTTTTTTGTTGGTTGTCGTTTTTATGTGTAGTATGTATGAAATTGACACCTGTTATATCTTCAATTTCTTAGTCAATTAAGGAATCTTTGAAGCTAGTAACATATATGGTTCGAGGAGAAATATTTTGCATTAAAAGCCTATAGAAATTCGCAGTTTGTGAAGGGTTATGATGTTAGATGTAGAAATAGTTCTAAAATAAGGATACTTATGGAAATCGACTTAATAGAAATAGGGTGAATGCATGAACAATAAGAAAATGTTTATACACTTATTCATAACCTTCGGATTGATCCTAGGAGTAATTCTTTTTGTGTTTGATCGGTGGCTGTCCAGACATAACTACTCATTTATATATTCGTGGACCATTGTCATTTTAACCTATATGATATGTGGAGGTGTTATTGGTCATCTTCTGAAAAGGGCATTTGATGAACAGATAAGAAGCCAAGAGGCACTCATCGAAGAGCAAAAGCGTTTACATGCCTTACTAGAAAGTCTTCCAGGCTTTATGATTGTTATCGATGAAGATTATAAAATACGATTTGCAAATCGTAATTATATTATGAAATATGGGAATTGCGAAGGAAAATTCTGTTATGAGGTGGGCGATAAAAGGAGATCTTGTGAAAACTGTTCAATTGAAAAGGCATTTAACAATGAATTGCCGTTGCATAGTGAGGAAATAATTCGCAGCAATAGAGTTTATGAGGTCACGTTCCAGCCGTTTTGTGATATCGATGGCTCTAAGTTGGTGATTAGGACTTTTTATGATGTTACAGAACGTAAAGAGGCCGAGCAAGAATTATCGCGGTTGCATTCAGAAATGTCGCGCCTTGAGCGCCTGAATATTGTGGGACAAATGGCCGCGGGTATAGCCCACGAAATCAGGAATCCAATGACAACGGTACGCGGATATCTCCAATTGTTAGGAGAAAAAATGGAGTTTCAAGCTCTTAGAACAACGCTTGACCTTATGGTTGAAGAACTTGATCGTGCAAACTCGATTATTACGGAGTTCTTGTCATTTGTTAGAAATAGCCCTATGGAGAGCCATTACCAAAACATTAATGACATACTACGGAATTTGTATCCATTGCTGGAAGCCGACGCATACAGTCAAAATAAGAAAATCAAGCTTGAAGCGGGGGTCACACCGGATATTCTCCTAAACTCCAAAGAGATTTCACAATTAATTCTCAATTTAAGTCGCAATGGATTCGAGGCAATGCGAGCCGGTGGAACGCTTAAATTAAGCACATACATTGCGGACCAGCAGGTTGTATTTTCTGTTGAAGATGAAGGGTCTGGTATCAGTGGAGAAACTTCTGAAAAACTGGGAACACCGTTTTTTACGACCAAAGAAAATGGTACTGGATTAGGATTAGTCACTTGTTATAATATTGCTGATCGACATAAAGCGAAAATTGATTTTAAAAGTTGCTCTGGTAAAACAACATTTTTTGTACGTTTTCCTGTTACTGCTTGAGATTTTGCGTTCTTTCCTTCTTTTTCGTCCTCCATGACCAATGCGTTAACCACCGGTTCATGAGTTCCAGAACCTAATACACCTAGGCACAGCAGTCCATGGTGTATTTCCTAAACAGGTTCAGGAAAGTTCTTTGGATAAGTTGGCCATCAGAAATAATTGCACCAAAAATGTTGTAACACATATTACAAGAGTTTAATATGTAATAGGTATTACATATTTAGAGGGCAAAATTATGCACCTTGGAGTTTGCCTTCATGTGGAGTGTGAATATCATGTTTAACATAGTGGTCTTAGGTATTGTTAGCTTCTTAACGGATGTTAGTTCAGAGATGGTTTACCCGTTGATACCAATTTTTCTGACGGTTACACTTGGCGCCAGTCCGGCAATTGTTGGAGTTATTGAAGGTATAGCTGAGAGTATTGCAAGTTTGTTAAAAGTATTCTCAGGTTATTGGGGAGACAAAACTAAAAAGAAAAAGGAATTAGCCATTGCGGGATATGGAAGCTCGTTTCTGGGAAAAGTTGTTCTTATATTTGCCGGCTCCTGGGGTGGAGTGCTTATATCGCGAGTCATCGATCGATTAGGTAAAGGTATCCGGACTGCTCCGCGTGATGCACTCATTGCCGAATCTTCTAAAGCAGAAGCTCGTGGTCATGCCTTCGGCTTACATAGGGCGATGGATACCTTCGGGGCGGCCCTAGGCGTTGTCATTGCCTATTTTCTTTTGATCGGAAACATAAACAACTTTGAACGAATTTTCTTGTTTTCTATGATTCCGGCTTTTCTGGGTGTGCTGGCCCTATTTTTTGTGCGGCAGCCTCGTGAAATAAGCGCCGGCAAGAAGAAATTAACCCTGTCATGGTCTGCACTCGATACAAGACTGAAAGCCTTTTTGATCTTAGCCTTTATCTTTAACCTGGGGAATTCATCCAATCAATTCCTGTTGCTAAGAGCTAGTAAACTTGGTGCATCCGCACCGTTCGTCATCCTTCTATACCTGGCATACAACATAAGTTATGGAATCTTATCTTATCCAATGGGCAGATTATCCGATCGCATAGGACGCAGACGCATTCTGGTAGCGGGATACTTCATTTACGCTTTGGTTTATTTAGGGTTTGCGTTAGTGACTCATATTAACACTCTTTGGCCGTTGTTTATTGTTTATGGATTTTATATTGCCTTTACAGAAGGAGTGGAAAAAGCTTTATTGGCAGACATTGCTCCTAGCCATTTACGAGGTACTGTCATTGGGTTACATGCTACTTTAGTTGGCTTGGCTCTATTACCGGCTTCACTGTTCGCCGGATTCTTGTGGGATTTTCTGGGGGCTTCAGCGCCATTCTATTTTGGAGCAGGCATGGGCTTGGTGGCAGCTGTTGGGTTATTTGTGATCTTAAAAGAATAAGACAAATAAAGTACTAATCCTAATGCTAACTTTAGTTGTGCCAGAAACCGACAGAAGAAATTGATTCTGTCGGTTTTACTTTTGAACAATTTTATCAACTTAATGCAAAAACTATTGTTTGGAATAGATATTTTTAGTATATTATATCTTGAATATCAAATAATAAGAATCTACTAGTAAACTTGGGGGATGACTTATGATTGAAGAATTAACTAATGAACTCTTATTTTTCTTTAACGGGTTCTCGTCTTGGGAAAATTCAATCGTACGTGCCAGTGATTTAACAATTTCAGAAGCCCATGCTTTAGAGGTATTGGGAGAACACGAAAAAATTAAAATGAAAGCTCTAGCGCAAAAACTGGGAGTTACGACGGGAACTACGACGGTAACAGTCGATAGGCTTGAAAAGAAAGATTTCGCAAAACGTGAATCAACACGGGAAGATAGAAGAGTTAACTTAATTGCTCTAACAGAAAAAGGTAAGAAAGCTTTTGAGGAACACCATAACTACCACATGCAATTAACGGAACAAATGGTTTCAGTTTTAAGCGAAGATGAAATAAGGCAATTCCTTGATACTCTTAAAAAAATAAATATGGAGACTTTCTAATTTAGCTTCGGGAATCAAAGCCATTCTGGTTTGGTATTCTTGGAGGAATCATACTTGTCATTTATGGTATCATCCCCACTTTACAAAAATTTTTGAATTTTGGCAGAGTTTATGCTGCTTATGGAGGGGTATTCATATTTTTAGCTGTTTTATGGGGGTGGCTTATAGATAAAAAAGTGCTCGACCGTTGGGATTGGATAGGCACGGTAATTTGCTTAGTGGGCGTATCGATTATGCTTTGGGTCCCACGTCGCTAGAATGGGAGGATGATTATTATGAGAAACGATAGCCATAAACACGAACACGAAGATGAGCATGAACACGAGCATGGATTGTTTCATTCCCATGCGCCGGAAGGCAGTATGAAACTAGCGTTTTTCCTAACGCTTGTCATTTTAATCGTTGAAGTTACAGGCGGATTGATTTCCCACAGTTTAGCGTTATTATCTGATGCCGGGCATGTACTTACAGATATCGCAGCTATTGGACTGTCATGGTATGCCATTAAGCAATCTAAGAAGCCTTCGGACGAGGGTATGACTTTCGGGTATTATCGTGCAGGTGTTTTAGCGGCATTTATCAACGCTGTCACACTGATTTTGATAACTCTTTGGATATTTTGGGAGGCGTTTGGCCGCTTTCGTTCCCTTGAACTTGTTACGCCGACTTGGATGTTTATTAGTGCTGGTGTGGGCTTAGCAATGAATTTGTACCTTGGACTAGGGATGCGTCATGACGAAAATATCAACGTAAAAAGCGCAGTCCTCCATATGCTGGGCGATGCTGCTGCATCAGCTGGGGTTATCGTGGGCGGAATAATAATAGCCTTTACGAAATGGTATATCATTGACCCAATACTAAGCGTTCTGATTGCTTTACTAATCGCCTTTGGAGCATGGAAAATTATAAAACAAACCGTGAATATCTTGATGGAGGGAACCCCTGCTGGAATTGAAATAAAAAAAGTAATTGATACAATTCTTTCGGTAAATGGCATTCAACAGGTTCACGATTTACACGTATGGACGATTACGGACGGTAGAATTGCTTTATCCTGCCATACGGTAGTGGATACTAAAACGACCATTGGAGAAATGCAGAACCTTCTTAGGGCGGTAGAACATAAATTAGTACATCTGGGAATTGGACACGTCACAATTCAACCTGAAGATAAGACTCACCCACATGACGAGTCAGTTTTATGTGGAAACAATTATACAGAGGGACAAATGCATTAAGGTTTGAACTGTGTAAAGAAAGTATAATGCTTTAAGGAAAATTGTTACTTTGAGCTATGTTTCTGTAAGTTCAAAAACTTAAGGAAGGGGTTCTTATACGTAGAAGGGGTCTTTCGGTAGCCTACAAGTTAAGCTTGTAGGCTATTTCGTGTGGACCGCTGAGGTGATTGACGGCGAGATTGCATTCTAGCGGCATATGTTTGGCTACCGGTGGAATTCGGGAAAATCGAGTTTATCTTATGACCCGATGATAAGGTCCTCGGATTGCTTTGACAATTGGGATTTTTTGTGAGCAGGATTATTCCTTTTTTTAAGCGAATAGGAAATTAAAGAGTTAAATACCAAAAATGAAAGTAGAAGGAGAATCGAGAATGGCTCAGTTAGAGTACCGATTGCTGGATGAAGAAATGGGTTTTCCAGCACTTTTTGGGTATGAAAACATACCAAAAGAAGAGGT
The DNA here is from genome assembly GCF_002196785.1 of Desulfosporosinus sp. FKA. Taxonomy (NCBI): domain Bacteria; kingdom Bacillati; phylum Bacillota; class Clostridia; order Eubacteriales; family Desulfitobacteriaceae; genus Desulfosporosinus; species Desulfosporosinus sp. FKA. The sequence goes on along the minus strand of NZ_NAHZ01000034.1, from coordinate 510,762 downwards.
GATTGCGCGCTGTTTATGTGATTACTTCGTAAAGGAATTTACAGTTTATGAGCTCACTTCATCTGCTAAGGAAGACTATTTGCAAGTGATCTATGTAAAAAAAGTGGAAGAAAAACCGAATTCCTTTACTCCAGGACAAATTTCGGGGATGGGATATATTTTGTTAGAGCTTCGGGAGTTTCTGGAGGAGGCAGAGCATTACCCCCTTCTTAAGACTCTGGAACTTGGGAATATGCAGGATTTACTCATGTATGCGGTTAGCCAATATATAAACTTTCAAGAGAGTGAATGGGAAAAGACTTCCTTTGAAATCGATGAGGATCGGCAAGTCTTTAGCCTATATTTAAAGAAGTCAATTCCGGTTAAGGCGTAAAGTATAAGGGTTAAGCTCAAAAGACTACATAGTACTAGAAAGAAGGGATAAGGTGACCAGGACACAACGTATGGTCGGGATTTTCTTGTCAACGGCTCTCGTAGTTGGTATTGTGGGCTATGGAATAAAGGAAATATCTGAGGACCAACAAGAACAGCAGGGCATTACCGGTGGTGCAACAAATGGAGGAGGAACGGTTATTGTTGATAACGATTCCCATGGAGGGCTTTTCTCGGGGTTCTTTGGACCGTTTGGCCCATTCGGTCCCTTTGGGTATTTTAACAGACGATCTTCTGGGTATTTCTCAGGAGTAAATTCGGGAGTATCCTCAGGAACGTCCGGGAACGTGAAGACCCCTGCGTTCGGCTCATCGGGGAGTTCTTCAAGTACACAATCGCAAGGTGCAGGAATTGCTGGTATATCCCCATGGGGGAAATCGGGTTCGACAAGTTCCGGTTCCTCTTCTTCTAGTTTAAAGAGCGGGATTTCAAGTGGTAGTCATGGTGGGATTGGAAGCAGCAGCGGTGCCAGTGCCAGCTAGGTGTCAATTAAAATAGGATTAAGATTGAAAGGGGAAAGTTAAACCGTGCAGAGGTGCCAATACCCAGAGATTCGTGAAAAGTTTTACGGGTCCATTCGCGAGGTTTTCTCCTGGGACTGGATCGATGGAAATGAATATGGCTTAGCTGGAATCCACTATATTAACGAGGAGTTTCGCCAGGAAATTGCTTTGGCAACGGAAGAACTTGGGAAGATCTATGCAAAAACTGTAGTGATGGTTCAGCAAAGTCCAGAAAGCTTGCTTGAAATGTTGGGACTCCCCACAGAAACGTTTCAGGCGATTCGGCTCCCGATCTTGCCAGAAATTCCGACGACGATCGGTCGCTTTGATTTTGCGTCTACCGCACAGGGGATTAAAATGCTGGAATTTAATGCGGATACCCCCACAAGTGTGGTTGAAGCATTTTACACAAATGGTAAAGCGTGTGAGTTTTTTGGTGCAGGCAACCCTAATTTAGGGATGGAGCAGGCCCTCGCAGTTGCCTTTCAGGGGATTGTTGAACGCTATCAAGGGTTAGGCTACCCAATAGAAACCATCGTTTTTAGCGCCTTGGATTGGCATGAAGAGGATAAGGGAACAGTCGAGTACTTATTGAAAAGGTCGGGCTTGCCTGGTCGATTTGTCCCACTGGAAAATCTCAGAGTGATTGAGGATGAACTCTGTGCGCTTATCGAGGGAGAGTATCAGAAAATTGATGTTTGGTATCGGCTTCATGCGCTGGAAAAATTGGCTGAAGAGAAGGATGAGGACGGGTATCCCACAGGAGCCCATGTTCTCGATCTAATCGCACGAAGAAAATTGGCGATTATCAATCCCCCTGCAGCATTCATTGCCCAGACTAAGGCAGTGCAGGCTTTAATATGGGGTTTGCATGAGGCAAAAAGGTTCTATACGGAGGTTGAGCAAGAAATTATTGAACGCTATATGCTCCCGACTTATCTGGAAAATTCTTTTTTGGGGAAAGAACCCTTTGTGGCTAAACCCATTTTTGGAAGAGAAGGAGGAGCTGTCAGCATTTTTCAAGCAGATGGCAGCGTACTAGAGAAAGACAGGGATGAAATGTATTGGGAGCAACCGATGATCTATCAGAAGTTCGTGGAGCTGGAGGAAGTGGAAAGCATCACAGTAAATGGCCCTTATAAGGGGCGGTTGCTCTGGGGATCTTTTCTCGTCGGAGGAAAGGCTTCAGCGATCAGTGCAAGAATCGGGGAGCGAATCACAGGAAATCTATCTTGCTTTTTGCCGTCGGGATATAAGAAATAAGGAGTAAAAGAGAGGGAATATTGTATGCTATTAATTAATTTCCTTAAGTACTTGGGAGTCACTTTACCATTGATGGCATTTGCTATCTTTTTATTCACTTTAACTACGCCTTATCAGGAATTTAAAATTATGTTTGATGGTGATGCTTTGGAGAATCCGTTAAAGGTAGCATCAGCCAAAGCCGTCGCTTTCGATTTAGGGGGTAAGATACTCGGTATTTCGTTTTTGCTGGCCTCAGCGATCTATCATGCAGTTAGTCTGTGGGATTTGGTGGTATGGGCTTTAACTGGGATCGTTTTTCTCGTTGGAATTTATTATCTATTTGAATTATTGACTCCGGGGATTACGATTCGGAAAGAAATACCGAATGGGAATGTGGGCGTCGGGATCTTTTCGTTTTGTTTAAGTTTGGCTGCAGGGGTTTTAATGGCGGCTCTGATTAGCTATTAATTAGATTCCCTGTCTCCGTACTTGGCAAGTGCAAATACGTGGGACTAAGAGGCGTGAAATTGCAGATGCCTTTCATGGCGTTTGCTTTTCGGCTATTTAGGGCAGATTAAGCATCGTTTAAACTGGTGCTTTTTCTATTGATGCGTCTTTGTTTTATACCAGAAAAAAGTACTAAAGTCCTGCTTGGTTCTCAGGAAACTCTCAGTTTTGATTGTTAGACTATGTTTGTAATAAAACATACCAACCAAATTGAAACTGAAAGGATGATCTTCAATGTATAAAGTAAAAGTTTTATTGACCTCCACACTGGTAATTGGTTCTTGTCTATTGACCACTTTGCCGGCAATGGCGGCTACAACAGGAACCGCTGCTACAAACCCAAACTCTCAATATTGGACCCAAATTAAGACACTCCGTCAAACGGACAATGGATTAGCCGCTCAGCTGAAGAATTTTAGGCAGAGCATTAAGACACAGCGTCAATCGGATTGGACACAAAAGAATTATACTGCACTGCTCGCTGCGAAAAATGATCTAATTACAATGGTAAATGACCACACAGCGGCACTAACTGATAGGCTTACCTTACAAAAGGATAAAATTCAGCTTGATATTGATCGTCAAGCTAAAAATGAAACAAATATAACAGCAGATCTCCAAACAGTAATCACGGATTTAAACAATCAAATTAGTGCTAGAAATCAGCTCATAACAGATGCTCAAAAAGTACAGGTGGACTTGGGAGGAAGTAGCGTTAGTACTTCAACAGCCACAGCTCAATAATTAAAAACTTAATTGAAAGAGCCCCGCCAATTTATCTTAAAGTGACGGGGCTCTTTTTAGTGCGTGTGGGAATAAGCTTATTCTTGTGGGCAGGTGTACTGAGTGCATCAAGGGTGATTGAGTGGCAACACATATGATATTTAGAGCAGACCATCCTATCAATTGGCACACTTTGTTGTTATGGCGGGATGTTTTCCCTATATTGCATCGTTTATTATTAGTAAAACAATATTAAAGTTTAAGAACTATCAAAATCAATAAGAATAGGTTGCAACTTGATATGATTTTCCAAATGTCTTTGAAGAATACGCCCGTGTATTCCATCCCGCAGCTGACGATCAAGATCGTGGCACTGTGCGGTGGAGTGAAAGTCAAGGTTCAGTCAATGGTTGAGATAGAGTTTGTGTTTAAAGCTGAGGTAAAGATGAGGGATATTTTGCAATAATAGACGAGGGCAAGTTTCTCATTAAATTAAAAAGCCATAATATAGTAATGGAAAATACCGGAAATAACTTTCAAGGAGGAAAGAATTATGTGTGAAATGCCATTGTATGGCTCAGGATACGGACATTTATTTAGTTATGGTGTTGGTTTGAGGCCAGGTTATAATGGATTCAATTATGGCGGATACGGACATTTGCAAGGTTATGGAGTGGGACTGCATCCCGGATATGATCCCTATGGTACGGGATATGGATATGTTCATCTAGTCCCTTATCCCGTATATTATCCTGTCCGTCAATATGTTCAAGAACCGTTCCGTGGTGGTAAAGGCTAGAATTTTAGGATAGTCTTATACTTTTTAAACACGACAGACCTGCAAAACTTGTAGGTCTGTTTATCCAGTTTTTAAGACCCCCACTTCTTGTAAGAGCACCTTGCATTCCAATGATCAGGCGTGAATAAAATATGAGACGTAATATACGGTATCAAATGGTTTGTGATAGTTGTGCTAAATTTTTACTAAGGGTCAAACCTAAACGTCTGGAAATATATGACAGTATCGACATTTGAGCATATAATATATTAACTGCTAGGAGGTGATTTTTGAATGTATGGTTGTGTAGGAAGTCCGATTTGTTGCCCCCCGCAATACTGCGTGCGCAATTATTACACCCCACGGGTGGTTCCAGTTATTCATCCAGTCGTAAACGTAAACCGCTATAATGTTGTAAATGTTCCTCAACACATCTATCAGCCCATGTCAACTAACGTTGTCGTAGATCCTGGTCAGGGTTACGGCGGTTACGCTGGAAATGTAGGTTATCGTAATCGGCTCTTCTTCTAAAATCGCAATATTAAAGGCGTAGCGAATCTTCGGGTTTCCGCTACGCCATAGTTCAGCTAATCAAGCCACACGTTCTAACAAAGGGAGGTGTGGCTTTTTCTTGTTTGAAAAGGTAAAAAGAAGGTTCCAAAATTTACTTTAATCATTTAAAAATTGGTGTATAATTATATAGAACAATAAATTAATAAATGATGTGTATCATAAAAGACCTTTTGGAGGTTTTTTGTTTTACTCAATTGGTCCAACCACTAAACCACTGAGGAGGAGATTTTGTGGGACAAGATACTTACAAGATTATAAAAAATAAGGTTACAGAAGGGCTTCAGGATTTAGAGTCGCGAAAAGGCCGATTTCGGGCTTTTGAAGCGATTCGGCCAGCCATGTTAAAGATGGTGCCGGATTATCCGGAACTTTCTAATCGTTTGCGGGAAATCAAAACATACAGTATTGATCATTTAGAGGAAGTCATTGTCCAGGCTCAAAGGTCTTTGGAAGGAAAAGGATGTAACGTCTTTGTTGCTCAGACAACTGAGGAAGCCCAGAATTATATCGCCGGTCTGATTCCCCCTAAAGGATTGATCGTCAAATCAAAATCTAATGCCGGTAAGGAAATTAATATTTCACACTACCTTGAAGATCAAGGAGCTACTGTCATCGAGACAGATCTTGGGGATCGGATTAACCAGCTCGCCAAGAGTGAGGCAAGTCATTCCTTAGCACCCGCGATTCATATTCCTATTGAGCGAGTTACTGAAGTCTTTTCCGAAGAAGCAGGAACTAAGCTGGAGTGTACTCCCGAAGCTTTGGTTGTAGCAGCTCGCCAACGTCTTCGCAATTATTTGATTAATGCTGATATAGGAGTCTCTGGAGCTAATGCGATTGCCGCTGATACTGGCAGTATTTTTCTGACGGAAAATGAAGGGAATATTCGCGCTGTAACGATGATGCCTAAAACTCATATTGTGATTGCCGGCGTTGAGAAAATTGTTCCTACCTTGGAGGATGCTATGCAGGTTGTCCGAGCTGCTGCAGTCTATGGTGTCGGACAAGATATCGGAACCTACGTCTCGGTAATTTCCGGGGTGAGTGAATCCCTTGATCCTGATTTAGATCAGCAAGCACACGGACAAGGACCTAAAGAAGTTCATGTTGTATTATTAAAAAACGGACGTCAGGAAGCGATTCGAGCGGGTTATAAAGAGTCACTTTACTGTATTAACTGTGGTAGTTGTCTGAACTTTTGTCCTGTCTATGCAGAGGTGGGCAGCCGGTATGGATATAAGTACCTTGGAGGACGTGGCTTGGTTTTTGCGGCTTTTCACGGAGACTTAGAAAAATCAGAGAAAAACGGTCTATCCCTTTGTATTGGCTGTCAAAAGTGTAAGACGGCTTGTCCTGTGCAAATGCCTACGCCGGAGATGTTGTGGAAGCTGCGTGAAACTGCAGTTGAGAAAGAAGGGGTGGGTTGGAAAAAAGAAGCTATTTTCTCCATGTTAACGAAATCGAAATCCCTTCCCACGGTTACTAAGCTTGCCGCGACTTTTGGCAAATTTGTTTTAAAGGATTCGGGTCAGGGAATGAGTTCTCGTTTACCCTTGAGTTCCTTAGGCATGCCTAAAGAACGAGTTATTCCCAAATTGACAGGAAAGTCCTTTTTGACGAAGGCTAAACCCAAAACGATTGCTCATCCCCTTAAAACGGTAGGCTTTTTTCCCGGGTGTGTGGTTAATTATTCCGAGACGGATTTGGGAGAGGCGCTTTTACATGTTATGGCAGAAAACAATGTAGCCGTTAAGCTCGCTCAAGAAGATGTGTGCTGCGGAATTCCCAGTATTGTCAGCGGGGATATGGCTCATGCCAAAGCGATGGCCATTAAAAACATTGAAATGTACAGCAAATTTGAGATGGATGCTTTGGTTTTCGTTTGTCCAAGCTGTGCGGTGGCCTTTAAAGAAGAGTACCCTAAGCTTTTTGCTGAGGATGCGCCGGAGATTCAGCAGAAAGTGAAAAAACTTGCTGAGAGTGTCCGAGATATTAACGAATTTCTCTTTCACGATATTCAATTAAAAGCTCCAGATAAAAAAGTAAGTGAAAAAGTAACCTATCATGATCCCTGTCATCTGGCACGGAGTATGGGCGTGAAAGAAGAACCACGCAATTTATTGCAGCAAATTCCGGGTTTGGACTATGCGGAAATGAAAGATGCTGATACTTGTTGTGGTTTTGGCGGGTCATTTAGTTTAAGTTTCTACGAACTTTCACATCGCATCAATGAAGGAAAACTACGGACTATTGCTGATACTCAAGCAACGATATTGGCTACCAGTTGTCCGGGATGTATGGTGCATTTTCGGGATGGAATATCCCAGAACAACATGAAGCAAAAAGTGCTCCATACGGTACAGTTATTAAGTCAAGCTTATGGAAGGAGGCCGTAAAGATGAGTGAGGCAAAAACAACAGTAAAGGCTCAAAGAATTTTAAATAACATTGACTCCAATCGAAAAAGTCTTATTCAAAAATATCCCAGGCTTGCCTCTCAAGTTAATGAAATTAAATCAGAGGTTGCCAAGAAGCTTAAAGAACATGTAGAGAAGGCAATTTCATCTTTGGGAAATAAAGGATGCCATGTTATTGTTGCGGCTGATTCAGCAAACGCCCAACAACAGGTTTTAAAAATTCTTGCTGGTAATAAGCAGGTCGCCATAAGTAAGAATCCAATTTTTGCGGAGATCGGTTTGAGAGATTTCCTAAAAGCAAACGGTGTGGAGGTCAAGAATACTGACCTCGGAGAACGATTAGCCGGTACGGAAATTGATGTTCATCCCTGGATTGCAACGTTGAATAAAGAGATAACTGACCAAGCAATGGTTGCTCAAGTAAAAGATGAAATCAAACGCACTGTAGCCAATTTGGAATATGGAATCACAGGTGCTGAGGCAATCGTGGAACAAAATGGAACGATTACCCTTTTAGAAAGTGAAGGGAACGTCAGATTCACCTCAAATCTTCCCTATAACCATATAGTGCTTGCCGGTATGGATAAGATCGTTCCAACCCTTGAGGATGCTTTAACAGTTTGTCGGACAATGAGTATTTATGGGTTAGGAAAAGATATGCTTCGTTATATCTCCTTTATCAATGGTCCCAGTCGGACAGCTGATATCGAATTTAAAATGGTCCAAGGTATGCATGGCCCTAAAGAAGTCTATGTCATTTTAATTGATAATGGTCGTTTGGCAGCAGCAGAAGGCGGGGAGGGGGATTTGCTGAAATGTTTACACTGTGGAAGCTGTTTGGTTAATTGTCCCAAATATCTGACGGAAGGACTGGAAAGGGGTTATCGTTATACGGGTAAAAGGGTGAACGTTCTGACAGTCTTTTTAGAGGGGGTGCATACAACAGAAACTACAGATTGTGGAGATTGCCGGAAATGCAATGAACTATGTCCGGTCAGTATTCAGGTTTAGAAATAAAATATGCTTAAAAGTATTGGGAGAATGAAAGCGAGATGGAAATAAAAATTCCTGGTGTTATGGAGGATCTTCATGCAATTTGAAAAGGTTAAGCCGCGCCGGACGTATCAAGAGGTACTAAAACAAATTAATAATCTAATTATCGAAGGAAAGTTGAGTCCCGGCGATCGTTTGATGGGAGAACGGGAGATGGCTGCAGAATTGGGCGTAAGCCGCACAACACTGCGCGAGGCTTTACGAACTATGGAACTTTTAGGCTTGGTAGAAATTAAACCGGGGGGCGGAACGTTTATTCGGGATGTTCAGCTGGACTATGTGATTAACCCCTTAGCTTTAGCCTTATCTGTCGAACCAACCCGCCTTGATGAACTGTGGGAAATACGTATTACCCTCGAGGCAGAATGTGCTCGCTTAGCTGCAGAGCGGGCGAGTGAGGAAAGCTTGCGTTGGATTGCGCATGCACTTAAGGATATGCAAAGAGAACATCATGACTTAGATGCTTATGCTAAGGCGGATATGCGATTTCATTATATGGTTGCTCAAGCTTCTCAGAACACTCTTATGAATCGGCTTCTTCAAACATTGGTTGTACATATTTTTGAGTTAATTAAAAGGACTGGGCCGCTTCGTTTTAGTCATGATGTAGGTGGACTTCGTACTGTTCGGGAGCATGTTGCGATTTATGAGGCGATTTCGCGTCATGATTCAGGAAAAGCGCAGAGCCTTATGCGGAGGCATTTAGAGGAAGCAAGGAAAGAGCTTGCATAACGCGTCCATCACTCTCGAATGGTGGACCTCAATTAACTAGAATGGTGGAATTTCAAACACGAAGCTCTACGACGGACGAAACTTAAGGAATGCTGCATTGTACGATATGCCGCCGATCTTAAGGTATTTTCCATCGCTTACAGTTCACAATAGCTGATAGAATTGTTATAATAAATTGACTTAGTCTCAGGGCGGGGTGAAATTCCCCACCGGCGGTATCCCAGTTTCTGGGGAGCCCGCGAGCGCTTCTTAATTTTAAGAAGGTCAGCAGATCTGGTGAGAGGCCAGGGCCGACGGTAATAGTCCGGATGAAAGAGATATACAGGTGTGCCAAATTTTTTAATTCAAGCGATCTAATATTAGGGAGGCTGTCTGTTGGTTCGCCCTGATTCTGGTAAGTCAATATTTAAAGGGGGATTTACCATGAATCAATCCTATTTATCTACATTTGGAAGCTCGTTTGAAAGGGTGGAAAAAGCGTTAGACTCTTTGAGGAACGGGCAGGGGGTATTAGTTACTGATGATGAACATCGGGAAAATGAAGGAGATCTAATGTTCTCGGCTCAATTTTTAACAGTAGCACAGATGGCAATGCTTATTCAGGAATGTAGTGGAATCGTATGTTTATGTTTGACGGATGAAAAGGTAAACGAGTTGTCGTTGCCTATGATGGTGGAAAACAATACAAGCAGATTTCAAACTGCTTTTACCGTATCGATTGAAGCAGCAAATGGAGTTACAACAGGTGTTTCTGCGGCTGACCGAGTTACTACTGTCAAAGCCGCTACGGCAGAAGAGGCAAAACCTCAAGATCTTCATCGCCCCGGTCATGTTTTTCCTTTAAGAGCATGTCCTGGTGGTGTCTTAGAACGGCCGGGTCATACAGAAGCTAACATCGATTTAATGCGTTTAGCAGGTTTGAAACCCTGTGGCGTATTATGTGAACTTACAAATCCAGACGGAACTATGGCTCGCTTACCAGAAATCGTGGCCTTCGCTGAAAAAAATAATGTACCTGTGGTAACGATCGAGGACTTGATAGATTACCGTAAACAGTATCATATAATTTAATTGAATTTCTTTAACCGGCTTATTGAGTATTTGCTTAAAAGCCGGTTATCATATTTACTGGCAATGTAGACTAGGAAACGTGGGAATATAAAGTTCTTAACTATAAACTCAATTGAAGACTTACAAATAGTTATTGGTAAATCTGTGGATAATGTTTTCCCGAAGCAGGGACATAAAAAATTCTGCTTTGGACAAAATTACGATTATTGTAACTTGAAACATAAAACCAATCGTGATATGATCATACTTACTATTAAAAGAGAAATCGGTGATGACATTGGATAAGATCTCATTAGATAAAGAAATAATTCTCAATGCCACTGAAGAGGTCATTCGCCGTTTTGGACCAGATAAAGCGAATATCACAGACGTGGCAAAATTATTAAAAGTCAGTCATGCTGCCATTTATAGATATTATAATGGTAAAGCTGCCCTTTGGAATGCTGTTACAGAACGCTGGCTTGCAAATTTGCATGCTCCTTCAAAAAGTATTTTAAAAGAAGATAGTCCTGCTGATATTAAGCTTTTTCATTTACTGGAAGACTTTGCGGAAGCTAAACGTCGCAGTGCCATTAATGATCCAGAAATGTTTGCCAATTACATTAAACTGGCTCAAAACTCAATGCAAGTAATTGAAAAGGGTATAGAAGACGGAATTAATCAAATCAAGGAGGTTATAGAACAAGGAATTACAGAAGGTATATTTTTCATAGAATTTCCTTATCAAGCGGCAAGATCCGTATATCTTGCAACCAGTGTTTTTATCCACCCAAACTCATTCGCAGATCCTGAGCGAAAACAAAACATAGAATCTGTGGTAAATCTTCTAATAAGAGGACTTAAAAATCCCAAAAACTGAATCGAGTAGGTGAGGCCGATCAACCTTCTCCTCTTACAAAACTCCAAATACGATAAAGTAAACTTTTAAGCCCTTGACGTTCCAAATAGGAATTGTTGAGGGCGTTATTGTATGCCGGGACTTTTCGCATTTTTTGCAAAAGCATGGTCAAGCTGAAAGCAGCGAACATTTATAACACGTTCTTTCACCGCTGCAGTCATCAAATATAATAGTCATTAAACTTGAAAGTGAACTCGTTCAGCTAAAGCTGAACAGCGGGGCTTCCTTAAAAAAACAGGATAAATATAAATTTATTACAAGTTACATATTTATTGTATTGTAATTATCTACTCATAATGATATAATTCGTTTTAAGGTTACAAATATTAAAACATTAAACTTGTAATCAATGAGGGGAGTTAATATGGATTTATTACAGGTTGATCCGACAAAATTTACGAATATGTTTAGTCTCAATTAGACAGCGAAGATTGTATACATTCTTCCAATTCCGTATAAGGTAATGTTACTATTTAATTTATTAGGAGGATTTTATTATGCGTATTTTTGTCACTGGAGCAACAGGTTATATCGGTTCGGCGGTTGTACAAGAACTGATTCAGGCTGGACATAAAGTGATTGGTTTAACACGTTCGGAAGAGGGTGCCAAAAAATTAGAAAATGTTGGAGCGGAAGCACTGAAGGGGACACTGGAAGATACGGAATATCTTTGTAAAGGAGCCTCCATGGCAGAAGGTGTTATTCATATGGCTTTCCGACATGATTTTTCAGATTTTGCAGGATCCCTTGCTATTGATTTAAATGTAATTAACGCAATAGGTGAAACCCTTGTAGATACTGGAAAACCTTTTATGACCACTGCTCATGCCAATGGGGATGCTTCGGATAAGGCTACATTAGCTTTAGCTGAGAGAGGGGTTCGCTCCGCTGTCATTAGTCTTGCACCCTCCGTGCATAGTGATGCGGATAGGCATGGATTTATTCCACAACTTATCAGTATTGCACGCTCAAAAGGAATATCTGCCTATGTTGAAGATGGAGCTAATCGATGGCCGGCTATTCATAGACTTGATGCTGCTAAGCTTTTTCGTCTGGCGATTGAAAAAGCACCGGCTGGTTCATATTTTACAGGAAGAGGCGAAGCAGGAATTCCTTTTCGTGAAATTGCCAGTACTATCGGAAAACACTTAAACGTTCCGGTGGTAAGCATCTCACGTGAGGAAGCCAATGCTCACTTCGGGTTTCTTGGTGCATTGGCCGCACTTGATATTCCAAGTGTAAAGCCGGGAAACTCTCCACAAACAAAAGAGATATTGGGATGGAACCCGGTGCATCCAGGCTTAATTGCAGATTTGGAACAAGGTCATTATTTCAATAAATAATCTACTGCATCACAAAAGTATAGTTTAGGGTTTATCCAGTTTTTAAGCCCCGATGTTCAGCTTTAACTGAACGAGTTCACTGTAAGTTTGTTATGGGCCTATAATATGACTAAAATATATAATGCGCTGGCATGAGAATATAGCAGTTCTCACGCCAACGCATTTTGTTTTTATAATTTTTACTTTTTACTATACTTAAAGGTGTATTTATTATATAATTAAAAATAGGCATAAATAGCCAAAATATTATATAACTAATTATAGTATATCACAAATACCTTAGGAATGTCAAGTGGTTTCTTCAAGATTCTTATTAAAGGAGCGTGATCCGATGGACAGTTACCAAGAAAATTATCAAGAGGAGATTGAGTATCTTAGGAAGGCATTGGCTTTTATCGAGGAAGAAGTGGAAAAAGAAGCGAAGAATTTAGAAGAAAAAAAGAGTGATTTAATTGCCGCCAGAAAAGATATGTACGAAAATACCATTCATGCTTCGAGTGACTTTGAAAGTCTTGTCGATATAAACCTGCATTCTATGCAAATTAATAATTATATCTCTAGTTACAATCCGCAACGTATCAAAAACCTCAAGAAAATGATAAATTCACCTTACTTTGGTCGGTTTGATTTTATAGAAAAAGGTTGTAGTGAAAAAGAAAATATATACATTGGACTTTACAATTTAATGGATAGGAATACGGGTCGAGTCTACGTTTATGATTGGCGCGCACCCATTTCAAGTATATTTTATAGGTACGAACTAGGTGAAGTAATGTATGACACTCCGGCGGGGATTAGCCGGGGGGATGTTTCTCTGAAAAGGCAATATAAAATTTGGAATTCAAAGCTAAAATACTTTTTCGATTGCAGTGTCAGGATTACAGACGAAATACTGCAGGAAGTGCTAAGCCAGAATACCTCAGCCAAAATGAAAAATATTATCGAAACAATTCAAAAGGAACAAGACATTATTATAAGAGATAGGGATCACGAGCTCTTAATTGTACAAGGTACAGCAGGTAGTGGCAAAACATCAATTGCACTGCATAGGATAGCCTTTCTCCTTTATGAGGGTCTCAATTCCAATCTGCGATCGAATGAAGTTGTCATATTATCTCCCAACACCGTTTTTAGTCACTATATTTCGAGTGTTCTTCCTGAGCTGGGGGAAGAAAACGTGGAGCAAAGCGTTTTTGACGATTTAATCTCTGAAGTTTTTCAAGGCAGATTTGGGGAAGAAACAAGGGATATGCAGCTTGAAACATTGATACATTCCCGAGGGAAGACGAGTGGTGAGGTTCGGCGGCAAAGCATCGATTTCAAGGGTTCGAGGGTATTTAAGCAAATTCTTGATAGACTATTATGGTATTACGCCCATCGGCTTATTCCCTTTGAGGACGTCTATTATAATGGAACAATCCTAGCGACGAGGCAGCAGCTAAAGAATCGTTTTCTTCACAATGAAATTGGTATTCCGATGGCAAAACAACTTAAAATCATTGAGACATTCCTCTTGAAAAAGGTCCACCCATTACAGAAAAAGAGACTCCAACGCTTGGAAAAGATTGTGGAAAAAAGTGAAGGGCATGAGTTTGAAATAAAGTCCTTCAGCCGATTGTTAGCCATCAGACAAGCTGTGGCTTTCCGGGAACGAATTCGAAAATTCACGATCGTTGATTATAGAGACTTGTACATGCTGCTGTTCAAGAACCATGGGCTTTTACTCAAGTTGGCGCGAGGTCTAACACTTCCGGAAACTACTGAAGAAATTATTTTAACAACTCTGCAAAATCTACAAAAGGGGCAAGTGCACTATGAAGATTATGCCCCACTTCTTTATTTGAAGTTAAAGATCGAAGGGAATGATGTGGTTTCCGGGATCAAACATGTGGTCATTGATGAAGCGCAGGATTATACGCCTTTGCAATACGAGGTTTTTAGGATTTTGTACAATAATGCAACCTATACTGTCTTAGGAGACATCCGTCAGACGATTGAAAAAACAGCAGACAGTTTACTATATGACGATATATCGGAGATACTCAATAAAGGTAAGATGATTAAGCTTTCTTTAAATAAAGGGTATAGGTCGACCTGTGAAATCAACACCTTCGCACAGGCTCTGCTAGGTGAAGGCACCCAACAAGGTTATGCTTCTATTGAACGTCATGGTGAGGAACCCACGGTTATCCCTCAAGAAACATTAGAGGCGATGGATCGGTCGATCGTTGAGGATATAGCGAAGTTTACAGAGCAAGGGTATGAATCTATAGCCGTCATATGTAAAACTCAAGGGGAAGCAGAAAAGGTGTTTGGTCGGTTGAAAAAATCGGTGCAACTAACACTTATTAAACCTCGAGGAGGGGAAGTTACAAAAGGTCCATTGGTCATTCCAACTTATATGGCAAAGGGATTAGAATTTGATGTTGTGATCGCTTATGATGTTAGTAAAGAAAACTATGTGAGTGATTTTGATAGACAATTACTGTACATTACCTGTACACGGGCACTCCATCGACTGGTTATTTATTATAAAGGAGATAAAAGCCCCTTGATTTAATTAACGCATCACTTAACTAAAAGTGTAAACAGCGGCTTTAGTGAAAAATCTAAGGCCGGTTTTTTTGTCACTTTAGGGTGCTTCCGATGCCAATAAATTAAATTCGATGTATAATTATGCAAATGAAATTTTATAATCAAAGTGAATCATTAAGCTAAAAGTATGTCTTTAGATTGTTGGAATAACTGAAAGGGCATTAAATCATATGCTTACAAAAGAATTACTAAGTTACATAATGGATATTGGAGAACAAATGCTTGTCAGCGGTGCTGAAGTAAATCGCGTAGAGGACTCCATCAGCCGTATCTGCAAAGCATATGATGCTAAGCGGGTGGATGTATTTACAATCACGTCTAGCATCGTCGTATCTCTGCAATCGAAAAACGGAAATACGCTCACTCAAACCAGGAGGATCTTAAAATACGCAACAGATTTGGATAAGTTAGACAGACTTAATAATCTTTCCCACTATATTTGTGCTCACAAACCTGAGGCGGAATATATTAGCAATGAAATCGAAAAGATCGGGAGTAGACATAAATATGGTCCAACTGTCCAATATTTGGTATATGGTGTGATTGCTGGAACATTCACGGTTTTCTATGGAGGCGACTTGAATGATGCAGTTGTTTCTGCAGCTATCGGCATGATATTGAAATCAGTGATCACTTTTATTCAAAGATTGGATAAGAATGTTTTTATCGTAAATATACTATGTTCGTTCATTGTAGGTTTGCTGGGAGTTCTGCTCGTTAGAACCGGGATAGGCCATAGCTTCGATAAAATTGCAATTGGAAATATCATGCTGCTGATACCGGGATTGGCTCTAACAAACTCAATAAGAGATATCATAAGCGGAGATACGATAGCAGGACTACTGCGTCTTTGTGAAGCTATTCTTGTAGCATTATCCATCTCTTTTGGATTCGGTCTGGTATCGGTTTTTGTTGGAGGTATGTTTAAATGATCCCTACATTTCAGATCATTTTGGCTTTTATAGGTTCACTTGGTTTTTCGATTCTGTTCAATATTAAAGGAAGGAAAATATGGTATGCTGCTTTAGGCGGTATGTTAGCATGGATGATATACTTACTGGGCGGTCTCTGGCTAAGCAGCGAAATGACGCAGTACTTTGTATCGGCTATTATAGTAACCTTTTACTCAGAGCTATGTGCCCGCATCGAGAAAACGCCAGCTACTACTTTTTTAACAGCAGCTATTATTCCACTAGTTCCAGGTCGGGCCTTATACTATACGATGAGCTATGCGATCAATAATAGGATTGTAGAGTTTGCCGATTATGGCTCTTACACGGTAAGTATTGCAGTTGCCATAGCTGCCGGCATTATGGTGGCATCTTCGCTGTTCAGAATCTTTTTTGCATTACGTTCTTATGAATACCGTCATCATTAATATTTATCTCTTTCGTGGATATTCTGAATTGGCGTAGATATAGCTCTTTTGGGTGACATGGTACTTTGGCGTTTTTCATTGAACTAAATTGTTAAAATATTTACTTGTGCATTTACATTTACTTCTTAAGTATGACGTTGTATAATAAATCGAAATTAATTGCTAGGGGTGCCCAAATGCGGCTGAGATAGAGCTATTGCTCTTGTCCCTTCGAACCTGATCTGGCTAGTACCAGCGTAGGAAAGCAAAATCGTTTAAGATTGACTTGAATTGAAGCATAGTTTACCTGAGTCAAAACGACAGCTTACCTACGGGGAAGCTGTTTTTTTATTCGGTTTTAGGCCCCCACTTCTATAAGTGGGGATGGGTCCCTCGTTAACTTCAGGTGGGGTAGAGTCCCCATCTGAAGCCCCGATGTTCAGCTTTAGCTGAACGAGTTCACTCACTTGCTCTGGAAGGATTGTATTAAGGTTATTTCATTCAAAAAATAATGAGGAGGGAATTAGCTATGACAACACAAATGGCGGCGGCCAAACGAGGCGAAATTACCGAAGCAATGAGAATTGTTGCTCAAAAAGAGAATCAGTCCCCTGAGGATATATGTGCACGTGTTGCCCAAGGAACTGTGGTCATTCCGGCAAATATTAATCACTTAACTTTAAGCCCTGAAGGCGTTGGGCAAGGCCTTAAAACGAAAATCAATGTCAACTTAGGAATTTCCAAAGATTGTGCGAATATTAATCTAGAACTGGAGAAGGTACAAACAGCCATTAATATGAAGGCTGAAGCTATTATGGATTTGAGCAACTATGGAAAAACTGCTGAATTTCGTTCGCGTCTAATTAACATGTCAACGGCAATGATCGGTACAGTTCCTATGTATGATGCAATTGGTTTTTTGGATAAAAAACTTGAAGATATCACTGTAGAAGAGTTTCTAGCGGTTGTAGAAAAGCATGCCCAAGATGGTGTCGATTTTATGACGATACACGCTGGACTTAACCGTCAAACAGTGGCTCATTTTAAAAAAAATAAACGCGTCACAAATATTGTTTCACGTGGAGGTTCGCTTTTGTTCGCCTGGATGGAATTAAATGATCGCGAGAATCCATTTTACGAGTATTTTGACGATCTGTTGGATATTTGCGCCAAGTACGATGTAACCCTGAGCTTGGGGGATGGCTGTCGTCCGGGATCCCTTGCGGATGCTACTGATCCTGCACAGATTGAAGAACTTATCGTGTTAGGTGAATTAACCTTGCGCGCTTGGGAAAAGAACGTTCAAGTTATGATCGAAGGTCCTGGTCATATCCCTCTCAATGAAATCCAAGCCAATATGTTATTAGAGAAGAAATTATGCCATAACGCACCTTTCTATGTATTAGGCCCAGTAGTGACAGATATCGCTCCGGGATATGATCACATTACCAGTGCCATAGGCGGTGCCATAGCTGCCGCATCGGGAGCGGACTTCTTATGTTATGTAACCCCGGCAGAACATCTTCGCCTTCCATCCCTCGAAGATATGAAAGAAGGAATAATAGCTACTAAAATAGCGGCCCATGCGGCAGATATTGCCAAAGGAATCCCAGGTGCTGCTGATTGGGACCTTAAAATGAGTAAAGCAAGACAAGCGCTGGATTGGTCTACTATGTTTGAATTAGCGATTGATCGGGAAAAAGCTGAACGTTATCGGAGAGAATCATCTCCAACTCACGAAGATAGCTGTACAATGTGTGGAGAAATGTGCCCGATGAGACTGATGAATAAAATTCTATGATTCTTAACTAATGTATCAAAAAGTATACTTTTAGGGGCCGTTGCATAATGAATATTGCAACAGCCACTTTGTCTCCAATTTGTCAAGGATACGTCCGACATAATACGCTAATTCTAATTTTCACTCTGGATAATGAGCAGTCTCCTGTGCCTCCGCCCCCTTGGGCAAATAAATTCTTGTTCGAATCATTCCGGCGAACTCTCCATTCTTGAAATAGCTGCTATAAGTAATGACCATCCCAAAGGCTATTTTGGTAAAGGATTTTAATTCCCCGGTTTTAAACCGCTCTACAAAGCCGGCAATTTTTTGACGATTTTCTTCCTTGTGACAGTCTATAGCACGCAAACCCACAACGGGTTTTCCGTAGAACTGTTCCTCAAATTTATTGGCCCAAATCACATTAAAATCTGCATCTGTAACCAAGAGTCCCGCAGAAATATCTTTAAAAACCTCACCAAAATCCATTCCAATATACCTCCAACTATTTTGTTATCTTGTTTTTAGTATCGCAAGTACTTAGAAACCATCCCTTTGTTTTATTTTATATCTTTTGGTATAACTCTATCAAACATATAGAAGATTTTATATTAGGAAAGGATTTTGAAAATGTGTGTTGAATTTTTAGTGACTCTATAATCTATTTTTGTAGGGGTTCAGGGAATTTAAGGACTACATATATTGACCACAACTCCCATATAGTGTAATATTACACTATATGGGAGTTGTTTTAATGACTAAAGATGAATTTGTAAAAAAACTGGACCAAAAATTAAAATTAGTTCGTACAGAGTTTGATTATTCACAGGATAAAATGGCAGAAGTACTTGGCATGTCTAAAAAAACGCTCGTACAGATTGAAAAAGGCAGATCGACACTCGGTTGGATGGGTGCAGTAACACTTTGCACAATTTTTGGGAAGAGCGAAATTTTATCAATAACGTTTGGCGGTCAGCCCAAGGAAGTAATTATGGCTCTTGCCTTTGACAGCACCGAACGGGACTATCCTAAAACTCTTGGTGGTAAAATATGGTGGGAGGAGCTTGAGGCTTCTTTTGGCTATACGATGCAAAAAAACCTAATCTCCCAGCATTATCGAATCCTTGACAGCCAGGAAAGGCGGATTTGTTCTTCCTTTGAATTTGACCATATAAAAAAACGCTTTGAGGAGCTTACTCGTCATGGAGAAATTTAATACAGGATGCTTATTAATTCACGGTTTTGCAGGAAGTCGTCGTGAGATTGATTCTCTTGTTACTAAACTCAATGAATGTGGGTTTCCAACAGCAGTGCCTCTGCTTGCAGGACACGAATCAAGTCGCAGGGACCTAGCCAGAGCGAAATATACTGATTGGATTCAATCTGTCGTGGCTGCTTATGCTGATTTGGAAAAGCGTTGCCATAATGTGGTGGTTATCGGATTTTCAATGGGTGGCTTGCTTGGGATTCAACTTTGCCAAGTACATAAGATTCAAGCATTGGTTCTAATCAATACGCCGATATTTTATGGGAATATGAAACAAGTTATCTCCAATTTGAGATGCGATTTTAGATTTTATGCTAGGAAATATCTAAGCTCAAGTGTCAATGTCCCCCCTTTTCCGGCTTTAATCCAATTTGTGATTTTACTTAACAAAACTAAATCTCTCTTAGCAAACATTAAATGTACTTCAATGATCATTCAAACCCTTGACGATGACACAGTTAAGCCAGAGAGTGCTAATTATCTGAATTCTAGAATGGCTGGACTGAGGGCCTTAAAAACTTATCCTACTGGAGGACACGTCGTTTTTCAGAGTGCAACCGGTGAAAAAATCGGTGCTGAGCTGTGTCTTTTTTTGCAAGAACTAGAAAGAATGAACTAATTCCCTTCCACATACCGGAACAGAATTATCGATGCCATCTATAACCTGGACGGAGAAACACTGGAAAAAGGAGCAAGGTATATTAACCCACTATTTGCATTCGGAATATTAGAATGATAAAATGAACACATTCATAAATGAATGTGGAGGTAAATCATTGTTACCATGAACACTCGGCGTGAACGAAAAAAAATGCAGGTAAAAAAATCTATATCAGAAAACGCCTTAAGGCTCTTTCTGACAAAAGGCTTTATGAATACCACAGTAGCGGAAATAATGGAAGAAGCTGACTTAGGAACCGGCACCTTTTATAACTACTTTGATTCAAAGGAAGATGTACTCAAATATTGCCTCGGGGAAAAAATAAATGAAGTCCGGCATACAGTTGAAGAAATACAAGAATCCTCTTTAGAGCCGTCACAAAAATTGTCGGAAATTCTTTTAACCGCCGGTAAGAATTTTGAAGAGAACAGTCAGCTAATAAGCATGTTTATGCAGTTTCGACGCCAGGCCTCGGGTACCCGACGGGAGTCCCCCCATGGCTCTATTTTTCGGGAGATACTGGTTGATATTGTGCGCGAGGGGCAGGGAAAAGGCGTATTCCGTAAGGATATCCCTGTGGGAATAATTATCGAAATGTTCATGGGCTTACTACAATCCACCATGAATAGCAACATGGAAATGCCGTTTATGGATAACCTGAAACAAAAGCTGTATTTATTCCTGGAAGGGCTTGGAGTAAAGCAATAGACCTGATGACCCGAGTAAAATAATGGAGAGCACAAAATGAACGTATTCTAAAATGAATACGTTCATTTTTTATTGACAAAAAATATTTCGCGGGATAAAATAAAGTGAACGCGTTCATATATGTATTTATTCATAATGTCTCTGTGAAACTAAATATGTATTAAGACTGTGGGAGGAATGTAAAGTGAAGGGTTCCGATAAAGCGGTAGCCATGATGAAGAACGGTTTTTTATGTAGTCAGGCAGTTTTTTCCACCCTGGGTGAAGAGCTTGGAATGGAGCGCAGCCAGGCCATTAAATTGGCCACCGGATTTGGAGCTGGGGTTTCCGGCATGGGTGAAATTTGCGGCGCAGTAAGTGGGGGAATCATGGCTTTGGGCTTAAAGTACGGCAACGACGAAAACACTGTTTTTGATCTTGGAAATAAGACTTTTCCCTTAGTACAGGAATTAATAGAAAGAATTAAGGTCAAACACGGCTGTTATACCTGCAAAGGCCTAACTGGAATTGACTTTACCTCAGAAGGATCTAAGTTGTTTAAAGAACAGAATATAGCAGAGAAGATCTGCTTTAATGTTATAAGGGATGTTGTAGATACTGTTGAGGATCTCTGGTAAGTTGTGGTATTAAATAGAAAGGGAAAGAGTATTATGTATTTGCTCAAATTGAGACAGTACTTGGCTTAATTTGAGATAAAGAAAGAATCAAATTAATTTTTACTTAAAAAGTGGCCTTGCTTTCGAGGGAAAATTGCACCTTGAAGCGAGGCCATGATTTTTTCTTGCTGGAAAGTCATTGGGGCTCTGAATAAAATGACGCGGCTGAGTTGATTCAATTTATATGAACCGATAGAGTAGTTAAAGCTAACAAAAGATAACTATAAATTACGTTTCTGTAGATAATATTAAATAGAATCTAGTGCCAAAGCTTAAACGTGTGGGGAAAGTGAGTTGCACTTACTTTTATTTGAGTGTATAACAAAGCTTTCCGTTATTTGAAAGGCTTTGTTTTTTTGCGTTTAGAAGGTGAGATAATCACATTCTCCGAAAATCGCCCTATAATGTAAATGCAATAGTGTCTGAATCATTACTTATAGTTGAGACATATTTTTCCTGAATGGAGGGATTTTTATGTTCCGTAGAAGTATCTCTTGAAGTTCGGGAATTGATGGAATACCTGGACGACACGGTAAGAAGTCTAATTAAAAATAAAAAAATTCTTGGAATAGTTATTATCAATGATGTTATGGACCTTATATTAAGGAAAAGTAAAATGTAAAACTATTCTGAACCTTATAATTATATTTTTATATTTTCTTTATACCCTTCGTTGTATTATTTATGCTTTATTTATTTATAGATAGGCTATAATAAAACATATTTCATTGGGTGATAATAATTTATCTACATATTTAGAGTTTCTGGGTCACTTGATCTTTACAAGAACGGTTTTATATTGACTTCGAAGTTATGGGGGTAATCCAAATGGTATCTAAAAGTAATAAGATTTTCTGGCTACGCTTAAGGACAGTGATTTTTGGTCAACCACTGTCTACTCAATATGCTGAACATGCCCGTGTTGGGGTTTGGGGCGGTATACCAATTTTTGGCTCAGACATCATATCGTCCGAAGGGTATGCCCCAGATGCAATTCTATATGTTTTACTTGCGGCCGGTGCCCTGGGATATGCCTATGTGATGCAAGTTTCTTTGGTTATTGTATTGCTGCTCGCTAGTATTTTGCTAGTCTATCGTAAGGCAATTCAAAAATATCCTCAAGGGGGTGGTTCGTACACTATTGCTAGAGCCTATCTGGGTGAAAACGCGGGCTTAGTGGCCGGAGCCAGCCTGTCCTTGGATTATGTGCTTACAGTAGCAGTAAGTGTTAGTTCTGCAATTGAAAATTTAACTGGGATGTTTCCCTGGTTGGCTCCAACAGGACATAAAGTATTAGCCGATTGCATAGTCATCGCTTTTGTTGCTTGGATTAATTTACGTGGTCTTAAAGAATCGGCACGTATATTTGCCCTACCCGTATATTTGTATATTATTTGTTTGGTAGGTCTGGTTGGAACCGGTATTGTTGAAATAATGGTCCACGGGATAACCCAACATACGACAAGTCACCTTCAACTTCCTGCTACTACTGGAATAACCATGACAGCTTTCTTATTTGCAAGAGCTGTAGCCGGTGGAACGACTGCATTGACAGGAATTGAAGCTGTAAGCAATGGAGTAACTGCTTTTAAAGCACCTAGTCAAAAAAGGGCAATAACTACGTTAATTATATTAGGATTTATTGTGGCTTTTGGCCTTATTGGCCTCGTTTATATGGCAGGGGCTTATCATTTGGTGCCATCTGACGAAAACACAACACTTAACCAACTCGGTTTAATTGTTTTCGGGCACACGATTCCATATTTTGCTCTAATGGGAAGTGTTGCGGCGATCTTAGTTATTGCAGCAAATACGCCTTTCGCAGGTTTGCCCATTCTTCTTAGCCTGATGGCTAGAGATGGAAATGCACCGCGCTACTTTAAAAACCTTGGCGATCGGTTAGTATACAGTGCCGGTATTTGGACTTTATTTATTATCTCAATCGTTTTGATCTTAGTATTCCATGGTGATACTCATATGATGTTACCTCTTTATGCGATAGGGGTATTGCTATCTTTTGCCCTAACAGGACTGGGACTTGCCCGTCATACGTTAAGTGAGCGAGGAAAGGGTTGGGTAAAGGATGCTGTCGTTTTCATATTTGGAGGGGTTGTTTCTTTCCTGGTATTTTTAGTGTTTATTACTACCAAATTCACAGAAGGTGCTTGGATAGTCCTCATAATTTTACCGCTATTGATATTTTTCTTTCACACAGTGCATCGGATCTATAGAAACGAAATTAAAGTATTGCATCCGACTCCTGAGGCTTTGGCAGATTTTCGTCGACATTACGACAATGTAACTCAGCGGCGTGCTCATACCCAAATAACTGAATATCGTAATAAAATTATTGTACCTGTTTATGACTTGAATCTAATGGTCTTAAAAACGTTAAAATATGCCTATGCCTTCACACCTCAAGTAACTGCTGTGCACGTTGCTTCTGACCCCGAGAGAAAAGATAAACTATTACGACACTGGTCAGAAGCCAAGATAGAAATTCCGCTCGTAATTGTTGAATCGCCTTACCGAGCAATAGTTCATGACTTTATGAAATATCTTGATGATTTAGAGGATAGAACAAATTTTGATACGATTACCGTAGCTATACCGGAATATATACCGACTAAGATACGTTATAATTTCTTACACAACCAAACAGGGCAATTGTTAAAGCTAATGCTTTTGTATCGAGAGAACATTTTGGTAACAAGTGTACCCTATCATTCCGAGGATGCTGAAGTATTAACCGCGACTTAATTCTACACAATAATAGGCAAAAGTCATTGGATCAGCCACCCAAATGTGATAAATTCGCAAACTAATAACGCGATCACGGATTTGGGAATGAATGTCCAGAAACTTAAAGAGAAAGACTATTTTTAACGGTCTTTCTCTTTGTGTTAAACTAATAGGTCGCATCAACGATATGATTATCAAAATCGGTTTGAAGTCTTTGAGAGGTTCTCTTTAAACTCAGATATATGTTCAACATAGATATATGCTACAATGAGCTAAAAACAGCATAATGTTAGATAAATAGGAGGAAAAAATCAAGGCTAACCGCAGCAAGAGTAGTAAAGGGATTGGTGTCAGATTATTTTTTCTTTTGCTAAGTTTGAAAGCCTTAATAAGCTAAATCAAATGGTTAATAAGTTCCGGATTTTTAGATCTTTAAGTTTCCTTGGACAACTATATTCATTAGGCGAAAAAACCAGTTTCGGTTTCAGCGCCTGTTAGCTATTAAAGAAAGAAAGTGCCGAATTTTGATTATTTCTGGATTGATTCTGACGATTTCTATGCTGGTTTTTGCCTTGGGGAAAAGTCCGGTGTTTAGAGTAGATCGTGCCGGAATTGCAATTATTGGTGCCGCTCTAACGGTTGGGACAGGAGTAATGAGTTTCGATCAGGCAGTACAGGCTGTAGATTACCGGACGATAGTCCTTTTATTCTCAATGATGATTATTACATCCTACTTAAATATGTCAGGATTCTTTCAACTAGCCGGAAATCAGTTTCTAAATCGTTTGCATAGCAAAAATCAATTAATGTTTATGGTCATTGTTATAACAGGTATATTGTCTGCCTTTTTCATTAACGATATTATCTGTTTAATCTTAACCCCGATTGTAATCATGATTACTAGGCAGGCAAAGTTAAATTCCACACCTTACTTACTAGGAGTAGCGACCGCTTCGAATATAGGCAGCGCTGCCACCTTAATTGGTAATCCTCAAAACATCCTAATTGGCAGCCTTTCACATATTAATTTCGCTTGGTATATGGCACTGGCAATTCCACTGACACTTTTAGGACTTGGGCTTATCTACGTTATGATAAGCTGGATGTACAAAGTGGAATTAAGCGGGCAACTTCCAGAGGTTCGGCCGATGATAGGGGTAGTGCATGGATATTTAGTTAAAAAAGGTTTGGTCGTTGCATTTTTAATTTTGGTAGGATTTTTAATGGGATTTGATCCGGCGCTTGTTGCCAGTCTAGGAGCAGCATATTTGCTTATAACTCGTCGAATTAAACCGAATAAAATATATAGCGGCATCGACTTTAATCTCTTAGTCATATTTATAGGATTATTTGTAATTATTGGTGGAGTTGAGCATAGTGGCTTGCTCATGTTACTTATTAATACGCCATGGATGAAAAGTATCCAAAGTTTATGGGCGTTTTCAATATTGACTGTGATACTTTCCAATATTATTAGCAATGTACCAGTTGTCATGCTGCTGAAATATCTAGTTCCGCTCCATATGGGGCATATTTGGTGGGCTTCATTGGCGATTTTCAGTACGTTTGCAGGGAATCTTACGCTGACAGGTTCAATTGCCAATTTGATTGTTGTGGAGCTTGCCAAAAAAGAAAAGGTGGAGATAAATTTTATGACCTATCTTAAAATAGGGCTCCCTTTGACAGTTATCATGGCGTCGGTTGCACTTGTATATTTTACAATCGTAACGAAGGTCTTCCATATTATTTAAGTTCGTTTTTGATCCGATCGTAAGACTCTCACTTCTTAAGTGGGAGTGGATTTCCCGTACTCTGCTTCGGGATAGAGTTCACCGAAGTCTCGATGTTCAGCTTTAGCTGAATGAGTTCACTCATACAAGGACAACTCTTCTGGAAAGGGCTGGATGATAAGTTTTCATTCAGCCCTTATGTGATCTAAGTCACATATCAATGATTGCATTTAGTTTATGATTAATTAATGGGTAAACCAGGATAGTTGAGAGAGTTTTATGTTAAGGAGGTCAGCAACAATAAGAAAGTCTAACCTTATGGGAAAAAGGAGATGGGATATGCGATAATTTCACACTGTCGAAAATTGACGAAAAATTATGATTAAAGAGGGGCAGGAATTCACAATATCTTAAAGAATTAGACTATATTCGTACTTATTCTTATTAAAAACACATAGTTATTGCCAAAAAACACCTACTATTAGAGGAGGGGATTGTCCTAACAATGAAGTCGGCTTCAAAACGTATGATTACTCTGTTAGGGTTGGGAACTGTTTTTGTATGTGCTCTATTATTCTTATCTTACCACTACATCATTGGCCCTGGAGGACTAAGTACGAGTGTACCATCTTTGAGTGCGGTTGCAACCGGGGATAATAAGGCTTGTGTAGAATGTCACCAGAAAGAAAATCCGGGAATTATCCAGCAATATCATGACAGCGAACATTCCAGCCGTGGCGTTCAATGTCTCGATTGCCACAAAGCAGTGAAAGGGCAAGACACGTTAACGACACAGCATTACAATGTTGCGATTATCTCTAAACCGACTCCTAACAATTGTGCCCAATGCCACGCAACCGAGGTCAAACAGTTCGAGGCAAGCAATCATTCTGCAAGATCATGGTATGTGGTTCAAGGAGCTAAAAATTTCACATCGGAAGAACTGGCTAAATATCATTTACTCGATGCTAATGGCAAGCCTCTCAATGGGGGCAATGCTAATGCTGTTTACAATCTCATCGGTAAAGATGCCAGTGCTCAATCTTGCGAGGTTTGTCATGCTATTGGTCAAAAGAATGGTGATGGCAGTTTCGGAGATTGCACAAAGTGTCATTTAAGGCATACTTTTGATGTAGCACAAGCACGTAAACCCGAAACATGTGCCCAATGCCATCTAGGCCCCGATCATCCGCAGGCAGAAATATATAACGAATCGGCTCACGGAACTTATTATCAAGCCAATCAATCAAAATATAATATGGACGCGCCTCCAGGAACATTGACTGTCAAAGACTTCCCGGCTCCAACTTGTGCCACTTGTCATATGTCGGCCTTTGGGAGCGTTCAAGGAACTCACGATGTAGGGCAGCGTCTAAAAGACAACCTGACTCCTGAAATTGCTTCACTGCGCAAAGATGGGGATGTTCACCAGCAAACGATGAATTCAATTTGCCTTAATTGTCATGTCCAGTCGTTTATCAATAATGTTATGAGTAAAGCTGACAAAACGATTGCTCTTAGCAATCAAAATGTGCTAAAGGGTAAATCGATTGTCCAAGATCTGCGCAATTCTGGTTTGCTAGGTACGAAACCCTTTGGAACCCCAATTGACTTTGAATATTTTGAACTATGGCATCATGAAGGCCGTAGAGCACGGTTCGGAGCCGTCATGGGGGGAGCAGATTACGTGAATTGGAATGGGATTTATGAGCAAGAAAAAGCATTAGTTGACATGCAATCAAAGGCCGATGCTTTGAAAGCGAAGCATTAGGGGAGGATTGAAGATATGATCCGTCGGTTCTATCAAATAGCTATTCGCTATAAAACCTCTCTATTGCTCGGTATGATGGGAATAAACTTTCTGCTAACGGGTGTTGACGTCTTCATTGCCCATTCGCAAAACAATTTTTTTCGTTGGGAACTAATTCCCTTGATTTATACCCCACTTGCCGTTCTAGCTATTCTTGGCCAACTCTTTTTTGGCTCTAATAAAGGAGTAAAGAGAGTCTTTCAGGGAGTTATGTGGTTAGGTGTTGTAGTTGGTGTATTAGGGACATTTTTCCACTTGTCGGGAAACGCTACATTCAGCCGTGAGAGCTTGTTTCGACTATTAGTCGAGGGCTCTCCGGTAGCTGCTCCGATCGCTTTTGCAGGGATTTCCAGTTACGCTTTGGTGAGTGAACATTATCGAGGAACGGCGAGACGATCAAGATTATTGATGCTGGTTGCTCTTGGCTTTTTAGGTGCGGTTGTCGCGGCATTTTTAGATCATGCACGCCTGGCTTTTATACCGGTCTATACTCTAATCCCGATCATTTCTGGCTCACTTGCCACAATTGCCTGTTTCTATGTGGCTTATTATGAAGTAAATACTATAGAAAGTTATATTTATTTAAGCATTGTAACACTTAACCTATTCGTAGGGTTATTAGGATTTGGGTTCCACGTCTGGGGTGATTTAGCGGGAACTCAGAGTATTGTGTGGGCAAGGATCATGTATCGAAATCCATTGCTAGGCCCTTTGCTATTTTCTAATCTTGCATTTTTGGGTGGACTAAGCCTGCTGCCAGAAAATGATGAAATGTTCGTTTAGAATATATTTTATGATTCATACTACTAATTAAGTAGTTTATCAATTAATTTTAGGCGGAGGGTTAAGCCGATGACACAACATTTTATTAAAAATATTGATTTTTCCAAGGCTTTGTCAATGGATACTTTGGTTCAATACACTGAGGGGCAGGTTGTGAGCAGAACTCTGACCCAAGGGAAATCCCTAAGTATTACGTTATTCGCTTTTGCTGAGGGGGAAGAAATTAGTGCACATTCATCAAGCGGAGACGCTTTAGTCTATCTTCTTGACGGAGAAGCGGAAATTACGATCGGGGAAGAGAAATTTTCTTTAAAAAAGGGAGAGACAATAGTTATGCCAGCTGGTGTCTCACACGCGTTGCTGGCGGTTAAGAAATTCAAAATGATCTTGACTGTCGTGTTTACCCAATAAGAAATTAGGATAAGCTGATTTTTCATCCATGGCAGATGTGACGAACGAAAGGCTCTCTTTTAGTAGAAGGAGAGCCTTTCGATTTTTTAATCATTAGAAGGTTTAACCGTTGAAGCCAGGCTTGTTAAACCAGAGACCGCACCAAGTCCCATCGTTTCTACAATAGAAGAGGGTACTATGACCATAGCTCCTTTTTCCTTGATACCCTCATATAAGATATTCATTGCCCGCAGATGTAAAGCAACGGGATTATTCTCATAAGATTTGGCGGCTTCGGAGAATTTGGCCGCAATTTCTGTCTCAGCAGTCCCTAAGATTATTCTGGCCCGACGCTCCCGTTCAGCTTGAGCTTCCCGGCTCATGGCATCTTGTAGTCCTGAGGGCAATACGACATCCCGTATCTCGACGGCGTTAACAACAATACCCCAGGGCTCAGTCCGTCTATCAATTACCTCTTTTAGTTCACGATCAATTCTTTCCCTGTCGGAAAGCATTTCAGCTAAATTTGTTCGGCCGATAACATCTCTTAAAGCTGTTTGTGCCGCCCAAAAAATCGCATCTCGATACTGAGCTACTTCTAATGAAGCTTTTTTAGCATCTACTACGGTCCAAAACAACACAGCATCAACGTCAACGGGCACTGTATCTTTTGTCAGAGTTTGTTCAGCCTTAAAAGTCGTGGTGATCGTCCGGTGGTCAATCCAGTTACTTACAGAATCTATTATTGGAATCACAAAGAACATGCCTGGTCCAGCTAAGCGGCTAAATTTACCAAGGCGAAGAATGACCGCCTTCTCCCATTGATTTGCGACTTTTACGCCATACCCAACCAAAAGGGCTAAGATAACACCAATTATTATCCAGCCCAGCCACCCAGTTATAAACCAAATCAAGCCACCGGCTAAAAGAAAAATAAATCCTAATAACATAGATAGAGGACTAGGTCCACGGAAATCAAAAATGGGGAGGTTTACATTTTGATTCGGCAATCTCGAACACCTTCCTAACTATTTAGTAGATTTCTGTACTAAGGGTATTTTGTACAGCTTTCTATATTTATATGGGCGGTTTTTGCTTGAATAACCCTATTGGAACTGATATTTTTAATGACAAAGCGGCAGTGAATGCACTGCTGCTTTGTCATTAAACTGTTAAAAATTATGAGCTAGGAAATTAATGAGTAATATTATATAATGCTTCAGTGATGCTTATATATGATTAAAATATTATTAAAAAAGCATTATCAGAGATAGAGATCTATAAATGGGAGGAGACATTGAAGTACAGATGAATCAAAAAACCCGAAATTATTTACCTTATGTTCTGTTATTAGCAATTATATTTTTAGTGGGTGTGTGGTATGTAAAATGGAATCCTTATTATCACAAGGCTTTTTTGGCAGCTGCCAAACATTCCATCGGAGATTCTATTGTTTCGGGTAAAGCCGCAGCGCCCCCAGCCCCCTCCTGGACAGCAGCTTGGAATTATACGATTACCTATTTTAAGGCAGTGTGGCAAGCTATTATTTTAGGACTCTTGTTAGGGTCTTTAGTACAGGTATTATTACCGAGAGATTGGATTTATAAAATCTTTGGGGGAACAAATGTTAAGAGTACAGTGCTTGCAGGGGTTGCAGGAATTCCATCCATGATGTGTACATGCTGCTCTGCCCCGGTCGTCGTTGGTCTGCGTCAGAGGAAAGCTTCTATTGGATCGGCTCTGGCGTACTGGCTTGGGAATCCTGTGCTTAACCCGGCAACGATTATCTTTATGGGCTTTGTACTTTCTTGGAAATTAGCTCTTTTTAGAATTGTGGTTGGCATTATTATGGTTTTTGGGATCGGATACTTCGCTAACCATTTTGTAAATGATAAGGAGACTATGGAGCATTTCATAACAGAGGATCTGACAGGCGAAGCGCAAGGGAATCTTTTTAGACAATGGATTAAGGCTCTGTTGCCTCTAATTCGAGATACGCTTCCTGCTTACTTCATCGTCGTTGTTCTTCTAGGGGCTATTCGTGCCTGGTTATTTCCGGCAATAGGCACAGAGTGGGCTGACAGTGTCTTGGCAGTAATTGGACTTGCCATAGCGGGAACTTTGTTTATCATACCAACTGCTGGGGAAGTTCCTATTGTACAATCATTGATGGCCTTTGGTTTAGGTATTGGTCCAGGGGTCGCTTTACTCATGACGTTGCCGGCAGTTAGTTTGCCATCTCTAATTATGGTCAAGCGGGTCTTCCCAAAGAAGGTTCTTCTTTTTGTAACAGGCGCTGTAATGTTTATAGGTATAATTAGCGGTGTTGTGGCAATGTTGATATTTTAAGGGTGTAAATAAATTCATCATATAGCAAAATGTCCAGAGGCTATGCTTTCATATTCTGAAAAGTATAGTCTCTTTTTAATGAAACCTTATCGCTATTAATGAGTCAAGTAATCGTACATTATTTTTGGTTTTAGAAGGATTGGTCGTATCTTTACCGAATTAGAAGTATTTGATATAACCAGATTTGGAGGGTTTACTATGTCAGAGCAGAATGCACCAAAAGGAGCTTTTATTCAAAGGGATAAAGAAACGTATGCCATTGTTCCACGAATCCCTGTCGGGGTAGTTACTCCTGAATTATTGGAAAAGATCGCGAGTGTTGCCAAAAAATACGAAATTCCCATAATTAAGATTACTTCCGCTCAGAGGATTGCTTTAGTGGGTATGAAACCTGAGGTTGTCGAATCAGTGTGGGAAGAGTTAGGGACCGGTATTGGACCAGCAGTTGAGAAATGTGTTCATTATGTTCAGGCCTGCCCAGGTACTACCGTTTGCAAATTTGGAATTCTTGATTCTCTTGGCCTGGGAATGCGGTTGGAGGAACTTTTAGTGGGAGAAGAACTCCCCGCAAAAGGGAAAATAGGTGTATCCGGTTGCCCCTTATGTTGTGCTGAGAGTTTTGTACGTGATTTTGGCATTTTTGGAAAGCGAACGGGTTGGACTTTTGTGTTTGGGGGGAATTCAGGCAGAATTCCTCGTATTGGTGATGTCATCGCTGAAAATTTAAGCGATGATCAGGTCGTCGAATTGATTAAAAAGTGCTTGGAATATTATCGGGGAAATGCGAAACCTAATGAGAGAACTGCTCGATTTATGCAGCGCATAGGAATTGAGGAATTTAAAAAAGCCGTATTAGCAGAGTAGCTAACTTGCGCCCTGCTAACCTCAAGAAGAAATATCATCCTAATATAAAGGTTGGCTTGTGGTCAAAGTGGCTAAAGAAGAATTGTCAAAAACATGTAGAGACAAACTAGCCCTTGAGTTTTTAGAAGTCAATCGCTAAGTCAAATAAGTTTTGAAATACTCTTCAAGTCCCTTAAATTGGCTTTGGAGAGTATTTCTATTAGAGAGTCGAGTCGAATGCAGCGGAGAACTAGCAAAGGTTATAGTTCGAAAAAATACAGATACTTCTCATTGGGTACTAAACTGAAAGCTGATAATACGGAATAAACTTTGAAGGGACAAAGCCCAGTCTTTGAGCTAACTGGTATGATGAACTATTTTCTAATCGGCATGCCCAGACAGGTACAAGACCATTTTCCAGACAGTAATTTATAAGAGCAGAACAAACACATAAGGCAAACCCTTTGCCTCTGAATTTTTCCAGGGTCTCAATCCCAATTTCCAGTTGGTTATTGATTATAAATGATGAAAATGCCGTCGAGGCTACTTCTCCGTCGCATATTAGGCTGTAGCCTATACCTGATTTTTGAAATTGATCCTCATTATTCCAGAAATACTTTGGAATAACGTTTCCATTAACATTCCGATAAATTTCTTTTGTAGTACGTATAATTTTGAGTTCCGGTTTATTGAAGTGCTTAGTTTGTTCGATATATTTATTGAAATCAAAAACAAAATTTATCCTTGTATTTCTAAGCACTCTGCCGGTATGATCAGTTTCTGACACGTCAAATTTATTTGAAGGCTCTTTTTTGACTAAGTATGAGCCCAAAATAATTTCTAGCTGTTTATTCCAGGAGTCGGGAAATACTTGTAACCATTCAACCTTGCTCCTGACCTTATCTCTGTTTATTAGATATGATAACAAGTTTTTATTGAAGTTCTCTTTTTTTATATCGCCAAATAGTAACGACATTCCATACGGATGGGCGATATAATATACGTTGGGTTCTTTATCACAATCGACATATACTGAGCCGGCTACTCGTTGATATACAACCGATTTAGCAAATAAGGTATTAATAGTTAGTTTCTCTAATGGCTCGATGACTTTGGCATAATCTTTAACTCCAAGTTTTATCATATTGGCCTCCCTTTGTCCTACTCTTAATGATGTTAAACTAAGTTTAATTGATGACTGCTGGTAAAAGCTAGCAAAGAAATTCGAATCTATACCGGTATAGAAATGAGGTGCTAAATGGTCTATAAATATAGGATTGCTGCCAATTTTATACGAAGTAAGATCCTTGCCCATACCTATAAGCCTGGTGAAAAATTACCGTCTGTACAGACACTTTCTAAAGAGTTGTCCTATAACTCAGATACTATCGTGAAGGCATATAAGTTGCTTGAGGCAGAACACTTAATATATGCTTCTTTTAAAAGCGGCTATTATGTTGTTAAATCCGCAATTCCTGTTACTGAAAAGAATAACATCATTGATATGGTGACTGCTTGTCCGCCCGATTCAGTTAATCCATATAAGGATTTTTATCATTGTATGGAGAAAGCCATAGTGCTTTATGAGAAGAAATTATTTGAATATTCTTCGGCACAAGGGATGCCGGAACTGATTAATGTATTAGCTAAACACATGGCAAACTTTCAGGTTTTTGCAAAACCACAAGATATTTTTATAACCAATGGATCCCAACAGGCATTATATATTCTGGCAGCTATTCCTTTTCCTAACGGACGGACGAAAGTACTTGTTGAACAACCAACATATTCCGTAATGCTCCAAGTGTTGGAACTGACTAAAACACCGATTATTGGTATTGAAAGAACACACGAAGGTATTGATCTCTCTGAGTTGGAAGCAATATTTAAGCAAGGTGATATTAAATTCTTTTACACGATGCCAAGATATCAAAATCCTACGGGATTTTGCTATGATACAGTGCAAAAAAAGAAAATAATTAATCTAGCCAGACAGTATGGAGTTTATATTGTTGAGGATGATTATTTGGCAGATCTAGAGCTCGATGCAAAGGTTGACCCTATGTATGCTCTAGGTGATAAAGAATGGATAATCTATATTCGGAGCTTTTCTAAAGCACTGTTGCCGGGTTTGCGCTTGGGAATGGCTATCGTGCCGAAGGAACTACAAAACGATTTTATTGTCTATAAGAGAGGCATCGATCTAAATTCCCCAATCCTGACACAAGGAGCACTGGAAATTTACTTGCGAAGTAGAATGTATAAGTTCCATGTGCAAAGAACAAAACAATATTATCAAGAAAAGATGAATATTTTACGGGAAGAATGCGTTCTAAATAATATTGTAAAATGTTACATTCCTCCAACAGGAATCTATGCTTGCTTAAGCATAGACGGTATTTCTGCCGATAATCTTGTAAATAGGCTGGCGAAGGACAATGTGTTTATCAGTAGTACGGCTGGTTGTTATATCGATTGTTTTCCTCATCCGGAGGGTATACGTTTATGTGTCTGCAAAATAGAAAATGAAGATATTGGAAAGGTAATCCGACTTATTAATACACGTATGCACCGGCAACAGAAGGATTCCTGTTTCTGATGAGTGCCGTAAAGCACTGTATAGATAAATAGCAGGATGGTTGCGAAGCGAATATAGGCGCGAGTAAACGTTAGATTTGTGCCGAGCAGACGTAGGTCGTGTTGGGAAGGCCAGATAGAGAAGAAATCGGCTGGCTTTTATGACCAAGAAAAAGGTCATAAAGAATATATAAGAACTATTTGACAAGCACAAATTACTTTTGTAATATGTACTCATATGAATTACGTATGTAATAGGAGGCGGTATGATATGTCTCAATTACCACAGATATCTGATGCAGAGTGGCAGGTTATGAAAATAATGTGGGCTAAAGCACCCTGTACAGCGAATCAGGTTGTTGACTATTTATCTGAGATTATGGCGTGGCAACCTAAAACTATCAAGACACTTATTAATAGATTGCTAAAGAAAAAGGCCTTGGGATTTAAAGTCGACCAACAGGATAAAAAAACCTATCATTATTATCCGTTAATTTCGGAAAAAGAGTGTGTCAAGGCGGAAAGTCAATCATTTTTGCAACGTGTTTTTGACGGTTCACCTAATATATTGCTTGCTAATTTCATTCATGAATATGAATTAAGTCAACAGGATATTAACGAATTAAAACAAATCCTCGAGGAAAAGACAAAGAAATAAATAAGTTGAGGGAGGGGGTGGGTTATTTGAGCTTTTTGCTGCCGGCTTTCAAGGGGATGCTTTTCTCATCAGTTTTGGCCAGCATTCTGGTGATAATTATTATTTTGTTTAAACTACTCTTTGGAAATAAGTTGAATGTAAAATGGCATTACTATGTCTGGTTTTTAGTATTGATACGTTTACTGCTGCCCTATGCTCCAGAATGCTCTTTTAGTGCGTACAATCTCCTGAGACTTTTTTCAGATGCATCTCACGAGGGCATAATTGCTCAACCAATTAACCATATTGAGGATACAGTTCTCTTGCAAAATAATTACGTTAATCAACCGGATCTACATAAAAGCATCTCTGGGAATAATCTAGGGGGTAGCTCAAACTTACCAAATAACAATAGTAACCTTGATATTTACCTCTGTACTGTTTGGCTGTTGGGAATGGCGATCTTCGGATTTTACACTTTGATGAAAGAGAGGCGCTTCATCCGGCAACTAAAAAATTACAAGCGTTGTTCAGATGAGACTATCTTAGCTCTTCTTGCAGCCTGTCAAAACAGTATAGGTTTTTCAGGAAGTATCGTCGTTCTCCAAACGGATAACTATAAAACACCTTCTGTCAGTGGTCTTATCCGGCCCAAACTGCTGCTGCCAGTTGGTATTGAAACAAAGCTTACGAATGATGAACTCAGATATATCATTCTGCATGAGCTGGCTCATCTTAAACGAAAAGATATCTTGATCAATTGCGTAATAGGAATAATGCAGATTATTCACTGGTTCAATCCGGTTTTGCGGTATGCCTTTTATTGTTGGCGTGAAGACAGTGAACTAGCCAGTGACGCCTATGTCTTGTCCAGAATAGGTGATAACCATGCTAACGAATACGGATGGTTAATCATTAAACTACTGGAAGACTGTTCTCTGAAAAATAGTTATGGCGTTATAGGCATGATTGGAGACAAATTTCATTTAAAAAGGAGGATGAAAATGATCTCATTATTTAACAAGCATTCCTATAGGTGGTCCGGGTTATCTATTGCCCTCATTATTATCCTTGGCGCTGTCTTGCTGACCAATGCTCAAACATCCGCCAATCCAACCTCCTCCTCACAAGGAGCAATAGTGTGGTCAAGCAATTTTCAGCAGGATGTGGACAAAGATATTGCTGATTCTTTCCATCTTTCTTTGGCTGATCTGCATAAGGTGGATGAAATGTCGCTAAATGATCAACAGGAAGATCCGTATGCTTCTACCATGTTAAAGGTTCTTTTTCAGGCCCACAAAAACCTGAGGTATGGGAGTACGAGGCCCTGTATCTATTTGAAACGGGATGGCAAGAGCGGCTATATCTTTACCAAAAATGCTGACGGAACGAATTATCTCTATACGATTGCTTACAATCAAGGCTGGGCAATTGTTAAAACCGAGACCAGGCAAGGCAAAGCTATCGCCTCAAAGATTACAAAGGGAAGCGGTAAGACCTATTCTTCGCTCTCAGAGGTCCAAATCCAAAACTATTTGCAAGAAAACTCTATATCACCGCTGGCCGTTCAGAACATCGGCAAGTACACCGTAGTGTTATATAGGATTGAAAGGGAAAAACTAAGTGACCAGGAAAAAACAAATGTCCCGGAAAGTGTACGTCAGTTGAGAAAAACAATCATACTGTCAGCTGATCAGAACGGTGATATCCTCAATACCGGCGGCGGCAGTGGAGATGATAACTCAGCTATTGTACCTGTATCGATGGGTTTTCAAAGTGGCGAATCAGAGCAAGGCTATATTGGGTTTTCCGAAGTAATCATTAACGATTTAGATATGTTAACGAATGCTTACTCGTTAAAATGTTGTTACGATAATAACCAAACGACAACGACATTTGTTGATCATCATAAGGCCTTTATTATTCCCTTCCCGCAAGAAAAAGTGGAATTAATCAATGTAATTGTAAGTGACAAATCTGGTAGAGTACTATTTGACCACAATGAATGGCCAAAAAATAGTAGCAGGATATAGTCTAAATGGGTTTGAATACTTGCAGGACTTTCAGACTTAGCTGAGAATGTGATAAATTTTAATATAGCATAGTTGGAATGGGCCTGTATAATAGCCCATTCCTTTTTGGTTTAGAAGAGGGAGGGCCGCACTGATCCACTGGTAAGTTACGGATGGGCTCACATATTTGCCTGGAAGATGGGAAGAGGCTTGGTTGTCTGGCAGATCGTGTAAAATATTTATCTAAACGAAGGTAAATTAGCGAGAATTGTAGAATACCTATGAATTAAAGAACTGAAAGGAAGAAACTTTTATCTTATTTGTAATAAAAAAACGAAACAATAATTTAATTAATAAAACTATTAATTTCTAATAATTTTAGATGTTAATGAATGATTGTGCAATTATTAGCAAGTAAAATTAAAGGTAAGGTTGGTTATGAAAGAAAGCTTTGCAAATGTTTGTCCTCGTGACTGCTATAGTACTTGCCGGATTCGAACGGTCGTTGAAGATGGGCGTATTGTACATATTAGTGGCGATCCTGCAGATCCATATACGAAGGGAGCATTATGCGCCAAAGGTTATGCGTACTTAGAACAACAGACTTCTCATGAAAGGCTATTATACCCCTTAAAACAACTGGGCAAAGGGTCAGGCCGTTGGGAAAGGGTGAGTTGGGAATCTGCACTTACAGAGATAGCGGGCAAACTGGTGGAAATAAAAAAGAAAGATGGTTGTTTACTGCCGGTTTGTTTTGATCAATTTCTTGGCAATACTGGGTTACTGAATCGCGTTGTTGATTCTTTTTTTCATTGTATCGGTAATATAACGTATATGGTCGGCTCTCCATGTGATTCAGCAGGTTTAGATGCTGCTTATTTCAGTTATGGAGCTTGCAGAAAACCTCATCCTGCTGATATGGTGAATGCTAAGCTTATTATCGTTTGGGGAACAAACCCGGCTTGGACTGCCCCGCAGCAAATGCGCTATATTTTTGTGGCAAGGGACAACGGTGCTAAAGTAGTGGTGATTGATCCGTATTTCACAGCAACTGCTGCCCGAGCTGATTTGTATCTGCAAATTAAGCCTGGAACTGATGGTTTTTTTGCCTTGGGGATGGCTCGAGTGCTGATTGAGGAAGATTTAATTGACCATGAATTTCTCGATAAGTACACATATGGGTATGAAAAGTTTTGTTCTTATCTGCGAACTTTAGAAGTAAAAGATATGGCTCAGAGAAGCGGTGTTGCTGAAGAAGCAATCAGAGAGCTTGCTCTTATGTATGGCAAAAGCAAACCCGCTGCAATTTGGTTGGGTATTGGAGCTCAACATAATCCGACAGGAGGGCAGAATTATCGGGCGATCGATTCTCTCGCGGCTTTGACCGGAAATATAGGAATATCAGGAGGGAATGTTCATTATGTTTCTGCGGAACCGGAGGATCTAATCGGAGATTTAGGGCAGATAGTGTTACCTAAGAGCGGGAAGAGTAAATTTGATGCAGACAGCTGGGGAAAAGATCGGGAAATACGGACTGGCCGGTTTTCAGAGTTAGCTCAGTTGCAGCCGCCGATACGTTTGCTTTGGATCTCCGGGCGAAACCCGGTTGCCAGGGATCCGGAATCGCAGAGAGTGCAGGAAGTACTTAAAGCCATTGATACTGTAGTTGTGGTTGATACCACTTTAACGGCTTCCGCCCAGTATGCAGATTTTGTTCTCCCTACAACGACCTTTTTTGAGCAGGAAGATGTTGTAGTAGCCAGTTGGCATTATGGAGTTGCCTACAATGAACAGGCAGTCGCGCCTCCGGCTGAATGTCGGTCAGATCTGGAGATTATGCAGGTATTGGCTAAGTTTCTTAATAAATTGGAGCCCGGATTTACTGCCTTTCCTATCAACCGGACAGTGCCTGAGTGGCTGGATTTGGCGATGAAACAGGGGTTGTATAAGCATTTAGGTATAAAGCATTATCAAGAACTGAAAGGAAAATACCTTAGTCTTGATTTACCGTTTGTTTCTTGGCAAGAGCGGCGTTTCCCAACGCCTTCGGGTAAATATGAATTTGACTCTGAACGAGCAGCAGCCTATGGCTTGAGTCCTTTGCCAATTCCTGACAAGCCAGATCCTCCCTCCTCAGCATATCCTTTGCGCTTGCTTAGTGTTCGCTCATATGCCTCCTTAAATTCCCAGTTTTCATATTTACCTGAACAGCTTGATCCACAAGGCGAATGCCTCTTGATTAATCCAGAAGTTGCTAAGGCCAGGAGTATTGAGGATGGTGAATTAGCCTGTATGTATAACTGGCTCGGTGAAATACGATTGAAGGTAGTTACTACATTTTCAGTGCCGCCGGACGTGGTGGTTGTTAATCTTGTTCCTCTAAAGGATAGTGCAGATGAACTCAATTGTTTGATTGCTCTAGAGGACACGGATTGCGGTGGTTATACAAAAAATGCTCAGGGGCTTGCTTTTAAGAATTGTTATGTCAATATTTGTCGGGTGGAGAAAATATGAAACAGATGAGCTTTCTCGTTGATGTGAATTTATGTTTAGGATGCCGATCTTGCCAAATGGCATGTGCAGCGAATCGTGGGTTAGCGCGAGGGGTATTTTGGCGCAAAGTAAACTCAATAGAGTATGTAAATCAAGGAAAGATCATCAAATACTATCTAACTTCGGCTTGCTACCAATGTGAAAACCCCGAATGTATCCGTTTGTGCCCGCAAAAAGCTTACCGGAAAAGGCAGGATGGCATTGTTATTTTAGATTCTGCAAAATGCAACGGATGTGGTATCTGTATTCATGCTTGTCCGTTTGAAGCGCCGGTTCGAGATCCTGAGACAGGATTAACCGGAAAATGCGATTATTGTTATACCCTCTTGGACAGAGGTTTAAATCCTTACTGTATTGATGCCTGTCCGGTTCAGGCTTTGCATCTATTGGAAAAGATTAATGGTGAAGAAACCACTGATTCTACCATTGTGAAAATTCTGCCGGGTGTCCCAAAAATTCAATTGACGCGGCCATCGGTACGCTATCGTAGATTGAATATGGGCAGACAAATAATGCGCTTTCCATTACCGAGACGAAAAGAGGGCTTTGGG
Source organism: Desulfosporosinus sp. FKA (assembly GCF_002196785.1). NCBI lineage: Bacteria > Bacillati > Bacillota > Clostridia > Eubacteriales > Desulfitobacteriaceae > Desulfosporosinus > Desulfosporosinus sp. FKA. The sequence goes on along the minus strand of NZ_NAHZ01000034.1, from coordinate 470,491 downwards.
GGAGGGGGTCTTTAATACTGTGAATAGCATCGTTTTTATTTCATAGAGAGGAGGGATTTAAGTCAATGGAACTTAGCCAATTCTATTTTGAACTGCTGCGAGGTTTTCTTAATAACAAGGATTTGCCTTTTTTTATAAGACAATTAGCTCAACGAATTGCCAGGCCGGTTATACTTACAGATTCTTCGCAGCGTATTTTAACTGCGCACGATCAATCGGGGTTACTTATGGCGGGTATGGATGATCATATTATACAGGATACTAAAATGATTGAGTTTTCCGATCTGATTGCACTTCAAGATTTACAATTGCTGCGAACGTCGTGGAAAGTAGGAGAATGTTGGCAGGAATGTTTTCAGATACCATTGGTTTCTCAGGGGTGGCTCGGGGGCTACTACTACATAATTGGTCGTAATGAACTTAGTAAACAAGACGTTAAAGATTTATGGGAAGCGGCTTTGCTTATTTTAATGAAGCTCAAAGATCTAAGCAATCGGCGCGAGGAAAGAGAACAAAGCCAGACTGAGTTTATCCGGGATATTATTTATAATAATTATGACTCACATGCCGCAATTATTGCCAAAGCACGGTTTTGGGGCTGGGACCTTGAAGGCAGTTGGGCTTTAGCAGTGGGTGAAGTCGACAAAGAGAAGGAAAAATTGGCTAAAGAACTCATTCCGGTCGCGGTGTCAAACAAACGGTGGTCTTTGACCGCAATTATTAATGAACGAGTCATCGTGCTAATACCTTTACCGGGTAACGATAAAAGAAGCAACAAAGATTTTGTTGACAGCTATATGAAACGTCTGAGTGAGTCTCTGAAACAACAAGGATTGACAAAGATGAAGTTTGGCGTGGGCTCATTTGTTGATGCGATTGATTACATTTATAAAGTGTACCAAGAAGCAAAAATCGCCTTAGAATTGGGACATATTTTTGGGCTGGATTTTCCCTGTTATTTTGCTGAAATGGGGATTTTAAAGTTTGTATTTACACAACCGGCTTATGAACTTCAGGAATTCAGTCAGCGGGTTATAGGAGATTTGTTTGTCTATGATCGTGAGAACGGAACCGAACTTATTCATACTTTAGTTACCTACTTTGATGCTCGCCTCCAAATTCCAGAGTGTGCACGGCTGCTGTTTATTCATGAGAATACCCTGCGCAACCGATTACGCAAAATAGAACAGATTTCCGGTTTAGATCTGCATAGGATAGAGCACTTAACCAACTTATATGTGGCCTGGCAGATCGTTAAGATTGGTGAACAACAATTTAGCTTCTGAAAAATTAACTGAAATTAACTGGAATTAAATGATATAGCATCTATGGAGTTTTCCACTGTGAAAACTCCATTTTTTTGGGTATTTTACATAGGTTTTGATAAGGCAAGGATCGAAAACTTGCGATGAGGTGATTATTTAGTACAAATAATTTGGTGCATTCTAACAGAGAATTGACACAAAAGAGAGCAGGAGGAAAACTTGATGAACATTAAACGTCGTCAGTTTATTCAAGGTATTGTCGGTGGCGTTGCTGCATTGGGCTTTGCTTTTCCAGGTATGCGATACCTCGAAGCAGCGACAAGCGGCAGCGAAGCCCAAGTTGGAGAAAAAATATGGAGAACCGGACATTCCAATAATTGTGACGGTGCATGCGGACACCTGGTTCATACTGTAGGGAATCGGGCAACTTTTATTGAAAGTGCCCCTTGGGAAGGAAATATTAATGGTGAGAAAGTCCAGGATTTTCAGCCGCGCATTTGTTTGCGAGGATTGTCGCAAATCCAAAATACTTATAGTCCCAATCGGATTAAGTATCCTTATAAACGCGTAGGACCAAGAGGTTCCGGACAATGGCAGCGGATCAGTTGGGAAGAAGCCACTTCAGCTATTGCTGAGAATTTTAAAAAGGTTCAAGCGAAATACGGCAAAGAATCTGTTTGGATTGCCCCTTATACCGGTTCACTCAGTGTTCTGGAAGGTGTAATTGGAGCAGGATATCGTTTCGCCAGCGTGATTGGAGCTTCAGCCGGAGATTTTGAAGGGGACAATGAAGGGGATAGTTCTTGTCCGGCTGGGTTTAATTATGTTTTAGCAGATCCCACAGATCCGGCCAACGGAGGCGGGATTTTTGACGGCCATGAATATACCGACTTTATCAATTCTCGGGTCATTTTTCTCTGGGCTAATAACCTGGCTGAAACTAGTATTCCTGATTGGCGAACGATTTGTGACGCTCGCAAGAACGGTACAAAATTGGTTGTTATTGATCCCCGTTTTACTCCGACATCTGCCGCTGCGGATCTTTGGGTTCCGATCCGACCTGGAACAGACACGGCTTTAATCGATGCCATGATCAATTGGATCATTCAGAATAAGCGTTATGATGAAGATTATCTGCGCCAGTTTACCGTAGCTCCGTACCTAATTCATCCGCAAACCAAAAAGTTTTTAAAGCATAAGGACGTGGTTCCCGGCGGCGAAGATAAATACATGGTTATGGACGTTGGTGATGGCAAGATTAAGAAGTTTGATGACCCAAGTCTGAGTAAGGCATCTTTGCTGGGTACTTATAGTATTAATGATCTTCAAGTACGCACCTCGTTTCAAGTTCTAGCCGATACTATGACTAAGTACACACCTGAATATACGTCCAAAATCACGGATGTAGCTTCGGAAACCATTATTGCCCTGGCTGAGTTGTACGCAGGCAACCATCCTGCCGGAATCAAAGCCGGTTTTGGGTTGTCTCATTGGCATCGGGGTGATTTAACCTTCCAAGCTCTTTTAACAATGTCAGCTCTGACAGGTAATATCGGAGTTCATGGTGGGGGCGTTACTATTTTTAGCGGTGCCTTGCTGACCACAGCTTATGATGTGTCGGGTTGGTTTTTCCCAGATAATAAACAATATACCTATCTGCCACCGATGGAGGCTTCCGATGCTATGCTTGAAGGAAAGCCATACCCGGTACGTGCAGCATGGTTTGTAATTGATAATTTTGCCCAACAAATGTCCGATCGTAATAAAGTATTAAAAGCACTTAATTCACTTGATTTTCTGGTTGTCTCTGACTATGTACTTTCAGCGACGGCTGAATTGGCGGATATTGTGTTGCCTGCGTGCACCTATCTGGAAAAAACAGATCTTTTAGGCTCAGGAAATTATTACCTGCAGTATATGCCTAAAATTGTTAATCCTTTGTGGGAGTCAAAATCCGATCTGGACGCTTTTACAATGGTCGCTAAAAAGATGGGTGTCGGGCAGTATTTTTCAAAGCAACCCGACGATTATATCAAAGACATTTTGCATATCGGCGATCCTAATGCTGCCGACCCGGTAAAGGGGCTTGATTGGAAACAATTAACTCAAGGCGCCCATCGGGTGAACGTGCCGGCTCCCTATGTCCCATTTGCAGACAAGAAATTTCCAACAAAATCCGGGAAGATAGAATTTTATGTTGAACTGTTGCTGCCTTATGATCAGGAAATTTGCGACTATAAAGAACCAGTTGAAGCATCACCGAATAACCCGCTTTACCAAAAATACCCTCTGGTATTCCTCAGCACACATACCAGATTCCGCACGCATTCCCAGTATTCCGATCTGCCTTGGCTAAAGGAAGCGAACAACAATGGCGAAGGTTTTCTGGAGATAAACCCCATAGATGCTGCTCAGCGGGGTATCAGTAATGGCGAAATTGTCCGTATTTTTAATGACAGAGGTTCTATGAAAGTCAGAGCCCGTTTGACTGAAGGGATTAAGCCAGGCGTCACTAACTGTTACCAAGGAGGGTGGGCGACCAAGCAGGTGAAGCATTATATTGAAGGGCACCCTAATAATCTAACACACCAGATTGCCAATCCGGCTCAATCCATCGTCCCAAATTTCAGATCGAATGCTGCTTACTATGATTGTTTGGTGCAAGTCGAGAAAGTGAAAGGATGAATAAGCTATGACCAAGCGTTGGGGTATGGCAATCGATCAAAGCCGCTGTGTGGGCTGCTGGACCTGCGCGATTGCTTGTAAATCTATTAATAACGAGCCTTTGGGAATTTTTTGGAATAGGGTTTTGACCTGTACTCCTAATGAAAATGCTCTGACTGCTGCTCCGGCAGCAACAGCTATTGATGTTCCGCATGGTACATTTCCTGATCTAGAGCTAGCCTATCAGCCGACCGCTTGCCAGCATTGCAATAATGCTCCTTGTCAAAAAGTTTGTCCGGTAGGTGCTACATTCCGGCGCGAAGACGGGGTCATTCTGGTAGATTTTGAACGGTGTATAGGGTGTCGTTTTTGTATGGCTGCCTGTCCTTATGGAGTCAGAGTATTTAATTGGGAAAAGGGAAAGTACGCTCCGGATTTTCCCGTCGGCTATGGACGTGATTATCGGACGGAAGGGCGGCTTGTATTTACACCGGAACGGCCTGTAGGAGTGGCGGAAAAATGTACTTTCTGTGTTGAACGATTGGACAATGGGCAACAGCCTATGTGTGCAGCTTCTTGTCCGGCAGGAGCTCGGATTTTCGGCGATTTAAATGATCCGCAGAGTGATGTCAGTGTCGCTGTTCGTGAGCAGGGCGGACGCCAACTATTGGGTGACTTAGGAACGGATCCAAATATTTTTTATTTACCCGTTGCCCGGCCTAACAAAATGAAGGCTTAAGTGTGAGGAGAGAAAACTAATGACAAAAGCAAAGGAAACCAGACCGAAGAGTTATTATGTTTGGCTGGGAATATTAGTACTGCTGTTAGGAGCAGCCTTAGTCACCTGGGTTTATGAACTTAGACATGGGTTAGGTGTCACGGGAATGCGGGATGTAATATCCTGGGGTATTTATATCTTTACCTTTGCCTTTTTTGTGAAGCTTTCTGCTGGAGGCCTGATTGTTGCTTCTTCAGCTGAAGTATTCGGAATCAGGGCCTTAAAGCCTTTGGCCCGGCTTGGTGTCCTCACGGCTGCATCCAGTATTCTGGTTGCCGGTATATCTATCATTCCTGATCTTGGCAAGCCGAGTCGAATTTTAAACTTAATCATCCATCCTAACTGGAGTTCACCGTTGATCTGGGATGTCACAATCATTAGCTGTTATTTTGTGTTAGCGGCCCTGGAATTGTGGCTGATGTATCATGGCATAAATTCGTTTAAGAAACAGAAGCAACTAAAAGTCTTAGCTTATATTGGCTTGCCGGCGGCGTTTGCTTTACACTCGATTACGGGCTGGATTTTTGGTTTACAGATCGCGCGGCCCTTTTGGAATTCAGCAATTATGGCGCCACTCTTTGTCGTTTCAGCAATTCTTTCTGGAACTGCCCTAATCACGATCATTATTTGGCTTTTGCAAAAGTATGCCGGAGTAGAGTTTGCTGAGGATACATGGGGAAAGCTAAGGGGATTGATGGCGATATCCCTGGCAATTGACCTATTCTTTTTGTTCTGTGAATATGTAACAATTCTCTGGGGAAATGTGCCCAAAGATATACTTGCTTTAAAAATGATTTTACCCGGAGGGAATTTTGCCGTCTTATTCTGGTTGGAATGGGTGGTTGGCGGAATTATTCCGTTAATCCTTTTTGCTGCACCTTGGATACATCGCCGAGTTGGCTTGACTGCAGTATCCGCAAGTTTAATATTGGTCGGTGTTTATGCATTTCAGATTGAGCTGACTACAGTGGGCATGGCCAATCCTCTGATACAGCTGGCTCCTGGAACCTCTATCGGCACCTATACTCCTGGAAATTCCGTATTTCAATTGGTTGGACAATATGCACCGACTTGGGTTGAATATGTAATAATCTTTGGCCTGGTTGCTTTATTGGCATTACTAATTTCTCTTGGCTATCATTTATTAAACGTTAAAGAATCAATGGCTTTGGAAGGACATGAATTAGCCGATAAGGAAATCCTGAAAGGAGCTTAATTGTGGAAAAAACCAACGACAGCGAAATTTATAATTTGAGCTCACTGATGCAGGTTACTCAAATTCTCAGTGATTGGTGGAGTCCTCCAGATCGAGCTAGGTTAGAGCTTTGGGCTAGTTCGGCTTATCATGAAAACTTCATCAGCAGTTGGTCTTTGTGCATGAAAAAGAACAGAATACCTGCTGTAGAAAAGTTATTCACAGCTTTGGTTTCGGAACAAGATTTGCTTGGTCAAGAATATGAGAGATTGTTTGTCGGACCGGCAGCGCCGCCATGTCCGCCTTATGAAGCGGTATGGCGAACAGACAGACCGAAACATGAGCAAGGCACGATCATGGGGCAATGTACTGTTGATATACAATTGCTTTATCGAAATATCGGACTGCAGTTGCTTTCTAATCAAGGGGAATTACCGGACCATATTGCCGTTGAGTTTGAAGCTTTGGCCTATGCACTCAATTTGTCTGACAAGAAGGAATTTGGAGAAGAGCTTTTAACAAGACATTTAAATGTGTGGTTACAACTCTTTTGTGATTCAGTATGTCTTAACTCGAAGGTTGATTTTTACCGGAATTTGACTGATGTGACACTTGAATGGACAGCTTTTTTGGCTGTAGAGATGGATGACTGAAATTAGTGAACTCGTTCAGATAAAGCAGGACATCGGGGCTTCAGGTGGGGACTCTACCCCACCTGAAGTTTATGAAGGACCCACTCCCACTTAAGAAGTGGGGGTCTAAAAATGAAAAGTGGAAGTATGTTGCAACTTATTGCTTAAGTATTATGTTCCTACTGCAACAGTACGTTGCGATGAAATACGCACCATATACGATAAGAATTATGCCGGCAGTCATCATGGTGTTTGCGGTGGCATTCAGGCTGCCGACCATACGTATTGCGTTATTGGCTACTTTGATCCCAACAATGGAATGAATACAGGCGACAGCCAGGGGGATTAAGAAATAAATGGCCGTCTGTTTAAAAATTGCGCGGCTTATTTCCTTGTTATCCGCTCCAATTTTCTTAAGAATCGCGTATCTGTGCTTATTGTCAGTCGCCTCGGAAAGTTGCTGCATAGCAAGTACGGCAGCACTTGTAATCAGAAATATAATTCCGACATAGATCCCTACAAAAGCTATAATAGCCTTTGAACCACCGCCTTGAGCAACTATGGCGTTTTTCGAAACTGCTTCCAGCTTTTCCGACGATGTTTTGGGCGATGCTTTAAAGGACGCAAGGAACTTATCCTGCTGGGCGACGGAATCTCCTTGACAATCAAAACAGAGTACACTTTTGACTACAGTTCCATCGGCAGCCATCTTATCCGGAAGTATAAGCAGCATCATGTTGTCGCTGTCGTTTTCAATTCCTTTCGCCTGCAACTGAGGGTAGATAGAGAATTCGGTGCCGTTGAGATTAAGCTTGTTCCCCTGGGAGATAAACTGTTGAAGGCATTCCTGGTAATCTGCGTCCGCCCAGGCAAATTGTGTGAGGACTGCTGCTTGATTATCTGCCAGGGTGATTTTTTGTTCCTTTTTTAGAGCAAGGATTTTGTTATAATCGGAAAGTGTCATGAAATAAATCGGCAGCGGGTAAATTTTTTTTCTGATCGTGTCTTCAGAGCCTTGCGGCAAATATTTTTCAACCTTTTGAAAAACAAGTCCGGTGGTCAACGCCTGTGGTTTATATTTATAAAGCTTATATTGGCATGAGCTTGAAGCATATTTACTGACATCAATGCCGTTCTTATCAGATAATTCTTGGATAATATTAACATTCTCGTTTGACCGAACACTGATGTCAAACGGAGCAGCATCCGCGTAACCTTTATTCAGTACACCGGTCATTCCGATGGCTGTAGAGAAAATTCCAATTGTGGCAAACAACATTAAGCTGATAAAGGACATGGAAATGTGCGCTGTGTTAATCCGGCTGCTAATTTGCCGCATGATGAACATATTCAGTCTTCTGTAGTACAGTCTTTCGTTGGCTTTGAAAAAGTCAATCAGTGAACCCGACAAAGAAGCAAAAAGCAAAAAGGTTCCCACTGCTCCAAGAAGGCATTCTATGATGATTTTACGGTCGAAGGAGGCAATTCCATAGTTCAGAACCATTTTATAGGCTGCGCCAATGAATACGATCGCAAGAACAAACATTAGAAAGGTAATGATTGGTTTTCTGACCCATTGTTTTTCATTTTGTTTTCCGGCGTTGATCAGGTCGATAAGTTTATATTTGGAGATCGACAAAGTATTGACGGCAATGGCAATTAAAAAGATGATCCCGAAATACAGGATAGTTTTCAGCAGGGCGTTTAAGGAAAATACGAAAGTATAAGCTGTCATATCCACTTGAAAAAGGCTTGCTGTCACAACAGACAGTCCCTGAGAAAAGAAAATGCCTGCTAAAAGTCCGGCTGTGAGAGAAAAAATGCCAATAATAAATGTCTCGATAATGAGGATTGCAGACACCTTGGATTTCTCCATACCCAGAGTCAGGTAGATCCCAAATTCCCGCTTTCTTCTTTTGATGAGGAAATTATTGGCGTACACAATTAAGAAGCCTAGGATAAACGATATAAAAACTGATATCCCGTTCATGATCCAGGTGATTGTTTTCATAATTTCAAGGGTAGACTTTGAGATGTGCATCATTGCCTTTTGGGCTTCGATTGAGTTAAAGACATAGAAAAGACAGACACCAAATGAAAGTGTGAGGAAATAAAGTGTATAATTTGAAAAGCTCTTTTTGACATTGCGAAGGGACAGCTTAAAATACATTGGCTGTGTCACCTCCGAGAAGGGATACGACCTCGATGATTTTGACAAAAAACTCCTTTCGGGAAGCATTCCCTCGGATCAGCTCATTGAACAGCTTTCCGTCCTTAATAAAAAGAATTCGATGACAGTAGCTTGCTGTGAAAGCGTCATGGGTTACCATCAGAATGGTTGCCCCAAGCTCTTGATTCAGATTTTCCAGGCATTCCATTAACATCCTGGCTGATTTCGAGTCCAGGGCGCCTGTCGGTTCGTCGGCCAGAATGAGCGCCGGATTCATGATGATTGCTCGCGCCGCGGCAATCCTTTGACGCTGTCCGCCGGACAATTCGTAGGGGAATTTTCTGATGATGTCTTCGATATCCAATCGTTTGGCCAGCTCATGTACTTTTTTCAACGCAGTTTTATGAGCAATTCCTGCGATTGAAAGGGGAAGGATAATATTTTCCAGCCCAGTCAGGGTATCAAGCAAGTTATAGTCCTGAAACATAAAGCCAAGTTCCTCAAGTCTGAACCTTGCCAGCTGCCGGCTTTTCATGGCCGTGATATCCTTGCCCCGGATCTGAATGCTGCCTGTGGTTACGGAATCGACGGTGGAGATACAGTTGAGCAGGGTTGTCTTTCCGCTGCCGCTTGATCCCATGATTCCGGTAAATTCGCCTTCATTTACAGTGAAGCTTACCTGATTCAGCGCTTTGGTTAGATTTCCTTTGTTGCCATAGTATTTTTCGACATTTGCGACCTTTAAAATTTCAACCATAATTTCCTCCATATTTTTTGTATTTCTGGTTCAATTTTAAATGGCCCGACAGTCTGTTCCCATAGCTTTAGCTTACAATAAGCTTACGTTTTTGTAAGATGGACAATATCCGTCATTGAGTTTTTGGGGAAAACCAGTGTTATGGTTGTGCCTTTGCCAACTGTCGATTCGGCGGTGATGGATATCCCCAGCTTGTCACTCAACTTTTGGCAAATGTAGAGCCCCATGCCCGTCGACTTGCCCCTGAGTCTTCCGTTTGTGCCGGTAAAGCCTTTTTCAAATACTTTTGGCAATTCACTTTGTTCAATGCCAATTCCATTGTCTGAAACTTGGAGGATGCAGGAGTTTTCCTCTTCTTGGGACGATATCCGGATCCATGTCTCTGAATCCTTGGCATATTTTATAGAGTTAATAATGAGCTGGTGCAGAATAAATTCAAGCCATTTTAGATCAGAGTAAACCTTGTTGTTTAAATTTTCCGCTGAAACCGAAATTTTTGAGCTAATCAGCATAGAGGAATTCCGCTTTAGAGCAGAGAAGACAGGCTTTTCAAGGCTGATTTCCTTAATAATATAATCCTTTTCAACCGTTTTGCTTTTAGCGTAATAAAGCACTTGTTCTATGTAGCCTTCGATCGCGTCAAGCTCATCCAGAATGCTGTTCACTGCTTCGCTCCGGTTGTTTTGGGCGATCAGCTTAGATGATGAAATGGGTGTTTTTATTTCGTGTACCCAAAGCTCAATATATTCTCGGTATTCCTCTTGTATATTTTTATAGCTGTTAATTTCTTCGAGACAGGCCTTGTTGGAACGCTTCAGGATGTCATAAAATAAAGCGCCCTCATAAAAGTCCGGTTTGGAGATCACCTCGGCAATGAGGTTTTTTCGATCAAGACATTCAAAACTCTGCAAAAGATTGTTGTAAAAATTCCTTTTCTTAATAAATTCCGCCGCCAGGGGAATCAAGGCTCCAAGGAGATAGATACAGCAGATCAGAGTTGAAAAGGCCTTTCCCCCTGCAGGATTCAAAGCGACCAGCATGGACACGGACAAGACGCATACAAAAATATGACATAAAATATATGTCATTTTCTCCTTTAAAAAATCTTGAATTTTCATAACATGATATACCCTTGGCCCCGGCGGGTTTCAATGACATTCGTTAAGCCTATTTCTTCCAGCTTTCGGCGCAATCGAGTCATATTAACAGTCAAAGTATTGTCGTCAATGAACAGCTCGCTGTCCCAAAGATAGCGCATCAACTCGTCACGGCTAACTATAACGCCCTTTTTTTCACATAAGCAGGTGAGAATTTTTAATTCATTTTTCGTAAGCTCTGAAGTAATGTTCCTGTATTCAAGGGAGCTCTTAGCCAGATTGACTGTGAAATTCCCGCAAAGCAGCTTCTCAGACGGTGCCTCGTGATATGCTCGTTTTAAAACAGTTGCAATTCTTGCTAAAAGAATTTGTGTGTTGTAGGGTTTTGTTACAAAATCATCGACTCCTAGGTTCATTGCCAATAGCTCATCTATTTCAGTGTCCCTGCTGGTTACGACAATAATGGGAACTTCGCTGAGCTTTCGGACTTCACGGCAGATATGATATCCATCATAAACAGGAAGGTTGATATCCAATAGTATAAGCTGGGCAGCAGATGAAAGAATCTGTTCGATTATTGTTTCAAAGCTTTCCGGTGCAAGACAATCATAGCCGTTTTGAATTAGAAATTTGCAAAGCTCATCTCTGATTTTTTGGTGATCCTCAATAACCATGATTTTTTTCACAATTGTCACCTCACCCTAATATTGAGCCATATTCCAATCATTTGTTCGGTAACTTCGAACAAATGATTGGAATATGGCTATTAGAAAAGGTTATAAGGACTTTTTTACTGTATTATCATACCATAAATCTCAGAAAAATGGATGTAATACACCCGGTGCACAATCTGATTTCTGAGTGGAATAATGAAGAGGCCATTAAATACATTCTGGATTTAAATTCATTTCGGTATGGCCGGCAACCATATGCATTGGCTTCATACAGGCCAGGTTTATGGCTTCTACTACTTCTCACTTCCACCGCTTAAGCACAGCTAAGCTTAAGAACAAAAGTCGCCGTGATAAAGCCTAGCTGCTGGTCTTGTGCTGCTACTTGCATGGCCAAACTAAAACCATCGTTTAAACCAATACTTTTCAAAAGCTAATTTTGCATAATAAGATAATTTTGAAGGGCGTAATAAAGTAACATAAGGTTGAGGCTTCTTATAATAATGAACTGTTGAATAACGGGCTCGACCGAACCCGGTATTCATGATGCACAAGCCTTTCCCTTCATAACGAAATTTGGGTTTCAACCCTCGAGATAATAGACGAATGTTTTTTGCTACGACGACTGCTTGGGCATGTGCAAAAGATCCTGCTTTCGGAGCATAGGCACCTAAGACAGGTAATCTGATCGCTGTTGCATCTCCAATTGCATAAACACCGGGATACCTTGTTTCCAGAGTTAATTGATCTACTTCAATGTATCCGCTTTTGTCTACCAAGTCTGTATTACGTATTACTTTGGGGGTCCAATGAGAAGCTATACCAAGCAAAAGATCTGAGGGAACCTTTGTATTGTGATCTAACATTAATAAGTTCCTTTCAACCTTTATAACTTTGGCCTCAGTAATCAATTCAATATCCTTATCGTCCAACATTTTTCTAACGCTTTGACCAACTTTTGGTGGAGCTATAGGTTCGGGTGAATAGTCTGGGGTAACTATAGTGAGTTTGATCTTATGGCGAAGCCCACGTTGACGGAAGAACTGATCAAGAAGAAACATCATTTCATAAGGCGCTGGGGGGCATTTATAAGGTACGCTGGAAATAAAAAATACGATCTGGCCGGAAGTGAAATTCATTAATCTTTGGTTTATTTTCACCACGTCATAAAAATCGTAAGCATTAAAAGCGAATTCGCTAAAGCCTGGTACAGTTTCCGGATGGTATTCAACCCCTAGGGATATTATGAGATAGTCATATTCTAGTTGTTCCCGGTTAGTAGTTACCAAATGTTCAATAAGATCGATATTTTCAATTTCTCTATGTAAAACTTCGATTTTCTTTTTTTCCAAAATGTTTAGCTGCCTGGTTATTTTTAAGGGCTTCGTTTCTCCGATCATTAAGCGAGGAAAAGAAGGAGTAAAATAGTGGTTTGGTTCCCGGTCAACCAAAGTTACCTTCATTGAAGGACCCATAGTATTTTTTAAAGCATTAGCAGCAACTATTCCACCAACTCCGCCACCAAGAATCAGGGTTTTCATAAGCTCACCTCATAAATTAAGTTTTCCCTTAAGCAGAATCTTATTCTTCCTTCTTTAATAAAACTTGGTTAATTGTCTAATTGATCTATGACTAAATCCTTACGTCACTTGCTCCTTGCCTAAAATTACATTTTCGCATTGTTGAAAATCCTCTATACAAGCGCTTTCAGAAGATTATTGAGGCGATGAACATTTCTAAAACATTGATTACAGATGAAGTTAGTAAAAGAATGGCGGCGGCAACTTGTCTGATGCTTTAATACTGATAAAAAAGACCGTTGCAATGCATAAGCGCTCCTCATTAAACAAAACTCTGCATAAATAGTGGTTTAAATCATCCACTTATATGCAGAGTTTTGTTTTTAAAACGTATAAATATTCGTTATGCAGCGGCGCCTTTTGGTGTCGGCTAAAAAGTATGTGAGGCGAATGTTAGTTAATTAAATATTGCAGAGGAATATAACGAAATATGTCGAATATTGTTATCAACCTGCAAACCATGGGACCTGTTTTATGGCAGACCTAAAAAAGGTGTTTTCTTCAAACGCAGCTATGTCTTAAGTTCAACATATTTATATGCTACAATATGCTTAAAAATAACGTAATGTTAGATAATAGGAGGAAAAAATTGAAAAATAGCCGCAGCAAGAATAGTAAAGGGATTGGTGTCAGATTATCTTTATTGCTAGGATTTGTTTTGATTTATATCCTAGGCTCTAGTAGTTTATCTTTTGCTAACTTTGAAAGCCTGAATAAGCTAAATCGAGAGAATGTACGAAAAATAATGGCATTTACTAATATGGTTAACGAATCAAGACAAGCTCAAGTTGAGTTCAAAAAGCAAGTGCAAAATTGGAAGGATACGTTGATAAGAGGTAATGACCCGAAATCTTTCCAGAATTACTACACTCAGTTTCAACAAGAGAATAAAACTGTTCAAACTCTTTTGAAAAAGCTTAAAGAAGATATGGCTAAACAAGGGATGAGTACCGTTTCAGTTGATTCTTTAATAACCAATCATAAAGAGCTTTTTGAAAAATACACTTCAGCTATTAAAAACTATGATATGAATAACAGGGAAAGTTTACATATTGTTGATGGGCTTGTGAAAGGTATTGATCGAAAACCAACGGACGATATGGATTCATTGGTGAATCAAATTGTCGATAAAACGAATTCGGAAAATGAAACCATGGTTGAGCAGACGGATATTAATGCTAACAATTTCAGAAAGAATTTAATGGTAATAGCTGGACTTGGCATATTCTTAACTATTGTCCTATCAGTTCTACTATTTTCTACTTACCGGGGAATAGTAAAATCTATTGGACAACTCAATACACTTATGGATAAAGCTGGGGGCGGTGACCTCACTATAAGGGGCGAGATCTACAGAAACGATGAATTAGGTCAACTGACCGAAAGTTTTAATCAATTTATTGAAAGTATCAGAGGCTTGCTTAAAAAAATACTGCAGGACTCGAATCAATTGAATACAGAAAGTAAAACCATTTCATCGTCTATTAGAGAGATTTCTGCCCAAACCCAGATGGTCAATGCATCGACTCAAGAAATTGCTGCAGGCATGGAAGAAAATACTGCAGCGACAGAAGAAGTGAGTGCATCGAGCCAGATAATCTTAGATTCTACCAAGCAACTCCTTGATATGGCCGATAAAGGTACAGAACGCACGCGGGAAATTAAGGAACGAGTTCAAAATCTAAAAACCGATACTGTAAATGCGGCTAATCTTAGCAAAGAAATTTATACACAGAAACAAGAGCATATCTTAAGGGCCATTGAGAGCGGACAAATGGTTAACGAAATTACAAATATGACAGATATTATTTCTAATATTGCGAGCCAAACTAATTTATTGGCTCTGAATGCTGCAATTGAGGCTGCTAGGGCAGGAGAGAGCGGAAAAGGTTTTGCTGTAGTAGCAGAAGAAGTTCGTAAACTTGCGGAACAATCGGCGAAAACGGTTTCAAGCATTCAAACAGTTACTAAAGAAGTCCAAACAGTATTCGGAAATCTCTCGGACTATGCACGGGATCTGTTGGATTATATCAATGGGCCTGTAACTAATGACTACGTACAGATGGTTGAAACGAGCAGGCAATATGATGAGGATATGGACTTTGTATATGAGTTAATCCAGAAATTCGAATCAAACGCTGATGAAATTTCTACTTCAACTGAGCAAGTTTTAAGGACTATTGAGTCGGTTGCTGCATCGACAGAGCAAAGCGCTTCGAATTCAGGACAAATCTCAATAAGCATGAATGATACAGCAAAAGCCCTTGGTAATATTTCTACGATCGCTCAGGAACAAAGTGATTTAGCTGAAGAGCTAAATCAAATGGTCAATAAGTTCCAGATTTTTGGAACATCTGACGTTTAAGTTTCCTTGAACAACTATATTCACTAGGCGAAAAACCAGTTTCGCTTTCTTTGCCTGTTAGCTATTATTGAAAGAAAGTGCCAGATTTTGATTAGTTCTGGCTTGATTCTAACGATTTCTATGCTGGTTTTACTTTGGGAAAGAGTCCAGTGTTTAGAGTAGATCGTGCCGGAATTGCAAGTATTAGTGCAGCTCAAAGGGTTGGGACAGGAGTAATGAGTTTCGACTCCCACCGAAGTCTCGATGGTTCAGCTTTAGCTCTATTTTCGAATAAGGCCAAATGACTATGGCAAATAGTTTATGCGTTGGTAAGTGCTTCTCGCCAACGCATTTTTTGTTGAGGTAAAATGTTCAGATTATTCGCTAAAACATTTCCTTGACATTAAGCCAGAAATTGGAGTATGGATCGGGTTTCTATTTAACTATATACTGTTGATATGATGATATCTGTAAATGTTCCTGGTCTCAAACAAGTTTATAATAATAGATAATGGGGTTAACTTATGACGTCACGAAGAACTTTCATTAAAATGATCGCAGGGACAGCCGCAGGTTTTTACTCTTTTGGGTTATTTTCATTCAAGAATGGCCCACTTGAAGTTCTCACTCAGAAATCTATTACTCAGAAATCTGTTTCAGTAATTGCTTCAGAACCGAGGCCACATGATTTAACCCAAAAAGTACTGAACAAGTCTCTAATTAATGCATTTAACTATATTGTAACCCCGACATATGATCATTCTGGCCAAGTTGTTCATCCAAGTGTCATTGATTTTAAAACAGAATATGGAATGGAGGCTTGGGGGAACTTTCGTTATTGGATGGCTCTTACACCGTATCCGAATTTTAATAGTGCGTGCGAAAATCCAAGTCTCCTGGTGAGTATGGATGGGATCAACTGGGTTAATCCACCAGGTATAAAGAACCCTTTAGCTCCAAAGCCCTTCGGGATTTTGGACAAAAATTATAATTCTGACCCTGAATTAGTCTATGATTCAGGTGATAATACACTGATTTTATATTGGCGTGAATATAGTAACAACGCTTTTGAGAAAATATGGGCAAGAAAAATAAGTCCAACCCATGAGTTAAGTAATAAAGTCCTTTGTTTTCAAAAAGCGTGGGACTTTACAAAAACAGGTTTAGTTTTATCTCCTACCATTTGGCGTAAAAGTGCTCAAGAATGGTATATGTGGACTACTGATTCGCGATTTACAATGTATCTGTATACTTCGAAAAACGGCTTGACATGGAGTGAAGGTCAACCTTGCAGTTCTCCCTGGGATACATGGAATGGGGGATATATTCCTTGGCATATAGCAGCTAAACCCAATTATCCCGAACAAAGGATTGAGTTCTTAATTGCGGGTTGGCCTAAAAGAGAAACTATTAATAGTTGTCAATTATTTTATGCAACTGCACCAATGGCACAACCCAAAGAACTTAGTATCCCCTTTGAGAGGGCCTTAATTGAACCCAGCTCAGGGCCCAGGTGGGATAATGGATACATTTATCGGAGCAGTTTTGTTATAGAGCACGGGAATACAACGAAATTACGTATCTGGTATTCAGCTTGCTCAAAGAAGAAAGTTTGGCACATCGGTTATACTGAAGGAACTTTAGATAATAAGACATTCCAACGGATCTGAGTATCTGCCTAATAGGTAAGCATATGCAACTAGCCCTGCTGCTTAGACAGCAGGCTTTTAACCCTAAATTTTTCAGATATTACTCATCTTCTTTTAAGTTTTATTCTCCATAATTGAACCTTGGGGTTCCATTCATAACGACAGGCTGCCTATAGGGCAGTTTCTTCGATTTATCCCCTTTCTCGGAGGGCAAAAGATGAAATAGAAAATTTAGTTATATTATCAAGGTGAAATGGAAAGGATTTAATTAAATAATAAGGGTCTTAGGGTACTGCTGTACGATAGCGGCACAGCTTGGGCCTATATAGAGGTGCGAAACGTTATGTCTGGTACAGTTTGTGCTCTTGCCATCGCCATTCAGGCAGGAATCCCAGTTCTAACTTGGGGTCCTCCGGGTGTGGGAAAAACAGCATCAGTTACTAAGCTTGCGGATGCTCTAGGAATTCCGCTCGAAGTTGTCTTGGCCTCCATTCGTGAACCTTCAGATTTTTCGGGTCTACCGGTAATTGGGGAAGAAGGCGTTCGCATGGAGCCGCCGGCCTGGGCTCATCGCTTGGCACGGGCTGGAAAAGGTCTGCTTTTTTTGGATGAAATATCTACAGCTCCGCCTGCGGTTCAGTCTGCTTTATTAAGGGTTGTCTTAGAAAGGGTAGTTGGAGATTTAGCTTTACCTATCGGGGTATCCGTCGTTGCATCGGCAAACCCGCCGGAACAGGCCGTAGGTGGGTGGGATCTTTCTGCGCCTTTGGCCAATAGGTTCTGCCATCTTTTTTGGTCTCTGGACACTTTCAGTTGGGTTGATGGTGTGCTTAACGGCTGGTCTATTGCTGATTTGCCGCATCTCACTTCGACCTGGGAGGAATCGATAGCGGAAAAAGAAGTGTTTGTAGCCTCCTTTATCCGTCATCGCCCCCACTTATTGTTACAGTTACCGAAGGATGAAGCTCAAGTCGGTAAAGCCTGGCCGTCTCCCAGGTCTTGGTCCATGGCGGCTAGGTTATTGGCAGCGGCGGAAACCGTGCGAGCCGAAGAGGATGTAGTTGCTTCTCTCATAGGCGGATGTATTGGTGAAGGAGCCTGTCTGGAATTTCTATCCTGGCGCAGGGAACTTGATTTGCCTGATCCTGAGGAGATCTTAGCAAATCCAGTGTATTTGGTGCTGCCGGATCGCGGAGACCTAGCTTTTGCCATACTGACATCAGTTGTTAACGCAGCGGTAGGCAGCCTGACTGAAGAACGTTGGTCCGCCGCATGGTGTGTTCTTGCCCGAGCCTTAGACTCTGGGAAAAAGGATATCGCAGCAGTTGCAGCTAAAAAATTAGCTGCAGCGAAGAAACCGGAATTATCGTTACCACAGAACGAATTAAAGGAATTTGCACCATTGCTGCAAAAAGGTGGCTTAATGTGAATCCTATTCATGAGTATTGCAATATTCCCTGGAAAGAAAGTTTTATGGGGCTATCAGGCCGAGTTTTAGTGAGACTAGAAATGATAAAGGAATCCCGGCTGGACATCTACAACTATGAAGGCTCCAAGCTCTGGGCCCGTCATCTCTTTGCTGTTTTTAATATCGCACTTCCTCAAGGCTGGATCGAAGATCTGGAGAGACTGCATCAAAACCGGAAAACCAGATGGAAGACGGAAATCCTTGTGAGTCCTTCAGGTGAAAGAGAGTACCGGCTTTATACAATGGGAAAGAATGAGCCGGTTTGTTCATCGGCAATTTGCGTTTCAGACAAGCAAATCCATACATTTTCCATCTGCTTAAAAGATACTGCCCCACTATTAAAAATAATATTTGAGGATTATCCTCCTGTTTTTCTGCCGCGTTATCGGAGGAGTTCTCCAAATACTCCGGCTTTTTATTATGTACATGATCAGACAATGAAGTTTCACAAGTATCCTGAGGCAATACTGAATCAGAGAGAGCGAACGAGAAGAATTGATGTCGCTCATGATATTTTTGACTTCGGAACTTTTGAAGCCGGTGAAAAGTCCGGCATTATGGAAACGATTGATGCTATTAAATGTTTGGAGGTGTTGCAGGCTTGATTTTTCCCTTGGAGCTGCAGGCAGCCCGCATCCGCTTGGTGAAAGAACGCCCTTATTTAGCCTCAGCCGCCTGGGCTCTTCGCCCGATTCCCAAACGTGGTTTAAAAACAATGGCGGTTGATATGTATTGGAGGCTCTACTATGACCCTTCGGGATTATCCCAGTGGCCGGTCGAAGTTATCGAGGGTGCTTTGTACCATGAAATTTGTCATCTTCTCCGTAACCACTCTGAAAGGATGAAGGGTTTTAATCCACGTTTAAGTAATATAGCAACAGATGCGGAAATCAATGATGACCTTATTCGTGAAGGTGTAAAATTTCCGGCTCAACCTGTAACTCCCGATCATATCGGACAACCGGAAAGCCTTTTGGCAGAGGAATACTATGCTGTTTTGGAGAAACAGGAACAGTTGCCGTTAGTTTATCAAAAGAAGAATCAAACTTCAGGTTCACCGGTTCTGAATTCTTCTCCCAGGCCGGGTTCCGGTCTGTCCGGTTCTTGTGCAACCGGTCAAATGGCGTCTTGGGAGGATCAACCACCCAGCAAAGGGTCTTCATCTGGAGTCAGTCTTACTGAAGGAGACTTAATTCGCCGCAGTGTTGCTCAACAAATCAGAGAACATGCCAGAAGTCAGGGCAGTGTTCCGGGGCATTGGCATCGCTGGGCAGAAGACAAGCTTCAACCTAAAGTTGACTGGCGGAAACAGCTTGCTGCGGCTATCCGATTTGCTGCTGCAGATACAACCGGGGCCACTGATTATTCATACTGCCGTCCCTCGCGCCGGCATGGACTGATGGGAAAGGGAAATGTTATATTTCCGTCCCTGCGCTGTCCTCTGCCTTCAGTGGCGGTGGTGGCGGATACCAGCGGAAGTATGTCTGAGAAAATGCTTTCTCAGGCATTGGCCGAAATATCCGGTATTTTAAGGTTCTTGGCACAAAAGGAGAAAATTTACGTTTTGGCTGTTGATCAGACAGTTGAGTTTTGTCGCCGAGTGTTTCGTCCAGAACAGATTCAGCTTACGGGTGGCGGCGGAACAGATATGAGAGTTGGCTTAGAAGCCGCGGCAAGATTAAAGCCTTTACCTCAACTAGGAATTGTCATTACTGATGGACAAACCCCATGGCCCGATCATCCCCCGCAAAGGATGAAAGTCATTGTAATATTGTTCGGAGACGGAACAGTCCCTGATTGGGCTAAAGTTATACATATTAGAGCATAGCTTGAATACATCTTTTGCTTCGGTGGGGGAGACTCCATCCTTCAGCTCGATAGCATTTGTTATAGGCTAGGCGCTTTCGTCACCAAAGTTCCGATGTTCAGCTTTAGCTGAACGAGTTCACTTTGAAATTAATTTCTTATCTTATCTTACAAAATTTGCTATACGCTTTTAAACGGTTGAGCTTTTTATCTTTAAGAATAGGATCCTTGCCAAATAGTTTGGTTAATAACATAAGAGGTGAAATAGATGAAAAAAAGTATGGGAGCAAAAACCTTAGTTTATCCTACACCGGTATTTGTTGTTCATCTCCGCCCTGTGTCGCGGTTTCACTACGCAAAGCTACTTATACTTACGGCAGCCTTCTAGCTAAAAAGGCCTTCTCTCTAAATATTCCGTCAGAAAACTTTATTAAAGAAGCTGATTATTTTGGCTTAGCATCTGGAAAAAAGGAAAACAAATTTGCTCATACCGGTCTAACAGCGGTAAAAAGTGATCTGGTTGATGCACCTTATATCAAGGAATTTCCGATTAATTTAGAATGTAAAATCATAAACATTCTTGAAATTGGAATAAAACCATTAATATTTGCGCCTGAAAGCAGAAGTTATCATGTTGTTGGTAAACAAATTGCCCAGGCATTTACTATAGGCAATGATACGTAACAATAAAATTAAATAGAAATGGATTGATCTAAAGAGGCCACTCTAACCTTAAGAGTGGCCTCTTTTTTAACGCTCTTTTCCATACCAAATTGCCTGCACTGGCGATATTAGGTATTCGTTTTATCTTGATATGTGATTAGGAGAAAATTTCAGAATTAAATTATATTATCACAGAATTCGAAATAGCAATTTTATTCCTGTAAAATAAAGTGCTATACTTAAATAAATTAAATTATTGCGAAAAATAAATCAATTAAAAATTCGATTTTAGTCAAATATATATCTAAAAAACGCAAAAATTTAAATTTTAATAATTATATTCAATATGCTTAAAGATTTATCTATAAAGAAAAATTATGATAGGAGTGATGTTAGATGGGAAAAAGAAATATCGTTATTGGAGTTACCCCAGTAGAATTCGATAATATGCCAGATTCATTAATTGGCAAGTATACTCTCGCAGTTTTGGGCGTTCGCGATTTATACAACAAAATGACCAAGGAGTGGGCTAAAGAATACAATATTGATCTTAAAGTTAACAATAAATGTAATATGCAGAAAGCTATATCAATATCAATGACAAATAATTGTGTGTCATTAGAGGCATTGAGCATTTTAATGAGAATAGGCAGAAAGCCAGTGCTAATTTCACTGGCTCAAAAGAGTAATATACCACATACAATATTCCGTGTTAAAAACAAGGTGCTTTATAGCTATACACTTTTAATTTTTGACACGTTAGAAGATGCTGCCAAAATGGCTGAATTCTTCGTGGAAAAGGCCAATTCTTATTCTAGTGTTCTTGAAAGGTGCTCCTATGAGGCTGCCGGGTTAATAACTGATAATCATATATTTTATGGTGAAGCAGCTCCTGGACATAGTTCTCAATCTGCTTTTTACTAAAGTTTTCGCTTTGGGCAACCATAGCGTAATATTAAAGGTCTCCAAATGCCTTAACAGACCGATTCATCCTCATAAATTTCTAGTCTTATCTCGATTAGCCCCCATCATGACGGTGGGGGTATTTTTTTAGTTTGAGTAAATAGGGTGTTGCTTCTTACTACTGGAAAAATCATAACGTTGAATACGAATGACTATTGACGCTTTTTGCGAATCACATCTTGGACGGATTTTATTATTGTCTTTGCCGTTAAGCCCAGGATATCATGCAATTCATCATAGGGAGCACAAACGGCAAAACGATCTTTAACGCCAACTCTTTGTAAGGGAACGGGAAATTCCTCAACCAAAAGTTCAGCTACAGCGCTTCCCATTCCGCCGAGGATCGTATGTTCTTCAGCAGTGACCACGGCACCGGTTTTTCGAACTGAGCGCAGTAGTGTCTCCTCGTCTAAAGGCTTTATGGTATGAAGATTAATGACTTCAGCTGAAATTCCAAGTGAGGCAAGCTCCTCGGCTGCCTCCAGCCCTTTGGCAACCATTGCCCCAGTGGCTATGACGGTTACATCTTGTCCTTCCCTTAAGATACGGGCTTTCCCCAGCTCAAAGGGATCCTCTTCACAGGTGACAAGGGGAATCGGCAAGCGCCCGACTCGCAGATAAACCGGCCCTTGGTGCTGGGCTGCCGCTCGCACCGCTTTGCGCATTTCTATGGCATCAGCCGGCTCCACAATCATGATGCCCGGCAAAACACGCATTAGAGCAATATCTTCAAAGGGCAAATGGGTTGGGCCATCTTTGCCGGAAGAGGCGCCAATATTGTGCCCAACAATTTTTACATTTTGGTTTGCATAGGCAATCGAAATGTGGATTTCCTCCCAGCCGTTTCCGAGTAGAAAATTTGCATAGGCATTTATAAATGGAATTTTCCCGGCAACGGCGAAGCCGGCACCTGTTCCTACGATATCGGACTCTGAAATTCCTAAGTCGAAAAATCGCTCAGGGAATTTTTCTTTAAACAAATATGTCATTGAGGCTTTGGCGACGTCTGCATCGAGGACAACGATATCAGGATTCTCTTGCCCCAAGCGAACAAGTTCTTCCCCGTAAGCTTGACGTGGTGCAATCTTTGTCATTTACTTCAACTCCTCTAGTGCAATTTTTAATTCTGCATCACTGGGAGCAGCCGCATGCCAGTCGACTTGATCTTCCATGAAAGATACACCTTTTCCCTTAATCGTATGGGCGATAATCACACTTGGCCGTGTCTTGGCTTCTTGAGCTTGTGCAAAAGCCTTCTCAATCATTGCGAAATCGTGCCCATCGATTTCGAGGACATTCCAGCCAAAAGCTTTCCACTTTCCCGGCAGATCTCCTAACGATTTTACCTCGTCGAGACGACCGTCAAGCTGCAATTTGTTGTAGTCGACTATGGCGCAAACATTATCTAAATGGTAATGAGCAGCCGTTAACATAGCCTCCCAGACTTGACCCTCATGCAATTCTCCATCACCCAGCATCACATAGGCACGTTGATCAGAACCTTTAAGTTTCGCCGCTAGTGCTGCTCCATTGGCAATAGATAGACCTTGTCCCAGCGAACCTGATGCCATATCAACACCTGGGGTTGATTCACAGCTTGGATAAGCAGGAAGCCTACTCTCGGCTTCACGAAAAGTGAGAAGCTCTTCTTCCGGGAAAAAACCCCGTTCGCATAAGGCTGCATATAGTGCCGGCGCCGCATGTCCCTTAGATAAAAAGAAAAAATCCCGTTTATCCCAATGAGGGTTTTGTGGATCGACGCGGAGAACGTTCATATATAAAACGTCAAGGAGGTCTGTTGCTGACAAGCAGCCTCCTGGGTGTCCTCCCTTGGCTTTGTGGGTCATTTTCAGAATATGGCGGCGCATTCGCCGGGCAACTTCGCTAAGCTCCAAGTGGGACAATCCTTTACCCTGGATCATGGCGTTTTCCTCCTTAACTTGAATCTTTTCTGCGATCTTTTATAATTGTACTCCGCGATGAAAAAAAACGAAAGGCTGCATCAAATGGTGTGCAATCAAAACACGTTGACAAGGAGGAAATAAAGGATAATCGTGGAATGATAAAGAAGATATCTTATTGATAGTTAATTACTATTTTTATGGCAAGGAGGCAATATCTTGAGTAATTTACGCGCCCCAGAACTCTTTATTGATAAGAATGGTCTATGGTACGCTGATGGCTTGGAAATGATCAGGAAAGAAATTGTCAACTTATTTGCTTCTAATCTAAGAAAAGATGATCTTAATAACTTTAATATAGAATGGCAGAATCAATTGTACCCTGTAAAGGTAGAAGACGTCCCCTTTTTTGTTCAATCGCTAACTGTACAGGCTGATCAGATAATATTACAACTTTATGATGGGCGAAAATTCCCTCTGCCTTCAGGCAATATTTTAATCAGGAACCAGATCCCCTATATTTCGTTGTTTTGGCCGTGTGATACGAAACTGTCCCGTTCTTCCTATTGCGAGTTGTGTAAAAACTTGATCGAGCGTGATGGACAGTACTTTATTAAATACGGCGAAAAAGAATGGCTTGTTGAAGAGATAAATTAGAGTTCACTCCATAGCTTCATTTAGCAGAACCATATGAATATGATCTTGCCACTTGCCGTTAATTCGCAAATAGTTCTTGGCCAGGCCTTCGTTATAAAAACCGAGTTTTTCTACTACTCGCATCGATCGTGCATTGCGCGGCAAAATATTGGCCTCAATACGATGAAGACTTAATTTTGTAAAGGCGAATTCAATAACTTTTTTTAAGGCCTCAGTCATATAGCCTTGGTTGATTTCAGTATGATCCAATTTGTAGCCTAAATGGCATGAGAGGAAGGCCCCATGAACGATATTGCTTAAGCCAATTGATCCAATGGTTTTAGACAACGCCTCATCTTTTTTAAAAAGCCAGACCCTAAATGTATCCCCATCATTAATTTTGGACAATTCTTTGTGTAATGCTTCTCGGTGATAACGAATCGTATAAAATTCAGGTTCCTTTTTAGGTTCCCATTCCTGGAGAAACTCATCATTACGCTTATAATAATCTAAAATTAAATCGGCAAAGGATTCATCCAGAACCATTAGTATTAGTCGTTCAGTTTCTAATTGAAGCTGATTTAAAAACTCCATTTTCTCTCATCCTCCTAATTCTAAGTTGGGAGAATTAGTATATCATTTAGCTGTTTTTCGGACAAGAAAAATTGTATTACCATTTTCATGTGCCCGCCGTCTGGACCGTCAGTAGGAGCGGCATCTTTAAGAGCGGTTTCAATAGCTGTTTCCTGACCTTAAGTAATGGTGCCGGCGGTGACTAAGCTATAGAGTGCAGTTTAGAAATCATTGTCGTCCCTAGTACCAGCAAGTTAAGGGGCTGCGAGTGGAAGATGAATGCAGGTTTTATCTGCATACAAAAAAGCAGCCTCGAAGACTGCCGAATATGTGATTAACTAAATTATAAGATGCAACATCCTAAAAAGGGTGATGCCAAACCAACCTGATTGACATCACCCCCCAATTTTACGAAAAGAGACATGCCTAACTTGATGTTAGACGAGCTCTTAGAAAAAAGTCCCTCCGAATTGCTGTCCCCGGAGGGCAAATATAAGTACCATGAAAAAGACTAAGGGACTTCCCCCTTGAATGTATTATATCATGATAAACTGGAATAGCTATTGGTAATAATTGCGGTTGATTGGGATCATCTAACAATTAATAATGAAAAATCCGCAGTTTCCTGGTAAACTTGTAATTAACTAAACTTCAGTAAAGAATACTACTATATTAATCAGGAGAGTTCAATAGTATATAAAAGTAAGACCCTGGCCCAATAGATTTGCTAGGTTTCTCTTTAGCAATTTATAAACGGAAAGGGGGACAGAATTGTGAGCTGAAATCTGGAAAGTTAGAAAGGGAAATCTGGATACACGAGGCCAAGCGAAACTTTCGCAAATTCAGGTGAGGAGGAATTAGTGATGAACTGGAAGTATGAGGAGCGACGTATATATGCAACCGATGAAAAAGGTGAACTAATGTGTGAAGCAACATTTGTTTCCAAGGAAAACGGTGAGCTGGATATAGACCATACTTATGTAAATCCAAGCTTGAGAGGGCAAGGTATGGCCGGTAAGATGATGCAGGTTGTAGCTGATTATTTAAGAGAAAAAGGTCTTAAGGCTTCGGCTACGTGTAGCTATGCTAATAGCTGGTTGAAAAGACACGAAGAAGGGTATGCGGATATCTTATCAAAGGATATGGCTGATCAAGCCGCTGCTTGTAAAATTAATGCGAAGCATTAAGATCTTTTAATTAGAATTGACAAAAGCGAAATTTGCAACTAGTATATTAATCATTGACAAACAATTAATTGAATAAATCTCTTATCGAGAGTGGTGGAGGGACTGGCCCGATGAAGCCCAGCAACCAGCGTAAGTATGGTGCTAAATCCTGTAGGAGTATTCCTAACAGATGAGAGTTATAAATATCTCTTCATGTTAGAGGAGATATTTTTTATTTTGGCAAAAATTAACATTTCCTAAAAGAGAGGTGCTTTTCATGGATGATATAATTTGGTTTCCCGTTACAAATTATGAAAAACAACGTATCAGACGTATCTGTGATTTAACTGGAATGACTCAACAAGAATGGTTTGAGGAGGCCTTGAAAAAATCCGAAAGGGATCTAGTTTCATTGACTGCCGAGAAAAAAGTTGTTTTGTATGGCACTGTGTTAGGAAAGAAATTGGAGTTAAAATTGAGCTAGTTGTTAAAGGATCATAAATAAGTAGTTGACAGGAGATAACTGCGTGCCTAAAGGTAAACTAGGTTTGTTCAATGTTAGATTTTTTTGCGAAATTGGCATTGGATTTCGGAGGAAATTGACGAAATATGTAGAAATTAAGATACAAGTTGACATTGAATTGGGCATATGAGTTAACGGCATCAATCGGCTGTTTGGTTTACTTTGCGAAAGAGGAGTGGATCTTAAAATTAAAAAGAAAATAAAATTATTTGCTATCTTCCTAATTCCTTTTGCTGGATTGTTTTTTGGATCGTTTATATACTACAACTATAAAATAAACCATTTGGAACCGGGTAACTATGCTGGTAAATATCTACTTAATGTTGACGCCTCAAACAGCACTGAAAAGAAAATTGATCAATTATTATCTCAGCGCTTCATGTCGAGTGAGGGGCTGCTGACAAGCTGTCAGGGTGTGGGAACAGAAAGTGACAGGTATATTCTTTTAGAATCCCAGGGTCAACTTATAGAGTATGCTCTGCTTGTTAAGGATAAAAATCTGTTTGAATCTGTTCTTAATAACCTGCAAACGTATTTTACAGCCCCCAAAGGATATTATTACTGGCGGCTAAATTTGCAGAAGAAACAACCGGACAATGCAACAGCCTTGGTTGATCAACTTAGAGTATTGAGGAGTCTAGACGAAGCAAGTACTGACTTTGGCGAGCCAACTTATAAAATCAAAGCTTTTTTCATGGCCTTTAATCTCTATAGATATAATCGGGACAAAAATGTATTTTGCGACAGCTACGATGGCAGAATAGGAAAAGCAGAACAAAAGATTTCTTTATTCTATATCGATCCGGTGGGATTGCAAACCTTATCTAAAGATTTTCCTCCAGCCAAGCAATCGGTTCGCAGTACTTTAGATATTCTTAAAAATGCCCCTCGTAATAATCAGGGCTTTTTCCCGTCCAATTATAATTTGCAGACTGGAAGTTATGTCTGGCCGGAAAAGTTCACCACTGTCGAACAATTATATACGATTGATTACGCTCAGAAGGCCGGGGTGAATGTTAATACGTTCATAGATTTTCTGCATAAAAGTATTCAGGCGAACGGTAAGATTTTCAGTACCTATCATGCAGATGGCAGTCCAGACGGCCTTGATGATTCAGCAGCGGTTTATGCGTTAGCGGCACGGATTTTTCATCAGGCTGGGGATAATAAGGATGAGCAATGGTGTTATGAACGAATGCTCGCCTACCGCATTTCAGATCAACCTGAATTGCAGGGGGCCTTTGGTTATGAGACGGCTAAATCAGCGTTTGCTTTTGATCAAATGGAAGCTTTGTTAACACTGCATCAAGAAGGGAAGACTATAAAGCAATAAAATGTTAGAACATAAAAATAAAGCAATTCGCAAAGATTACTTTTTTTTTGCAGAGATTTTTCTTCTTTGGTTAGTTTTATTAGCCATTAATATGTCCACAATTCCAGGGGCCAATCTTTCCACATTCGTGCTAATGGGCTGTACCGTAGCCGCCCTATTAATTGGTTATAGTTTTGGCTCCATGACTGGGCTTATTACGTCCTTAGTGTTTGTCTTTGTCTACGGTTCATATTTAATTTACAATGTTCTGGTGAGCGGCAGTATAACTGAGCTTAAGGTGCAATATGTTGTTTGGCTGTTCGTCGTTCCTTTGGGTTCCTATTTAGCGGGACAGATGAGTGCTTATGTAACTGGCCTTTTCTGGCAGTTGGAAAGAAAGTCAGATCTTGAAGAGTTTATCACCATAGATGCACAAACTAAATTTCTTAATCACAAGGCTTTTTTTGCTAAGCTGGAAGAGGAAATGTCCCGCTCCCGGCGATTTGAGCAACCTTTAACCCTTATTATAATCGTTCTCGTCAATGAGACAGAGATGCGCACAGTTTACGGCCGAGATGGAATGAGCCAAATCACTCTTGAAATGGCGAGAGTCATCGAGGAACATACTCGCATCATAGATGTTAAGGGTTGTATCGATGAAAAAACTACTGCCATAATTCTTCCGGGCACTCCTGGTGAAGGAGCAGCAGTTGTAATTGAAAAGCTTAATAATTCCTTAGACAGAATTAGCGTCAACATAAATGGGAAACACAAAATTATAAAACTAAGGGTTCGATTGGGAAAAGCAGAAGTTAGGAAAGGTGAGGACGATATTTTTGCTCTTTATGACCGTGCCGTGGAAGAAACTAAGTATGATCTTGGCTAGTCTTTTGCTATTTCTTATAACTGTTTTTGTTCCCACAGCCCAAGGGGATACCGCCGAAAACGATCTGATGTCACAGCTTCAGCCGAAAGCTGTGATTCTTTATGAAAGCAGGACAAGGTTTGGTGAAAGTTTTCCTCTTGTTAGTGCCTTAGAAGAATATTTAGGACACTTTAATGTTCAAGTTGAAGAATTAGAACGTTCAAAATGGACTCCCGGCAGTTTAAAGGGATTTGACTATATCTTTTATTTAGGTGACAATAAGGCGAATCTGCCGAAAAGTATGCTTTCAGAAATGAGCAGAGCACGTAAATTGTTTTGGTTCGAGCAGAATATTCAACAGTACTCAAACTATAAGAAATGGGTCGGCTTTCAAAGTCTAGGTCAACAACGTGATTTTGTATCGCTTCATTATCGAGGAGTGGATCTTCCCATTGATCCCGCTGCAAAATTCAATGTTGCCTATCCAGCTGGTGCGAAAAACCTAGTCACTGCCGATAATTTACAACATACTATTCCTTTTGTTTGGAAAATGGACAATGTTGTATATGTAAGCAGACTGGATTTTCAGACGCCTTTGAACTTAATTTTGGGCGGAATTTTAGAAGATACCTTAAGTGGGAATCTCGTTGAGAGTCGGCAAGTATTATTGAGAATTGAGGACGTTCAGCCCCTCACTCCCTCCGCTGCCGTGGCTAAGTTAATAACCACTTTAGCGGCCGCGCGAGTTCCTTTCGCCCTGACTGTGACTCCTGCCGTAAACGTAGGGGGAAAAACGGTTACTTTGGCAGACTATCCGCAATTAGTTAAAGTCCTTAAAACCGCAGAAGCAAATGGGGGATGCCTAATTCTCAAAGGATATGAGGCCACGAATGACAATGAATTGGAGTATTGGAATACTGCTGACGATAAACCTCTTGCAGAGGACAAAGAAACTCTTGCTCTAAGCAAGATAAGACAAGGCATTGAACTCTTAGCAGGGTTAGATTTGTATCCGCTGGCCTTTGAAGTGCCGGGTTCAGCCATGTCTTCCCGCGGCTATAAGACTTTAGCCCGGAATTTTACGACGTTGTCCGGTCAGGTTCAGCTTTCTGATACCTCATCCTCTGTATCTGTTAACGTTCCTTTTACATATCAATCACAACGGGCAGGGATGTTGGTGTATCCCAACAATCTTGGCTATTATGATCCGAAACTGTTAGACCCTGCCGGAACGATTCTGGAACAAGCTCGTCAATTATCGGTGGTTCCTGATTGCACTGCCGGCCTTTTTTTTCATAGCTACTTGCCGCCTGAAAAGCTGTTGCCTATAATAAAGGGTTTGAGCCAACTGAAATACCGGTTTGTGGATCTGCGAACTACAACTTACCGGGTAACTACTCCTCATGTATCGATTACAAGTGAGAATGGGCACCGCCGCATAAAATCGGATATTCCAGCCATATCCATTGACCAATCCCTAAGTGGTTTGAGATTATCAGTACGTAATTGGTTTTATGTACTGGCTTCGTTACTTTTAATTATTCTGTCACTATTTCTCTTGATCCTGTCTCGAATCCGTCGGAGCAAAAGCATTTTGTACGAAAAAAGGAGGAGTTAAAGTGGGAAGCCTTACTTTGACGGATTGGTTATTTATTTCAACGGTTTTGGCCATTTGGGTGCTCCTCTTTTACCACGTGATTCTAACGTTTGCCGGATATCGCCAGTTTGTGGCATCATTTTCAGAAGAAGAAGATTCTCCGGGCATTAGTTTAGAGTCTTACCCGACAGTATCGGTTCTTGTTCCTGCTCATAATGAAGAACAAGTAATTGGCCGTACTGTAGAAGCTTTAGCAAGATTGGAATATCCTAAAGACCGTATTGAAATCATTGTTGTCAATGATAGTTCCACAGATGGAACTGGTAATGTACTGGCCGAAAAACAGAAAGTGTATCCGTTTTTAAAAATTGTTACGATTAACCCTCCTTTAGGAGCCAAAGGTAAGTCTAACGCCCTTAACCAAGGTTTTCTTGCTTCAAGCGGTGAGTATATTGTTATCTATGATGCGGATAATACTCCTGAAAGGCGAGCGGTTCGCAGATTAGTGGAGAGGATTGTAAACGATCCTGAACTCGGCGCTGTCGTTGGGAAGTTTCGCACGCGCAACAAGAACGCTAATATCCTTACCCGCTTTGTTAACATTGAAACTCTAAATTTCCAATGGACTGTTCAAGCGGGTCGCTGCAGTCTATTTGGCCTGACAACAATTACGGGAACAAACTTTTTGATTAGGCGCAGCATCTTAGAAAAAATTGAAGGTTGGAATATCAAAGCATTAACCGAGGATACTGAGTTGACCGTTCGGTTATATGACGAGGGCTACTACATTACTTGGGTGCCTGATTCTGTAACCTGGGAGCAAGAACCGGAGAAATGGAGGATCTGGATCAAGCAGCGAACTCGCTGGGCTCGCGGAAACTTAGGCGTTATTAATTACTATATTCGTAACATCTTTAAGTTAAGAAACAAACGTATCGCCGGAGACATCATTTATTTCTTTTTTACCTATGGTATTTTCTTCTTTTCGATTCTAGTTTCAGATGCGATTTTTCTTCTTGGTTTATTGGGAAGAAGCAATTTAACCCTCACAGGACCATTTACGATTATCTGGTTTATGGCCTATGCTATGTTTATCTTCGAATCGTTCATTTCTGTAAACTTCGAATCGGGTGAGGGAACATTCCTCAATCTTCTTCTTATTTGCCTTATGTATTTTACCTATTGTCAGTTGTGGCTTTTTGTCGTTGTAAAGGCAACAATTTCAGCAATTAGCGATCGGATTTCGGGGACCAATGCACGTTGGTATAAGACCGAACGGTCAGGAGGTTAGGAAACGGTGTCTAAGAAACTTATCACACTAGCATTGGTGCTAATCTTACTTCTATTTCCGTCTGGTGTTAGGGCCGCTGAAGTGCCTAGGCAAGAACTATCTAATCTCACCTTATTTTCCACTGAGCAAGTATTTAAAGCGCCTTTTAATCAGGCAACGTATTACTTTACCTTACAGCCCTATTTTCAAGTCAGCGGACATTGCTTTTTGGACTTATTTTATACTCATTCCGATATTCTTGATTATGAAGCTTCCAACATTAGCGTTCTCGTCAATGGGGTACCTATTGCCAGTCGAGGGTTTTCGCAGGAAGACACAAAAAATGGATCATGGCGGGTGGATTTGCCGGCTCGGAGCTTCGCTCAAGGAATCAATCAAATTCAGATTGCAACCAAACAGAGTACGTCCGGATCAAACGATCAGGACATTGACAATCCGGGTAATTGGGTTGTTCTTTCGCCCCATTCGAACTTACACCTCGAATTGACGGCAAATTCAATCGGTTTGTCCACATATCCGTATCCTTTTTTAAATCCTCTTGCTCAGCAGCCGGTGCAAAGTACGTGGTATTTACCAAACAATACTAATGTCGATGATATAAAATCCATGTTGGCGACAGCTGCTGATTGGGGTTCTAAAGAACCCTATCAGGCGCTCAAATTTAAGGTTAACGTTGGAAAAGATAATTCTGGAGACGGTGACAAGATCCTTTTCGGGCAGCTCAAGGAATTGCCCGGTACCGGGAACTCTGATTTACCGGCTCAGGTAGGCGTGCTTTCCTTCAACCAAAGCTCAAACGGGAACGGAGATACTCTGCTTGTCTCAGGAACTGACTCTTCAGGCTTAGCCAAGGCAGCGGCGTCTCTGAGCAGTCCTGATACGGTTAAACAGATCAAGGGCAATACACTGATTGTTCAAAATGATCCCGCTGCCAACCGGCCGCAAAAACAAACCATCGGTTTAGCTGGTTCCTATACCTTATCTGATTTAGGCTACTCGGATATCGTCTTGGGTGGGGCATTTCACCAGCAAACCAGTATCGTCCTCAACCGCCCCTTAAATTGGCAGCCCGGAAGTTCCAGTTATATCAATGTGCATTTTAGGCATGCTGTACAATTGGATCCTGCCAAGTCCGCTCTCACAGTTTACATAAACGGAATTCCGGTAAAAAGCACTCCTCTAGATGCCAATAATTCCGATCAGGGTGAACTTCGTGTTCAGATTCCGGCATCAGAATTAAATAAACCTTCATGGACCGTCAACTTTGCTTTTATGAACTATCTCAATGTTAATGGCAGCGCGATGCGTTATGATGAAGTCGCTTGGTCGGTTCTTTCTGCGGATACAGAAATTTATCTGGCTCCAGGCCCAATTGATAATTCATGGGGACTGAAGGAATTCCCCACGATTTCCCGTCCCGGTCAGCCTTCTATACAAGCCACGATGTGGTTATCTCAACAACCGGATCAGGAAGAATTGACCTTGGCCGCGATAATTGCTGCCAGGGCAGCTCAAAAAGGGCAACAGGTTAATTGGAATGTTGTGTTGGGGACAAGGACGAAGCAAATGGAAGATAACGGCCCTGTAATAATGGTAGGATATACTCAGGAAAAAGAACGTTTAGAAGCGTTAAAAAAATATATTCCTGCCTGGCCAGAGCAAAATGGCAGTTATGAAGTAGCACCTTTTGTCAGTTTCATCCCAACTCAAAATAATACAGCGGCTCTACTTGAGGCGGCCACAGTGCCTTGGAATAAACAGCAGCCTCTTTTTGTAGTCCTTGGGACGAAAGCTGATTCTCTCAGTAGAGTAAGTGAGATTCTTTCCAACAGTAAATTGGTGGATCAAGTAACCGGACAATTAAGTATTATTTCGGCTGATGGAACCATTACCTCCTTATCCCCGACAGTGGAAAATCAAAGAAATCAGCCCAACGTTATTCAACAAAGACCTGTCCTCGGATACGCCGTAGTTGTAGGAGCAGTGCTGCTGCTCACACTTGGCAGTTTATGGCTGATTCGAAGAAGGGATAGGGTAGGCAGACAATGAAAATAAAGGGTAAAGCGATTATTATAATTCTCTTGCTATCAGCAATCATTACTGTTTCTTTGATTTTATTTATCTGGAAACAGAAGTCGGTTCCCCAAGCCTACTCATCTGTTCGCAATCTGGCGCCGCTGCCAAACTTGGAACAACAGTCGATCCAGAGTTCCTTGAATAATTTTTGGCATGAATACACCCTGCAAAATAACACCAAGGGAGATACAAAGGAGTCCGCTTCGGTTCCTAAATCAGAATCGATCACCTCTTCAAGCCGTGAGGTAAAACCAACGACAGATACGACAAAAAAAACGAAAACACTTTATCCGGGAATACCTGAAGGGCTAGTGACTATTCCTGTTAGCAGTACTAGTATTAAATTGCGTTGGGATCCTGCTTCGTATGCTACAACTTATAACGTTTACCGCTCGGCAGATCGGGAACGAGGGTATCGTAAGATTGCCAACGTTAAGACCCCAGAGTATGTGGACACAGGACTTAATCCCAGTACCGAATATTTTTACAAAATAAGCTCTTTGAAGAGTACCGGTGTCGAAAGTTATTTTGCAAATTCGGTTGGCGCTGAGACCAGCGCAAAAGCCAAAGGCGTTCTCGCTTACTAATGTAGTGGAGTGAGAACGCCTTTATTCAATGAGGGCACCAACAAGTTTTGGTACAGTCCTTAGTGATGCAAAGTTCTAAAGAGTAAACTTACCAATAACATTTTGAAGTTCAGTGGCTAAGGAAGCCAGGCTGCTGGCGGAGGAGGCTATTTGTTCCATTGATGCCGTTTGTTCTTCGATACCCGCAGATACTGTTTGGGCTTGGGATGAGGTCTCCTTGCTATAATTGTCGATTTTCTCTGCCGAAGTTGCCAGCTGCTGAGTACCAAGCGCTACTTGTTGAATCGTTGCTGTTATTTCTTCAATCTGAGTTGTCACCGATTCTACAAGCTTGCTGATTTCTTTAAATGATTGTTCAGCAAGATTTACGACTTCAAGTCCCCCTTTGACATTTTCGACTTCACGGCCCATTGCGGTAACCGCTAAATGAATGTTTTTATTATTCTGCTCGATAAGAGAGGTGATTTCTGTTGTGGATACTCGTGATTGCTCTGCTAGTTTGCGTACTTCTTCAGCGACTACAGCAAATCCCCGGCCATTTTCTCCTGCCCTTGCTGCTTCGATTGCGGCGTTTAAAGCCAGTAAATTGGTTTGTTCTGAGATTTGAGTTATAAACTGAATTATGGCGCTGATTTTTTCAGAGCTGATTGAAAGGTCTTCAATGCGTTCTTGAATTGTATTTGTCCCTTCACTGATGTTATTCATCTGTAGAGTTACTTCGTCCAAAGCTTTTTGCCCGGCTTGAGTTGTCGATAATGTTGTAGCCATTGAATCGGCAATCTCATTGCTGCTGGCTGCAACTTCCTGTGTACTGGCAGAAATTTGTTCAATAGAAGAAGTTACGTCCTCAATAGCTATTGCCTCTTTTTCGGTTTCACTTGCCACAAGTCCCATGGAAGAAGCGATTTGATTGCTGGCTTGTGTGCTCTCTTCAATAATGGCACTAAGTTCTTCTGATGATGCGGTTACTTGCTCTGAGGTATGACTAACCTGGTTAACCAGTTCAAGGAGATTTTTTTTCATAAGGTTAAAACTTTGGGCCAGCTTACCTGACTCATCGTTTCCCTCGACAATAACATCTTCGACCGTTAAATCACCATTGGAAACTTGTTCTACTCCTGCTAAGACTTTCTTAAGATTAATGGTAATTAAGTTAGCAATAAGATAACTGATCAGTAGACCCAAAAGAGCCGCAATGAGAGTTAAAGCAATGATTACCCTTTGGGCATCGATATTGGCAGAGCGATTTTGGGAATAGATAGTATCAGCTTTTTGGGCACAGAAATCAGCAAGATCTTGCATCGTTGTATTTAAGGTGTCAAGATGTGATTGAGCGTTATTGGTGAAGTATTCATAAGCATTAGGGTTTCCCTGATTGGCCAGCGCGATTGCTTTTTGCTGTGCAGTTCTATAGGCGGTAATCTCCTGATTGATTTTAGCGGTTCTTTCTTTTTCATAAGAACTGTTAGCTAATTTCAAGTAAGAAGCATAACTTTTATCAAAGTCAGCGGAGAGGGAATTGATCTCGTTTGCCAGCTTTTGTTGAGTGGTTTTGTCTTTGACCAAAAAGTAATGAAAGGTATCTGATTCATCAGCTCTGGACATAGCTCGTGCATCATTTATGTACTTGACAGACAGAAGGTAATTTGCGTAGATATCATCCATTTGAGAACTGTCTAGGGTACTAAAGTGATAACCAACAATACCCACTGCGCAGATGAAAAATACCATTATTATGACCAAGGCTAAAATCTTTTTTCGAATTTCCCAATTCCTAAACCAACTCATACATAGCACCTCCAAATTATTGGTATTTGGCAAAATTAGTTGACTTATCTTGTCTAGCACTTTTACAGTTGTTTACTTCATACGCTTTCTTTCATCATTCGCTTTAAGCACAGCATCTGTTGCTGAGGTTTTGAGCCCTCCTTTTATTAGGGTTTTAGGTGGAAATACAAATCGCCACACCTTTGCGGTATGGCGATTTGAGCGTTTTGGAAGCTTGGCAGTCATCAGCTTAACTGGAAGACCCATAGCTTTGCGTCCTTGGCTTTCGCCAAGTTTGCCTTTATCGTCCATCCCATAATTTTTTGTACAGAACTCTTTCATATAGTTATAATACTACCTTTAATTTCTGGAATGTTGATGTTGACAGTATCTTAATGACTTTATCAAAATTTATTAAACTATAGCATCGTATCATTCAAATTGGTGTTATAACTCCATCGTTTATATTCCTTGCTTTCCCATGACGATGGGGATTTTTGCTGTTGTTTTTTCTTTAAGATTAAGCGTTATCAACAATTGATACGAAACCTTGATATAACAATCACACTTTAGTCACGAAAATACCAAATGTCTGGTTTAGAGTAACGTTAGAACAAAAAGGAGGTGAGTTGAACCATGAATCCCTACAGCGGCGGCTTTAGCTTTGGAAGTGGTCAGGGGCATATTTCGCCTATTCCCAATGCTCCTGGTTCTAATTTCTCTGTTCCCAATAGTGGCGGCAGCAATGTAATAAATAACGGTTTAAACGTTTACGCCTTAATTAACATGGGGCTGCATTTTATTATCGTAATCGCTGTTCTCCTGCTAATATTCTATACTGTTAAACACTTAGGCAAATTTCTCCTTTCAGTTAATAAACAGAGTGATAAAGCTCTTGAATTGCTGAATGAGCGCTATGCCCGCGGAGAAATTGACACGGATGATTATATGATAAGAAAAAGGACGCTAGGTTACATGTCTGAAACGAAGACAGGTTAAGAAGAATCAAGAATCTAGACGTTAAATAAAATTTGCTGCCCAAGAATCTTCCGAATGCGGAGTGCTTCTTGGGCTTTATCGATTTTATCAGTTTCAGTGGTTTCATAATAATAAACATGCGAATATATCGCAAAAACTCAGCAGCCAGTACCCTCGGGGTGGAAGGTATTGATGAAGCAGAGCTTCTCCTGGGAATAAAGGATATTGATAAGGTTGCGGATTATTTTTCTTCTCAAGGAAGTACAATTGTTGCCATAAAATTAGGCCCGAAAGGCTGCTATTTACGTCATCAATCTGAAGAACTGTTTGTTCCCGGATACAGCGTTGGAAACGTTATCGATACGGTGGCAGGGGATGGGTTCGCAGCAGGCCTTTTAGCGGGAATTCTGAGAAATGAAAGTTTGGAGAGAAGCGGCAAATATGCCAACGGGGTAGGGGCTATGGCAGACCAAAAGTATATTGACAGAAGAAAGAAAGATAACTACTATTATAATTAGTCGACTAACTATTAGCCGTAAAACTATATGTGCTAGGAGCGAACTTTTTTGGGATTTGAATTTAATTCACTGGAATGGTTATTCCCTGTATTTGACCGCATGCACCATAATTGTTTAAAGGAGGAAATTGTAAAGAGGGGGATAGGCGAAGTAAGTAACCCACAAATTTTGTTTATGCTTAAAAATGAAATGAATAATATGTCAGCATCGCAGAAGGAATTGGCAGAAATAATCGGAATTAGCCCACCAACTATTGCAATATCTATCAAGCGGATGAAAAAATCCGGGCTTATCTATCAGTACCCGGATGAAAAAGATTCCAGACGCAAACTCATAAAGCTTTCTGAAAAGGGATTGGCCTACATAGAAGAATGCGAGAGCGCTTTTAACAAAGTGGATAGAGCGATGCTCATGGGGTTCACAGAAACTGAACGCGAACAAATGAAACAATTTTATTGTCGTATGATTAGCAACCTTGAATCTTTGGGGGCAAAACCTCCAGCTCAATTTAAAAAGGAGCATAGTACGAACGATGGAAATTAATGAACTAAAAAAGCAAAAATATCTTGGTGATAAAGGAATGATTGTGCTAATTGCGGTACTTAGTGCTTTCATCCCCCTTTCTATGGACGTTTATCTTCCAGCCTTGCCTACTATGACAGAATATTTTCGGTCATCTCAGTCAATCATTAATCTCACATTAATAATGTTCTTTATTTTCTTTGGTTTTGGCACCCTGTTCTGGGGACCGTTAAGCGATAAGCATGGCCGAAAACCGATAGTATTAATTGGTCTCTCAATTTACACTGTTGCCAGTTTTTTATGTTCCCTATCATCTAGTGTATATTTATTGATCGCTTTTAGGGCTTTACAGGCATTTGGAGGAGGAGCCGCTTCTAGTGTGGCAACAGCGCTTGTCAAGGATGTTTATAGCGGCAGAAAACGAGAATCTGTGTTAGCAGTGGTTCAGTCGATGGTAGTAATTTCTCCTGCTGTGGCTCCTGTTGTTGGATCATTCTTGTTGAATGTAACTTCTTGGCGGGGAGTTTTTGTGGCTCAAGCCCTGATTGGTATTTCCGCTCTAGCCGGTTCTTTAGCTTTACAGGAAACAATTGTTGAGAAAAGTTCTGCTAGTGTGATGAGGACCATTGGCCGACTCGGTGTAGTTCTTAAGAACATGAGATTCACGTCACTTCTTCTCATCTTTTCAACCATGAGCATACCTGCCTTAGCTTTCATTACAGCATCTTCCTATATCTATCAGGAAAATTTTCATTTAAGCAGTCAGGTTTATAGTTACTACTTTGCTTTTAATGCCTTGGGGATGCTGTTTGGCCCACTCATTTATATCCGTTTATCAAACTATTATAAGCGTACTACAATTATCAACACTTGTTTTGCTCTAACAATCATAAGTGGGTTACTTATCAGTCTCGTTGGCAGCTATTCACCACTGCTGTTTGCAGTTACTTTGGTGCTCTCTACTGTTTCCGGAAGTGCAATGCGTCCGCCGAGCGCATTTTTGATGTTAGAACAGCAACAGGGAGACACAGGCTCCGTCTCATCACTTATGGGTTCCTTTGCCACGGTTATGGGAAGTGTTGGCATGGGCATCGTTTCTCTGAGCTCGAATAATCAAATTGCTGTTATTGGAGTTTTGAATATTATTTTGGGATTGATATGCGGGGCAGTTTGGCTATATCTTTCCAGCAGGCCATATTTAAAGCAAGCAACAGCCGATTAAGAAGCAGGGTTATCGCTTCTTAGGCGCTCAACTGCTTCGGCAGCAAGGGGACAAGAATTAATCCAGATACGATGAGCAACATGCCAAGGGCTAAAGTTTTTAAATCACTTAAGCCTGATTTCAAAACCCAGAAAGAATAAAGAGAGGCTCCCAAAGCCATTGTTCCATCCAGTAAACGTTTCCAGAGATTAATCTTTTCGTAGTTCTCTCCTTTTAAAACGACTACCAGAGAATAAATGCCGGAGAAAAGGTAAGGAACTAAATTTGCAAGGGTGGCAATAACAATCATTTCATTAAATGCATTGGCAATAGTATCCGAAATCATTGACAGCAGGAATAATTGAGTAAGACCGTTTGTTATCCAGGCAGCACGGTAGGGTGCCCCATTTTTGTTTTCTTTAACGAACCAGTGAGGGAAGAGATTAAGGCGAGCGGATTGGTATGGGACCTCAACACTTAGTAAGATCCAACCAACTGTTGCACCGAGCATGGAAAGAACTCCGAGAGCCGCCATAATCAAAGAACCCTTTGGCCCAATAATTCTCGTAAGAACGTCAACTAAAGGTTTGTCGGCAACCATCAATTCTTTAGCGGGCAATGCCCCCATTGCTAAAAATGTAATGAGAAGGTAAATAGCTAGGGCAATTACCAAACCTGTAAGTGTTGCCCATTTAACGTCTTGTTGCTTTTTGGCACGTCCGGATAGCCATACTGCGGATTCAACACCGACGAAGGCCCAGAGTGTAAGAATAGCTCCTTGATTCATTTGCTGAAAAAGTCCGATTGTTTCACCTGATTTAAGCGTCTTTTCTGCAATAAACGGATGGAGATACGTAACATCGAAGATGGAAAGAGCAATTA
Source organism: Desulfosporosinus sp. FKA (assembly GCF_002196785.1). Classification (NCBI taxonomy): domain Bacteria; kingdom Bacillati; phylum Bacillota; class Clostridia; order Eubacteriales; family Desulfitobacteriaceae; genus Desulfosporosinus; species Desulfosporosinus sp. FKA. The sequence continues at coordinate 430,394 of NZ_NAHZ01000034.1, read as the reverse complement.
TTATAAAAAAGATAAATCCTAGGATTTTAGTCACAGTAGCAAAAAAGTTAATTTTGCTGGCAGCATAGGTTCCTTTAAACATAAGATAATGAACAAACCAAAGTACCGCCGAAGCAATAACAAAAGAGAGAAAATTACCTGTCTGAATATTAAAGCTGCCCAGGGAAAAGAGAATTGTTTTAGATTGTAAAACAGGCAGGAAATACGTTAGATAACCAACAAGTGTAATAAGAATTGCAGCATTTCCAGGTGAGTTTGAGGTCCAATATCCCCATGAGATTTCGAATCCCATGATTTGTCCCAGCTTGCTTTTGCTGCCAAATAATTCTCGTGTATAACTGGGCGGACCGCCGATTAATTCAGACTTAAAATCTGACAGCTGGCCATATACATGGGCCAGCATTAAAACACCGAGGCCGGTGAATAGCCAGGCAAGCAACACACCTGCAGGGGAACCGACGTTGGAAAGAGATTGTGGAAGCATAAATATTGCCGATCCAACCATGTTTCCGGTAACAAGTGCGGTTAATAACCAAAACCCTAGCTTTTTGTCACTCATATTAATCCTCCATACTTTTTCTTAAGGCAAAATAAAAGTAAGCCCTCGAAGCGATCTATGTGCTGCGTAAGGGCTTACCCTGTTTAGAAGGTATATCTCCGAAGGAGGTAGCTCTCCACAAGACGCTTGTGACAGTTATGTTCCTTTCAAATACATAACCAGCATGTGAGTTTTTGGGAATTATCTCACACACTTCGGCGATACTCCCTTTCAAGCCATAATATTGCCCAAATTAAAAATGACTTTACTCTTGAGGACCGCGCCTCTACCCTGAAATTATGGTTCTATGGAATTAAAATTGATCCTTAAGTATCGTAACCGGGATAAGCCCTCTTGTCAATGAGCATTCTGCTCATTTGAACTGTAAGTTTATGGATTTTATCTTGTCGATTTAGCTGAACGAGTTCACTTGGACTCGACCCTCATGTTGAAACAGAGATCTAGAAAGTAGTTTTAGAAAACAAGTGATGAAAAAAAATGAGAACAACTAAAATTTTTAAGGGATTAAATTGATTCTGTTCCGCATTTGGAATATAATAGCATTTGTGTTGGAGTCTTGATTCATTACTTAATATTTACAGCAGCCTGTAGATTAAGGAGATTTTGCAGCGGTATGGATACTACTCGTGTTTTCCTTTGGATTACGGCTGATATGTTAATCCTAAATATGCAATAAGGGGGAGTACTTGTGGATGCACCTATGAGAATCGTTTTGCTTCGCGATGCGGATAAATGCAGCCTTAATAAACAACTCAGAGATGCGAGAAATGAGTATACGCTTGGTCAATTAGAGAATGAATATTTTCAGTGGCTAGATCAGTTGGTTTAAAATTCCTTGATATCTTCCCTTTAATGAAAAGGAAAATTGCCAGGAACATTGTATTATGAAGACTGAAAAAGTAGGGATCATCAGAAACTATTTAAAGTTTTTGATGATCCCTTTTGCCATTGCTTATTTTAGAATCTTTGCCCTTTTTTAGACTTGAGATATCCGCTTAAACCAATTAACTCAAAATATTTGGCAAAATTCATGACAATAATATTTGTCCAAATATAGCCGAAGTTGTTACCGGAACCAGCGGTAATAAACTGTACATTGAGAAAGAGTCCAAGAAGTGCAACCCATAAGAGCCTGAAGCCGATGATCATCCCAATACCAACGGCTATTTCACAGAGAGGGACTAAGAAATCAGTTACACCAGGCATGCCATTAAAGATGTGAACTGCAACCCATGCCCATAATTTATTAATATAAAGAGGATCAAAACCATGAGCTTTAGGCGGCAGCATGTTGGCAGCCATTCCCGCTATAAGCCCCTTTGCATGGCCTCCGGCAAAGTTAAGCCAGCCTGAAGTGGCTTTTTCCCAACCAGCTTGAACCCAAGCAAAACCATAAATAATTCGAGCAACTGTGAAGATAATAACAAAAACAGCCTTTTTCCAATCGCGCATTTCGTTTTTAACAGTATCAAAGTATGAGTTCATTTTATGAAGGCCTCCTTATTTAAAACTTTAAAAGTTAACTTAATTATACTAACATGAAATAAAAACTCAATCAATGCATTAATTATTGTAAAAAAAACAAAATTATACAGTTGGATATTAGTTAGATTTGACTAAACTATATTAGTGAAGTGGTGGTTTTAAAAGTGTTTAAAATTAATAAGAAATAAATTTCACAAATAAGATGTTAATTGTTTTGCTGTTGAATTATAAACCTCTAAAATATTTAATGAATTTAAAACAAAATGCGCAATTTTGCATTTTGATATCGTTTAAATCTAAACCAAGTAAAGGTTTTAATAAAGAATTTTGCCCATGATTGTTTGAGTAAATAAAGGAACAACTGCACATAATAGCTTTAAATGACTAGGAGGGATTAACCTATGACTGTTCAAGCAGATTTAGAAAAGGCTGTAGCTGCGGCACAATCGGCACTAGGAACCTACGAAACCTTCTCCACCTCAACTTTGGATGAGTCGGCTAAACAAATGTTTAAGGAGATGTCGAGTGATATGCAGCGTCATGTTACACAACTTAGAGGGCGTTTAGCCTATGTAACTCAGAACAACAGCATGAACAAGCCCTTAAGTTAAAAATAGACTTAATTACAGGGTCACAAAGATATAAGCCGCATTAATTTGAGCGGCTTATTATTTTTGAGCTTCAAATAGAATAATGAGGTCACCTTTTGGGGACAAGATTCATACTATATCCTGAAAAGAAACAATAGAAAAAGTCCTTAGTCCCAAAACTCTTAATCTCGAAATTTCTTGATCTCCGCCTGAGAATTGTCTTATAAAGACTGGATTTACCAGTCGAAATGGAAAGGAGATTATGAGTTATGGGTGGTTTTAGACCTAATTTGGCAGTTTTGTTTGATACACTTCCCATAGGTGCAAGAGTCATTGTCGGAACCGATTCGAGCGAATGGGTTGGAAATTATGGCGGAATTATTGATGGTGTGCTGTTTCTAACAAATGCTCGATTGTTTTCCAATGTTGGAAATCCAATCGATGGCATTCAATCTGTAGTTAGAATCCCAGTTATCAATCTCCAATACGTTAGTTACTAATAATCATGGTTTTTAGGGCCGAGAAAATCTGATCAAATTCCCGGCCCCCCTCCTAATCCTCTTATGCAGGCCATTTAGGCCTATCTTTAGAGGAGGGGATCTAAATGTTAAAACTGCCGCCTTATCCGCCTTATGTTCCGCATACTCCGCTGCCGCCAACAGTTCGCTGGCCTCATGTTCCTTATCCGCCAGTCGGAACTCCGCCATATCCGAATGTATGTATATTATTTGACACTCTTCCTATCGGAGCAAGAGTCGTAGTTGGACTTGGATCAAGTGAATGGGTTGGAAATTATGGCGGAGTTATTGATGGAGTATTATTCTTAACGAATGCTCAACTGTTTTCCAATGTTGGCAACCCAATCGATGGCATTCAATCTGTGGTCAGAATTCCAGTCATTAATCTTCAATATATCAGTTATTAGATTCTCAGTTATTAAAAAATAGGAATTATGTAAACAGTAAACCGCCAGAAATCGTAAGATATCTGGCGGTTTTTTGTCGTTTTCGGGAAATGGTATAACTAGGGAGAAGAGGGGGGAGATCATTTATCTTTAGGATTCGAAAAGGGAAAACTCGAATAGGAGGAATTGATATGGGGTAACAGGAGAAAATTTAATTCCTAGAATTGGAATTTCTTAATTTCTTCTTTTAATTTATTTGTACTTTCTTTAGTCCTAACTACTTGTTGTTTGACTTCATCAGACTTGCTTTTTACTTCAGCGGCTCGATTTGCAATGTTGGTGATTCCGATAGCCCCTTCATTAGCAGCATTAGCAATTCCATCTATTGCAGCCAAGATATTTTGGATCGAATTCATAAGCTCCTTAGATGTTGCACTGAATTCAGCAACAAGTTCATCGACAAAGTTGGCATCTTCTCTATATTTTCCAGCTACATTGAGCATAACCTTATAATCATTAGTTACGTCGTCAGAAACAAAGGAAAGTAAATTATCGGAATTACTCGAGAGATTATTAACAGAGTTTGTGACTTTTGTGGTAACCTCTTGTATTTCCATGACAGCGCCTTTTGACTGCTCAGCAAGTTTTCTTATTTCGTCAGATACCACAGAGAAACCTCTGCCCGCTTCACCGGCCCTGGCAGCTTCGATCGCAGCATTTAAGGCAAGCAAGTTTGTTTGCTCAGTTATTTGCATAATCGATTGGGTTAAGAGGTTAATTTGATCAACAACTTTTGATTCGACGATTGCCTGTTCTAACGTTTCCTTAGTTCCTAAAAATACATTATAGGCTTTCTGTTGGGCGGTATCAACATTTCTCTTAGTATCTTCTGCTCTTTCTGCAATTTTCCCCGCTGAAAGGGCACCTTCGTGAGATTTCTGAGCAATTAACTGTACGGATTTTTGTATTTCTTGTGACGTTGCAGCCATCTCCTCTGAAGATGCTGATGTTTCTTCCATACTTGCTGCTAACTCTTCTGTTGTAGACGATATTTCTTCAAAGTTTTCAGCTAAGACAATAACGTTATTCATTACATCCTGAACTTCTTGTTCAATCACGGCTGATTCATCTCGAATACTATTGATCAAATGTTTGATGGAATTTTTCATATCATTTATAGCGTTTGTGATTGAGCCAATTTCATCGGATCGAGCCAGATATTTAGGATCAATATCCCGAGTAAAGTCTCCGCTGGCAACAATTTCTAAATACTCCGCGGACTTTATGATAGGGGTAGTTATTCGTTTAGTAGTTATAGTGATTAACAATATTGTAATCAGCAGCATAATAACAGAAATACTTAAAACCATAAACGATATTTTTTTAGCGCCTTGATTTAACTCGCTTTCAGCCATAAATGACGCTAAAATCCAGTCTGTGCCGGTAACTTTGTAGGGATTAACTATGTACATTGTGCCATTGATATCGACATCAAAGGGCTTTAAGTCTTTGGCAAGGAGATTTTCCAAGCCCGGTATCTTAACATCAGATAATTTTTTGAAATTATTTTTGGCATTATTGCCATCAGCTAAGATAACACCGGTGTTATGAACTATCATGTAATAGCCTGTCTTGCCAGGTTTCATAGAACTTAACATGCTGCTGATCACAGATTGCTGAACATCAATTCCGATTGTTCCGATGAGGTTTCCCTTAGCATCGGTAAAGGACCTAACGTTACTGGTAATCATTTGATGAGAAATGCCATCCACATAGGGAGCCGTTCTAACGATAGCCCCATTGCCGCTTAAACCTGTTTTATACCAGTCTTTTTCAGGAGGATTAAATTTGGCCGAGATGCTTGTTTCAGGCCATTGGAGATAAGAACCATTTTTCGTGCCGAAATATACATACATTGTTCCGGGATGACTTTTAGCATACTGATCAAAAACTTCATAAATTTGTTGCTCCAAACCTCCGTTTTTGGAAGGTGTCATGTTAACCGACTGATTGTTATTGGCATATGAAGTTATATTTCCTTCATTTGCTTCCATGACTAAGGGATTAGAGGCCATCATATTGATATCTTTATCAATCCGGTCATAAAAAATTTGAATTGAATTGGCGGCGATTTTCATTTGTTCATTGGAATTGTTAAAATAATCACTTTTTGCTTGGGTTGTCACTTCGTAACTGGCAATAGAGCCAACTGTTGCCAGGGCGACAATAATAATTGATAAAGAGATCACTAGAAACCTAGATTGGATACTTTTTAATTTCATCTATGAGCCCTCTTTCTATATTATTATACTAAGAAATATGTAGTTTTGCGTTTATCAAACACAATACCTTAATTTCCAGCAAAATTCAATATAAATTTCTTGATTTTGAGTTAATTCTGGGTTAATTCGAAGTTACCTATACCTTATATTTAATAATTTGAACTACAGATAAGAGCTAGTGAACTCGCTTTCGCTAAAGCTGACCATCGGGGCTTCAGATACAATAATGTCCACTGGACATTATTGCCGAGCCGCCTTTCCCAATAGGATTACTTAGCGGCGAAGGAGGACTCTACCCCACCTGAAGTTAACGAAGACACCCCCACTTATAGAAGTGGGGGTCTTAAAAATTGGATAAACATGTTAGTGAGCATATCGTGGGGCGGCTGAAAAGGGTATAGCGTATTACGTCTTCCTTATATCCCCTATAGCTGTTTGGTATATTACAGTTTTATCCGGAGGTAATATAATTATCTGCAAAGAATATTGTCGAATCCAAAGTCTTTAAAGTCTTTAAAGTCTTAGAAATAGTACATTCTAGGCCTATCAAAACCGCTTAATACTCTAAACCCATTATTTAATTTAAAAGCAAATTGCAATTTACAATTTGAACTAATGTATTAACGAAAGCAGATAAAACCTTTGTAAGTTTTCTGCATATTTGAATGAGGAGTAGTTCCATGGAATATTTCGGAGAAGAAGCCTTGGGTCTTGTCGAAACAAGAGGGATGGTCCCAGCCATTCAAGCCGTGGATGTCATGTGTAAAACTGCCGATGTTGTTCTTGTTTCTTATGAAAATATGGGTTCAGGTCTTGTCACAGTCATGGTGAAAGGTGATGTTGCCGCAGTAAGGTCTGCTGTGGAACAAGGGGCAGCAGCGGCAGCTGCCATTGGTGAAATGGTTGCTGCACACGTTATCCCGCGCCCCGTAAGCCGAGTAGGGAAAATTGTTTCCCGGCATGATATTGATAACTGACATGAATTACTTGAAAAAGGGGAATTGCATGGAGAGAAATGATGCCTTGGGATTTATAGAGACCTATGGACTTGTATCGATACTTGAGGCTGCAGATGCGATGTGCAAGGCAGCAGACGTAGAACTGGTTGGATATGAGAATGTAGCTTCCGGATTAATTTCTGTGGTAGTACGTGGTGATGTTGGGGCTGTGAGAACCGCGGTTGAGGCCGGCGTTAAAGCAGCCGAAAAAGTAGGTAAGATTTATAGTACTAATGTTATTGCCAACCCTCATCCGGATGTTGAAAAAATTGTCGCTAAGCACGTTATAGATTGGTGAACGGATGACCGTTGCTTTTTACTTGGATAGAGAAAGGAGGCGAGGATATGGAGCGGATCGACCAGGATTTACTTTCCATCCAGGAAGCCCGAATACTGGTGGAAAGTGCGCGAGAGGCACAGAAATCTTTGGCAGCATTCCCACAGGAAAAACTGGATAAAATTGTGGGAGCTATGGCTGCAGAAGTTTTAAACTGTGCCCGGGAACTTGCAGTGATGTCCTCCGAGGAAACGGGGTTTGGGAAATGGCAGGATAAGTATCTTAAAAATGTCTTCGCCAGCGACTATCTTTTTAAGAAAATCAGAGATATGAACGTCGTTGGTATCATTGCAGAAGACAAAGTCAACAAGACCATGGATATTGGCGTTCCCATGGGTGTTATTGCTGCCTTGCCTCCTTCGACAAATCCGGTATCAACAACGGTCTATAAAGCCTTGATTGCCGTCAAATCGGGTAATTCGATTGTCTTTTCGCCGCATCCCAGGGCCCAAAAGACCATTTCCAAAACTCTTGAAATACTGATACGGACGGCTGAAGCTAACGGTTTGCCCTCGGGAGCAATCGGATATTTAAGGACGGTTACTGTATCGGGCACCGTTGAAATGATGAATCATAAAGATACCGCTTTGATTCTGGTTACAGGTGTACCTAAAATGGTTGCTGCTGCCTATTCTTCGGGAAAACCCGTTATTTACGGAGGACCGGGCAATGGGCCGGCGTTTATAGAGCGTACTGCCGATATTAAGCAAGCGGTAGCAGATATTATTGCCAGCAGAACCTTTGACAATGGCATCATCTCTGCCTCAGAACAATCAATTGTCGTCGAGGAATGTATTGCAGAGGAAGTTAGACAAGAGCTGAGAAATAATGGGGCTTGTTTTCTCTCCGAAGAAGAGTCAGAAGAGCTCAGCAAGCTTTTCCTGTGCCCGGATGGCCATATTAATCCGGAAATTGTCGGCAAATCGGCTGTCGAGATAGCAGAGAAAATCGGGATGCGTGTTCCTGAAGAAACAAAAGTTTTAATTTCCGAACAGAAATATGTGTCTGATACCAATCCCTACTCGAAAGAAAAACTCTGCCCGGTGCTGGCTTTTTACGTTGAAAAGGATTGGCTTAATGCTTGTGAAAAATGTATTGAATTGTTGCTAAATGAAGGAAAGGGCCATACTCTTGTTATCCATTCTCGCAATGAGACTGTGATTCGAGAGTTTGCTCTAAAAAAACCGGTTTCCAGACTCTTGGTCAATACGCCTGCCACATTGGGGGGTATTGGAGCGACAACCAATCTTTTTCCGGCCATGACATTGGGCTGCGGTACAGCCGGCGGCGGTTTCACTTCTGATAATGTTTCGCCAATGAACTTGATTAATATCCGCAAGGTCGGTTACGGCGTTAGGGCTTTGGAAGATATCGCCAGGGGTGCAATAGAGAGGGAAAATTCAGAGACGATCAGTGGACATTGTTTCCCTGTGGAGAGTTCTAGGGAATCTTCACAGGATTTGAAGGTTTTGCTGGAAAAATTGCTGGAGCAGCTTGCTGCTCGTTGAAGGATTAAGTAAGTATAAGGGAGGATCATAGTTTGAATCCAAAAGACTTTTCAACCAAATTTGCCGATGCCACCAAAAACTTGTCTTCGGATGAAAAGGCGGCCATCATGAAACTCTTTGAGGGGATTTCTAAGGAATTAAATGTCAACAAACCTAAGCCTTCTTTGGCAAGTGAGCCAAAATCGCCTGTATTTGCAGGAGAAATTACCAGCTTGACGCCGCGTTTGAAACGGCTGCGCGATGTTTATTTAAAGGCAAAACCCAGTGTCAGCATTTATCGTGCCAGAGCCTTTACTCAAGTAGCCAAAGAAAATCCGGGCATGCCTAAAATTTTACTGCGGGCTAAATGCTTTCGAAGAGCTTGTGAAACAGCTCCTTTATTAATTCAAAAGGATGAGCTGATTGTTGGGCATCCTTGCGGAAAACCACGTACAGGTGCCATTTCTCCGGATGTTGCTTGGAGATGGGTTCGGGACGAGCTGGATACAATGGCGACGAGACCGCAGGATCCCTTTCAAATCAGTGAAGAGGATAAGCGTGTTTTACGGGAGGAAATTTTTCCTTTCTGGGAAGGTAAAAGTGTTGATGAAATTTGCCAGACGCAGTATGAAGAGGCCGGTGTCTGGTCGTTTTCCGGCGAAGCCTATGTTAGCGACCTTTCCTATCATCAACTTAACGGTGGGGGAGATACCTGTCCCGGTTACGATATTATCCTTATTAAAAAGGGAATTAATGGTGCAAGGCAAGAGGCCGTTGATCAATTAAATAAATTGTCCATGGAAAATCCTGATGACATTGATAAAATCTACTTCTACAAAGCGGAAATTGAAACTTGTGACGGAATATTAGCCTACGCCAAACGTCTCTCAGACCATGCCCGGGAACTGGCTGACAGGGAAGAAGATTTAGAACGTAAAAAAGAACTTTATAAGATCTCTGAGGTTTTGACCTATGTGCCTGCTAATCCGCCGCGAACCTTCCAGGAAGCACTTCAGTCGGTCTGGACGCTGGAATCCCTCTTTATGGTGGAAGAAAACCAGACAGGAATTTCTCTTGGACGTTTGGATCAATATATTTACCCTATGTACAAAGCCGATATGGAAGAAGGACGCCTGAACAAATTACAAGCCTTTGAATTAGTAAGCTGTTTCATTATTAAGTGTGCTGAAGTTATGTGGCTGTCCAGTGAAATGGGGGCGAAATACTTCGCAGGCTATCAACCCTTTATTAACTGTACCGTGGGCGGTCAGAAAAGAACCGGCGGTGATGCGACGAATGATTTAACCTATCTGATCATGGATGCTGTTCGGATTACCAGGATGTATCAACCGGCTCTTGCCTGTCGGATTCACAATAAATCACCCCATGAGTATTTAAAGAAAATTGTGGACGTTGTTAAAGCAGGCCTTGGCTTTCCTGCCTGTCACTTTGATGATACCCATATCAAGATGATGCTTGCTAAGGGTTTCAATATTGAAGATGCTCGTGACTACTGTTTGATGGGGTGTGTTGAACCACAAAAGTCGGGCCGAATCTATCAATGGACATCTACCGGGTATACTCAATGGCCGATCGCGATCGAATTTGTCTTGAACCGCGGCATGATGAAATGGCATGGAACAATGGAAGGGCTTGACACAGGAGACCTCGATAGTTTTAGCACCTACGAAGAATTTGATGCTGCCTGTAAAAAGCAAATTGAGCATATTATCCGCTTATCAGCTATCGGTACAGTTATCAGTCAACGTGTTCATAGAGAACTTGTTCCTAAACCGCTGATGTCCTTGCTTGTAGAAGGCTGCATGGAAAAAGGCACCGATGTGACCAATGGTGGAGCGTTGGTTAACTATGGACCTGGTTTGATTTTCTCTGGGTTAGGAACCTACGCAGATTCAATGGCAGCCATTAAAAAACTCGTCTATGACGAGAAGAAATATACCCTGAAACAGATTCGTGATGCCCTAAATTCCAATTTTAATGGGTATGAAGCCTTGCGTACGGATTGCCTGAATGCGCCGAAATACGGGAATGACGACGACTACGCTGACAATATTGCCTCGGATATTATTTCTTGGACAGAACGGGTTCACAATTCCTTTAAAATGTTATATTCCTTCTTAAGTCATGGTACTCTTTCAATTTCTAACAATACTCCCATCGGAGAAATTACAGGTGCAACTCCTAACGGCCGTTTAGCTTGGACCCCATTGTCCGATGGAATCAGCCCGACCCAAGGGGCGGATAAATTAGGCCCCACGGCCATTATTAAATCCGTCAGCAAGCTGAATAATGATGCAATGAACATTGGTATGGTCCATAACTTTAAACTTTTACGCGGCATTCTGGAAACTCCGGAAGGAGAAAACGGCCTGATTACGCTGCTCAGGACAGCATCGATTCTCGGCAACGGAGAGATGCAATTCAGCTATGTTGATAATGAAGTGTTGAAGAAAGCTCAGGTAGAACCTGAAAAGTATCGAGACTTAATCATTCGTGTTGCCGGGTACAGCGCCTACTTTGTTGAACTGTGCAAAGAAGTACAGGACGAGATTATCAGCAGGACTGTGTTAGATCATTTTTAAGAACAGTTTAAAGGAACTATAAAATTATGAGTACAGAATCAACCAGCATCTTAGAGCGCAAAGCGAGGATCTTCAATGTTCAGAAGTATTCCATCTATGACGGGCCAGGCATTCGAACCTTAATCTTTTTCCAAGGCTGTCCCCTAAGATGCCAATGGTGTTCAAATCCGGAGGGACTCGAACGAAAATTTCAGGTCATGTACATGGAAGATTTGTGCGTGCATTGCGGAAGTTGTGTCTCGGTTTGTCCGGAGAATATCCATTATTTTATTAAGGCAGAGGATGAGCCGCAATCCCGCAACGAGAGGCCGAGGCATGACGTCAACAGAAGCCTTACTTGCAGAGGCTGCCGCAAGTGTGAGACCATATGTCCGCAAAAAGCGTTGTCAATCGCCGGCGCGGATAAATCAATCTCCGAGATTTTAGAAGTTATTCAGCAAGATTCTCTCTTTTACCTAAGTTCTGGGGGAGGCGTCACTCTTGGGGGCGGCGAGGTTACAATGCAGCCTGAATTTGCCGCCAATCTCCTCATGGAATGCAAGAACCTGGGAATTCATACGGCGATTGAAACCTGCGGTTATGCTAAACTAGATTCGCTGCTCAAAGTGGCCCAGTTTACAGATTTGATTCTCTTTGATATTAAGCATATTGACTCTGAAAAACATTACGAACTGACAGGAGTACGCAATGAACGCATTCTGGAAAACTTAGGTGAGCTCCTGCGCCGCGGTTTTAATGTAAAAATCAGAATGCCGCTGATTCGCGGCATGAACGATAGTTTAGATACAATTCAGCGAACTATGAGATTCTTACAGCCCTTTAATAAACGTAAAAATTTTCGAGGTATTGATTTGCTGCCCTATCATAAATTGGGCATTAACAAATACAAGCAATTGGCGATGAATTACCCTATTACTGAAGACTTGAGTTTTAAAGAAGAAGAATTAGAGTCAATAGCTGCTGTGATAAAAGATTACGACCTAGAGGCTAAAATAGTGAAGCATTAAAAGGGCTTAGAGTGTTTAGGCCGGCAGGACAGAGGGATGTTATGAGTGCAGACGAGTTTGAGCGAAAACGTATAATTCAGGAATATGTGCCTGGCAAGCAAGTTACGCTGGCTCATATTATAGCTTCGCCCGTTCAGGAATTATACGAACGTCTGGGAATTGAAGAGCGGGGAGCCATCGGAATTGCGACTCTTACTCCTAGTGAGACAGCAATCATTGCCGGAGATATTGCGACCAAGACGTCTGACGTAGAGATCGGGTTTTTGGATCGTTTTACCGGCTCCTTGGTTATATCCGGCGATGTGGCTAGTGTTGAAGCAGCTATGACTGCCATTAATGAGACGCTGGAAAAGTTGTTGGGCTTTACTCCTGCGAGGATTACACGTACATGAAGAAACGCATTATGGTCGTTGGACCGACTCAAGCAGGCAAATCTACTCTGGCTAACCTCTTAAATGACACTGACAGACCCTTAAGAAAAACCCAGGATGTTATTTATGGAAAAAACACCATCGATACACCTGGTTCCTATATTGAAAACGCTTCTATGTATAAATATTTGATTGCCACTGCTCAAACGGCATCCCATGTGCTTATTCTGCTTGATTCATCAAGACCTGTTGATGTTTATCCGCCTGGATTCGCCAAGACCTTTACTTGTCCTGTTATTGGCGTGATTACCAAGAAAGATTTGGGCCTGGAAAATGTTAATTTGTGCATACAGAAGCTATCAGGTATTGGAGTTTCCAAACCGTATTTCTTGGTTTCGCTGAATGATAATACGGGGGCAGCGGCCTTAAAAACATATTTGCGGCTACAATAGATCGGGTGCCGAATTGAGATTTCTGAAAGTGGGTGAGGCCATGAAATTTATAACTGAGATGGAATTACGCGATTTATATCAAAAAGAGCCTTTTACCACCTACTCTTTGGAATCGTCTATAAAGATCACTCCAGGTGCTCGTCAGTTTTTGGTGGACAGAGGTATCAAGTTGGTACAGCATCAAGAGGCTCAAAGTAATGATGGGATAAGTGTGAGACGTAACAAAGGGATGGGAGATCAAGGACTGAAAAGCTGCTGTATACAGAGATTACGGAGTATGATGGACACCCTCGAATCTCTTTTCCTACTGGTTGCAGCCGAGCTAATGTCCGGCGACGCCATGTTGGCCGAGGAAGTTATAGAACTGGAAAAGTGTTTCCGCAATGTAAAAAATGCTGAACTTCAAGGCTTTCCCCCAGATCCGATAAAATTCTGGGACTGGTCGGAAGAGGAAATTAAAAATTGCGCCGACAATTTAGTGAAATTATTGGAGATTAATGAATTTCACTCTCGGTTGGCCAATGGCAAAACGGTTACTTTGTTAAATTATTTACGCACTTCACTCAGTGAACTTGAACCAGCCATTTTAGAAGCATATTGGCTTGAAGAGCAAGAAGTTTGTTCGCGTCAAGATCTGATTGAAACTGTCGGTGTGATCATTAACATACTCTGCATCATGATGTGGAAATGTCTGGGAGGACAGAAATGCAAACCGTAAATTCTGCGTTTCAAGAATGCGATCAACTTGTTCGTGATTTTGAGAAAGTCATTGCCAAGCCTTTGATTAAGAAATCTAACGTCTATTATACAGGGATTGATTTGGGAACCGCCTATATCGTCTTAGCAGTTTTAGATGAGAATTATCAGCCTGTTGCCGGGGCGTACCGCTTTGCCAATGTGGTTAAAGACGGGATGATTGTTGATTATATTGGTGCGATTCGTATCGTTAAAGAATTAAAGCAAGAACTCGAAGAAAAGCTGGGAACTGAACTGATTTTTGCTTCAGCGGCCCTGCCACCGGGAACCTTTACTTTAGATTCAGGGGCCATTAAGCATGTTGTCCAAGGTGCCGGTTTTGAGATTACCAAATTATTAGATGAACCGACTGCGGCCAATGCAGTACTAAAGATTAAAAATGGGGCAATTGTTGATATTGGCGGCGGAACGACAGGGATTGCCATTTTAAAAGACGGTGAAGTGATCTATGTAGCCGATGAGCCTACAGGCGGCACCCATTTTTCCTTGGTTATTGCCGGGGCTTATAAACTAAGCTTTGACGAGGCGGAACAGTATAAACGGAATCCGCAAAATCACCGGGAATTGATTCCAGTCTTAAGGCCGGTTATTGAAAAAGTCTCTTCCATTATTAATCGTCATGTCCAGGAATATTCGGTCAAAGAAATCTATCTGGTTGGCGGAACCTGCTGTTTGGCAGGAATCGAAACGATTATTGCCCAACAAACAAAGCTTCCAACCTACAAACCGCAAAATCCTATGTTTGTCACCCCCTTGGGAATTGCTCTGAACTGCACACAGGAAATTCAATAGACAGGAGCGGTTTCTCTATGGACTATCGGATTATTAAATCTCCTTCTCAAGGAACTCTGGAGATGCTTTTTCGACGCAAAGGCTCTGCCTCATCTGTCACGATTGAGAATTACGATGCTGTAGGTTTAGTTCAGGGACGACTCATTGATATGGTGTATGCTGCCGATATAGCAGAAAAAGCTGCAGGAGTTGTCGTGGAAGATATTAAGGGGCATTGTCCGCAGCATCTGATCATGATTGCCATCTTCGGGGATACGGCATCAGTGGAAGCAGCCATTCAGGAAATACAAGACAAACTAAATAAAACAGGTGAAATGCAGTGATAGCAGCAAAAGTAATTGATAACATATGGGCGACTCGAAAAGCCGATTCGCTCCGTGGATTGAAATTTATGCTGGTTGAAGTTCTGGGAGGAATTGATGCCGGTCGACTCCTGATCGCCGCCGATACCATCGGTGCCGGAATTGGTGAACGTGTACTGGTTTGTACAGGCAGTTCTGCGCGTAAAATGCTGGACCGTGACGATACGCCTATTGACGCCGTTATTACAGGAATTATAGATGAAGATTGTACATTTTAACAAATAATTCGGAGGTGGAGAACGTTGGATCTTCTGGACATGATTAGGGATGCAGGAGTTATAGGGGCAGGAGGAGCTGGATTTCCAACTCATGCCAAGCTAACTTCGAAAGCAGAGTATATCTTGCTCAATGGTGCTGAATGTGAACCTCTTTTGCGGGTGGATCAACAACTGATGGTTCAGTCTGTCGATGAAATCATCATGGGATTAGCAGCTGCTGGAAGATATATTGAGGCCAGAAAGGCCATTATCGGGATTAAAGGCAAACATAAAGAAGTTATTGCTCACATGCGTAAAAGAATCGCCGCTCAGGGTCTTGAAAGTTACCTGGAAGTCATGGAACTTCGGGATATTTATCCCGCCGGAGATGAACAGGTTTTAGTTCATGAGTTAACCCAGCGAATTGTTCCGGAAACGTCTATCCCTTTGAAAGTAGGGTGTGTTGTAATCAATGCTGAAACCGCACTCAACGTATTTAATGCCATGTCCGGAAAACCGGTGACGGAAACCTATATCACAGTGGCAGGGGACATACCTCAGCGTTTAACTGTCAAAGTACCTGTTGGTTTGCCGATCCGTGAGCTTTTCAGCCAATGCGGCATAGACAATTTAGAAGACTATGCTGTTATTGATGGAGGCCCCATGATGGGGTCTATTCTTAAGACCTTGGATGGTCATGTCACCAAGAAAAGTAAAGGCTATGTTTTGCTGAAAAAAGATCATTTTCTCATGCGCAAGAAGTCAGTCAATCTCGATCAAGCACGGGTTATCAGCAAAACGGCTTGTGAGCAATGTAGAATGTGTACCGACTTGTGCCCGCGTTATCTCTTAGGTCATAATCTTCAGCCTCATAAAGTTATGCGGGCTTTGAACTACAATCTCGAAGATGTTAAAGAACAACAAATTGCTTTATTGTGTTGTGAATGCAATGCCTGCGAATTATTCTCCTGTCCGGCAAATCTCCACCCCAGGTCTATTAATCGTTATTTCAAAGGTAAGCTGGCAGAACAGGGGATTAAATATCAACCGACAACCATGGAATTTCAGCCGAGAGAGGCTAGAGACTATCGCCTAATTCCAACCAAACGACTCATTGCCAGAATTGGCTTAACAGAGTTTGACAAACCGGCTCCGCTGACTAACGTCAATTTTCAGCCCCAGTATCTGACGATTGCTTTGCGTCAGCACATTGGAGCCTCGGCAATCCCAGTAGTAGCCGTAGGTGAACAAGTTCAATCCGGTCAGATGATCGGGAAAATCCCCGACAACAGTCTTGGGGCTTCAGTTCATGCCAGCCTGGCAGGTACTGTTACGGAAATTACCGATAACGCTATTGTAATAAAGGTGGGTTAGTATGTTTAGAGCAATTGGAATGATTGAGGTTACTAGTATTGCAAGAGGAATTTTCGCAGCTGACCAGATGCTCAAAACTGCTTATGTTGACGTGGCCAGTGCTACTTCTGTCTGTCCTGGCAAATATATCACGATCGTTCACGGAGATGTAGCAGCGGTTGAAAGCTCTGTTAGTGCAGGTGTTGCTGTAGCAGGAGAATATTTGGCTGATAGCTTTGTTCTTCCCAATGTTCATCAAGGGGTTTTCCCGGCTATTACGGCAACAACGGTACCGGAAGGTACTGGTGCGCTTGGAATTATAGAGTCATTTTCCATGGCAACCATGATTACCGCTGCTGATGCAGCCCTAAAAGCCGCCGATATTCAGGCTCTGGAACTTCGCCTGGGCAGGGGACTTGGCGGCAAAGCGTACTTCACCTTCACCGGAGATGTTGCCGCAGTAGAAGCCGGTATTGAAGCTGGGAAAGCCATTGCTCTGGAAAAAGGATTGCTCGTTGATACGGAAGTAATTCCTTCGCCATCTGAGCGATTATGGAGCTCTTTATTGTAAAGCTGAATTTTTTCTTCCTATATAATGTATGCATTTTAAAGATTCAGTGAAAGGAGGTGTGATCTTGAAAAAACTTGTTTGCGCCGATGAGGTGAAAGCAGCAGCAGCAAAGGGACAAAAAATATTCTGTGTTGAGGGCAATGCGATTATTACACCTTCAGCCAGGGATATGGCTAAAGATTTGGGGATAGAATTCACTGAAGGTTCGGTTCCTGCAGTAGACCATAGTTGCAATGTAAGTGAAATGCAGAAGGATACAAGCCGAGGAACAGAGATAGACAGAGATTTCATCTATCAAGTGGTCAAGGCCGTTTTGATGAATAAGGTTTTGCAAAATAGCTCATTGTCTGTTCCTGTAACACCGTTTTTGTCAGAGAGTGAACCGAAAAGCGGACTAAAAATTGTGCGGGGCAGAACAGTAAACTTTGAAACGTTTGATACAGGAAATTCAAGTTCCAACGTGGCGTACCGAGAAGTTGTCAGTCAACATGATTCTCAAATGAGTGCGGGTTTTTTAACGATTGAAAAGTCCAGTTTTGATTGGGAATTATGCTATGAAGAGATTGATATTATTCTCGAAGGAAGCCTGTCCCTCACTATAAATAATAAAACCTATGAGGCCTGCCAGGGTGATGTTCTTTTTATACCGAAAGGTTCGAAGGTAACTTGGAGTTCTACCGGGTATGTCAAACTCTTCTATGTAACCTATCCGGCAAACTGGCCTGACCTTAAGGCAGAATAGGAGGGAATGTTATGCAAGCGCTTGGCTTAATTGAGACACGGGGATTTCTTGCTGCGATTGAATGCGCAGACGTCATGCTCAAAGCGGCGCAAGTGGAACTTGTAGGGAGAACCTTTGTCGGCGGCGGTCTTGTAACGATTGCAGTAACCGGTGATGTGGGAGCCGTTCAAGCTTCAGTGGAAGCTGGTGCAGTTGCGGCTAAGCAGATAAGAAACACTTCACTAGTTTCACAACATGTTATTCCCAGACCGGATGGCCAAATAGAGCATTTGGTTGCTTCAAACATCCCACTAAGTTCAGATTTAAAAAGCCCCTTAAAGGAATCGCTTCCAAAACAGGGAACCTCCAAACAACGTTTTGAACCCAATGAAACCGCAAAAGAACCTGGTGACTCTTCGCAGCTGCAAATGACCTTTTCTAGCAAAGAGGACGTCGATACTTTTGTCCATAAATTTGGGCTTAAAAATAGCTTGGATGCTTTAAAGGTTCTTTCAGTATCCAAACTTCGTAAATTAGCCAAAGAATACAAAGAACTTGATATCGCAGACCGTATAATAGCAAAGGCAAATAAAGATCTACTTTTGCAAAAGTTTAAAGGTTACTATGAAAGAAAGAAATTAGACTAGCTTCTGCGCAAGGTTATCGAATTGTGCAACAGGGCAGGTATAACCTGAAAAAGGTGCATATCTGCGGAAGGAGGAATTGTTGAATTGGAAAGCTTTGATTATGATTTACAGTCTGTACAGGAAACTAGGAATCTTGCCCGTCAGGCTAAATTAGCACAAGCTGAACTTGCAAAATTCACTACTGAACAGATTGATAAAATCATTCGAAATATGGTTAAAGCTGCAGAGGAAAATGCCGTAGCATTGGCCAAAATGGCCGTAGAGGAAACAGGTTTTGGCAAAGTTGAGGATAAGACCTTTAAGAATCGTTTTGCCTCAACAGAACTTTATGAATTCATTAAAAATATGCCGACTATAGGAGTCATTCGTGAAGATACGGTCAATAAAGTTACGGAAATCGCCGAACCGGTAGGATTGCTCATGGGAATCGTTCCCTCAACGAACCCTACCTCAACCACGATCTATAAGTCCATTATTGCCATTAAAGCACGTAACGGGATTGTGTTTTCCCCGCATCCTTCGGCACTAAAATGTACAAATCAAGCAGCAAAATTGATGCATGATGCGGCGGTTGCAGCAGGTGCTCCTGTAAATATTATTGGCTGTATCTCCAAACCATCGATGGATGCAACCAATGAACTTATGAAGTGTGACGAGGTTGCAATGATCATTGCGACTGGTGGTTCTGCCATGGTAAAGGCAGCGTATAGTGCAGGTAAACCTGCTTTGGGTGTCGGGCCGGGAAACGTTCCAGCCTTTATCGAAAGAACTGCTAATGTAGCGAAAGCTGTTAAAAATATTATAGCCAGTAAAACCTTTGACAACGGAACCATCTGTGCATCTGAACAATCCGTTATTGTGGAAGAATGTATTCGTGATCAAGTTGTGGAGGAGTTCAAACGCCAAGGCGGTTATTTCATGACACCTGCGGAAACAGAGCAGGTAAGCAAGAAGTTATTTGTTAAAGGACATGCGATGAATGCCAAAATGGTAGGGAGATCTGCGGAAGTCATCGCCAATAATGCTGGTATATCGATTCCTCCGGGAACAAAAGTGCTGTTGGGAGAACAACAGGGAGTGGGTGAAGGATACCCGCTGTCGTATGAAAAGTTAACGACAGTATTAGCTTTTTATTGTGTAAAAGATTGGCAAGAAGCTTGTGACTTAAGCATTAGATTATTGCATAATGGCGGAGTCGGTCATAGCATCTCTATCCATACAGAAAATCCTGAAATAGCCAGGAAGTTCTCCGAAAAACCTGTTTTTAGGATTTTAGTTAATACGTCATCAAGCCAAGGCGGAGTGGGAGCAAGTACAGGGCTTGCACCGGCCTTTACCTTAGGCTGCGGCACTTGGGGCGGCAGTGCAACCTCCGATAATGTAACACCGATGCACTTAATCAATATCAAACGTATTGCCTATGGAATCAAAGACTTCACTGAAAATGTCAATAACTCCCCCTCCTTCTCCTGTGAGGCACAGAAAGCCGGTGTTTCCGGCAGTATCAGTGAAGATCAGATTCAAAACCTCGTGGAAGAAGTGCTTTCGCTCCTAAAAAAAAGAGGTGACTACTAAAGTGGGAAAGTACGACACTTTAGTAGAACTTTTACTCGAAGTGGTCAAAGAGGGGGGAGAGATAAAAGAGAAAGACAACTCCATACCTGTGGGAATCTCTAATCGCCATATTCATTTATCCCAATCTGACGCAGATGTTTTGTTCGGAGCGGGGTACACCTTAACAAAAACTAAAGATCTGTCTCAGCCGGGGCAATACGCCTGTCAGGAGACATTAACCATCTGCGGGCCTAAAGGGGCCATTGAAAAGGTCCGCATTCTGGGGCCGGTGAGACGTGAATCGCAGATCGAAATCTTATTGGCAGATTGTTTCAAACTGGGGATTACAGCACCCGTAAGATTGTCTGGAGACTTGGAAGGTACTCCGGGGATAACTCTGGTTGGTCCTAAAGGAAGTATCTTGCTGACAAAAGGACTGATCATTGCTCAAAGGCATATTCATATGTCCCTGGCAGATGCCAAACATTTTTGCGTTACAGATGGCGAAGAGGTAACTATCCAAACGACTGGACTTCGAGGGGGTACTTACACGAATGTTATGGTAAGGGCCAACGATAACTCAAGTCTGGAATGTCATCTTGATACTGAAGAAGCCAATGCTATGTGTCTTAAATCAACGTCAAAAATTAAGATCGTAAAATGAAAGAAATTAGAGGAGGCAATTAACAATGAACAAAACTGAAGCATTAGGATTAATTGAAACTAAAGGTCTGGTTGGAGCAATTGAGGCGGCTGATGCCATGGTCAAAGCAGCTAATGTCTATTTGATTGGCCGCGAGCTTGTTGGCGGTGGTTTGGTTACAGTTATGGTCAGAGGAGATGTCGGCGCTGTTAAAGCTGCTACCGATGCCGGTGCTGCCGCTGCTCAACGAGTTGGAGAACTGATCTCCGTACATGTTATTCCACGCCCACATGGTGACGTAGAATTGATCCTCCCTTCAGTGAAGAAGGAAGCATAATCATTTGAAATTTATTCCCAACAGTGAATAAATGGAGGCCAAAACTTCTTAACAAGAGGTTTTGGCCTTCGGTCTCTTCACTGTTTGAACTTTGTCTTGGACTGAATGTTATAGAAACAGAACTACCGAAATCCAAAATAATATTAGATTTCGGTAGTTCTGTTTATCATATTAGCAAATACTGAATTTTTAGCCTTTGCTTAAAACCTTAACCTACATATTTCATGAGGCGTTTACCATAATCCGTAATTTTATAACTTAGTTGAAGATTCCCGTTATCATCGAGAGCAGCATTCTTTAAGTCAATAAGACCAGTAGCTGTCAGCGTAAGAAGATAATCTTCAATGCCTCTCTTATTAACACTTCTATCAAGAGGATATTCATTTCTCAGGATTTCTAATAGTTCTTGATTTGAGAGGTTTTCGTTCTCGGAGATCACTTGTAGTAGTCTAAATTTGACAGGCAGCTGCCCCATAAAAGAAACCTCCTTAGCGAATTTTTAGATTGAGCAGATCCTTAGGATTTCCGATGGTAAGGATCGTCCCCAAAGATAAGACAACAACTCCGATAATTAAGTTTGGTGTGAGCTGCAGGTTATTCAACAACCAACCGAAGAAAACAGACCATATGGCAAAGGTCACACTCAAGCCCATGGTTCTGGCTACTCCGGTCATATTCATTGCCCGATACCAAGACAAAAAAGAAGTACCTCCGATAAGGCCGATGACAGCAATGTACCAGCCAGTGGGCGCCGAGAAACTTTTCGTAAGGATCTGGTAGGAAACACCTCCTGCCAATGGGAGTATGGCAAAAAGATAAACGAAAAAAGAAGTAGCTTCTCTTATGCCGATAGCGATATCCGAATCAACCAAATCCATCCCATAAGTTGAGAGCACACCTTCTATAGCCCAGCCAATGGCAGAAATAACGGCAAAGGTAATGCCAAGATAAAAATGAGGATAATTAGAACCGTCAGGCGGGACAAAACCTACAATAAATGAGCCAGTAATTGCTAATAGAATACCGGCCCATACACGAGGTGATATCTTTTCTTTAAGAAAAATAGCCCCAAGAACAGCGCCGATTGCAGGATATCCTGCCGTAATTGCAGCAGTATAGGAGGCTCCTGCGAAATAAATTCCAAGCAGATTACCGGACATTCCGATTGGTCCGCCTAAAATAGCGGCTAACATAATTATTCTAGCCGGTCGTGTTTTTAAGGTACGAGCATAATCGCGCCATTTTCCATTTATAACATTATAAAAAAAGAGCCAAAGCGCGGCGAACCCATCATGAATACAAGCACCGACTAAAGGAGCAGCGAAAATACTCATATTATTTGTAAAGGGGGCTAAACCAAGCACCATTCCCATGAGTACCCCGTCTAGCCCCCAAGCCGCACCTGACAATAATCCACTTCCAACACCTTTTTTAGCAAACGCTAAGTCCCTTTTCTGTAAAAGTGATTGTGCTTGTTGTTCCATTAGTCCAATAACTCCTTAAGTTAGATAGATTCCAAACCGCATTGACGCAACTGATACAACCTACACAGCTTGGACAACTTGGGCAGCTTGAGCTGCCTGCCGTTTTTTGGTACAAGTATCTTTGATAACTCTGATAAATTCTTTTTCCACCAAGGAAAGATGGTGGCGATTCGACCAAATTAAGAGAATAGATACTTCTAAGTGAGCATCGTCAATCGAGATTTTCTTAATTTTATTAGATTTTGCGAATTCATCAGCCATAAATTTAGGAACAAATGCAATACTTTCACCTTGAGATAAAATTTTCTCCATCATTTCTAAATTATCTACGCGGTAAGAGACATTAATATCACCATATTTGCGCAGCAAACTAGATACGCCACAATTGGTGATATACTCAGTGTTGTACAAAAGTATAGGCAAGGTAAGTGCTTGATTAAGAGGTATTGAATTTTGACTAATTATTGAGTTTGTCCCGGTTATAATTACAAATTCATCCGTAAATAACTCTTTACAGCTGATATCTTTGGCCTGGCAAAACGCTTCGGTATTAAAAATAATACCAAAGTTTGCTTTGCCCGTTTTTACGTCCTGTAAAATATTATTTGATTCTCCGACTTTTAATAAGGTATTTACTTTGGGATGATTATGTTTAAACGTTGTTAAAATATCGGGCATAATAGTGATATTTACACTAGGATCTGAGGCAACCGAGATATTTCCATTAAGCTCGATCGAATTAGCTTTACCTATGGATCGTATATCATCGATGATGTCGAGTACTTCTTTTGCTTTGACAATAATCAATTCCGCTATCTCGGTTAGTTGAGCACCAGACCTTGTTCGAGTCAAAAGTACGACACCGAGTTCATCCTCCAGTTTACTAATGGCTGAACTGAGTGCGGGCTGGGAAATATGAGCTCGTTCAGCTGCTAGCGAGATGGACTTGGATTCCTGGACTGCAACTAAAAAGGCTAATTGTTCAAGTCGCATAGTTCATAACCTTCCTTAATAACGTAGTCGAATCTCGGCTATAATTATACTATTTGTAATTTAAATTACAATATAAAAGAAAGAAATATCTTGCCTAAACGAGAATGATTTTAGTTATATAGGATATAACTACTAAGTATCCCGTAGGAACAACCGATTTAGTTATATGGGATATAACTACTAAGTATTTCACAGAAAATGTCGAATCACCTATAATAAGCGCAAGTGCTTATTATCACAAAAGATAACCAAAAATCACTAGAGAAAAGAGGAGGGACGAGGAAGCTAATAAGACGCGGGATAAAGTATAAGATATAAAAGTAGGGGTAAAAAAGGTATAAGGGTATTGTTTCATAGTAACTGAGTATTATCAAAATCAAAAATACGGGAGAGTGGGTATATGGCCGTAGTGACAGATTCAAATTTGGATACAACAGTTAAAACGGGTGGTAAAAGACATTACCTCGATGATGCACGTATGTGTATGGAACATTACAAATTTTTGATAATTCTTGCTCTAGCCTATGCGTTTGACCAAATGGATTTATTTACGTTTTCTTTCGTAGCACCTGCCTTAACTAAGCACTGGGGTGCTTCCATGGAGTGGATCGGAATAGTCAATTCGTGTACTTTTGTAGGTATGTTGTTTGGCTGTTGGTTTGGCGGCTGGCTGTCTGACGTAATTGGCCGCAGAAAGGCATTTTTGTTTTCCGTGTTCTTTTTCTCGGTCTTTTCTATCTTAAACGGAGTGGCACCTACTCCAGCAATCTTCTTAGTTTTTAGAACGTTAACCGGTTTTGGTATCTTATCAATGGTTGTTGTGGCTATGGTGTATATCACTGAAATATTACCGGCTGCTTCAAGGGGAAAATGGCAGGCCATATCGCTGGCAACGGGTTTGCTGAGCGTGCCTTTAATTGGACAAATTGCTGAAAAAATCGTACCAAGCAGTCCTAATGGTTGGAGATATATTTTCTTTATCGGCGGAACTGGTTTTATTATTTTTATCTTAGCTCTAAGCTGGCTAAAGGAATCTCCGCGTTGGCTTATCGCAAAGGGTCGTTATTCAGAGGCCGAAAAAGTTATCCAAAGATTTATTAAGGATGAAAAAGTTGACATTAACAATGAAGCGAGTATTAATCCCGACAATACTACTCCCAAAGAGGCCGGAACCATTGAGACACTTAAAGAAATCTTCAGCAGGAAATATGCACGAAAAACCAGCGTCCTGGTCATCATGGTCTGCTGTATTACTGTCGGTTACTTTATGTTCTTTGGCTGGATGCCCACATTACTAAATGATTATGGTTTTTCCTTGGATGACGCTTTGTGGATGTCTGCTCTCGTATCGTTTGGAAGTCCAATCGGAAACTATCTGGCTGCTGCCTTTACGGACAAAGGCGGAAGAAAGATTCCGATCGTTATCTACAGTCTCTTAGTCGGAGTTCTGACAATTGTCTTTGGTACCCTTAAGATCCCCATGGTTATTGTTGGCATAGGCTTCTTTATCAGAGTACTCATGGATGGTGTTTTCGTAGTCATGTGGTCTTATTTAGCTGAAGCTTATCCAACTCATATAAGAACCAGCGGTACAGGCTTTATTTACAGTACAGGCAGACTTTTGACTGCTGTAGCTATGGTCGTTGTACCAATGATCTACAAAGGCTTTGGATATACAGTGTTGTTCGGCATAATCGGTGTTATGTTCCTCTTAGTCGCTGTTACCACTGGACTCTGGGGCGAGAAGACCGCTGGTCGTTCCTTGGATGAGCTTGAGGCTTAGATATTTTTTCCATCTATATTCTTAAGATGATAATAATAAAGAATTTTAAGGAGTTGGGGTTATGAAAAGAACAGCACTTACCAATAAGTTATTGGTTTTGGGCGTTGATGGAATGGACCCAAGAATCAGTAAAAAGTTCTTGGCAGAAGGGAAAATGCCTAACTTACAAAAATTCATTGATCGAGGAGCTGCTAGAGAAGATATCCGTCTGCTGGGGGCAATTCCTACAATTACTCCGCCATGTTGGACAACCCTTGCCACAGGCGCCTATCCAGGAACTCATGGCATCACATGTTATTGGAGACAATCGCCTGAAAGTCTCGATGCTGTTGTCTATAATATGGATTCACGCAACTGTCTTGCAGAACAAGTCTGGAATGTTAGTGCTGAAGCAGGAATGAAAACATTAGTATGGCACTGGCCGGGGAGTTCATGGCCGCCAACCTCTCACAGCGAAAACCTTAGTGTAGTTGATGGTACGCAGCCTGGTTCTGTGAACATGGGGGTTGCCCAGCTTGACTGGGAAAAGGTTATCGTGGCTACACCTGAAATCAAAGAAGTGCGTTACGCCCCAAGAGTTGACAAGCCGGCAGGTGTAGGCTGTATCATTACTGATTTGGAAGACACACTGGACAATGATGTTGATGACGAAATGATGGAACTTTGGTGGGGTGACACCGCTCGTCAGGGTGGAGAAATCCGCACTTACGTCATGGATGATGAAGATACCGAAGTTGTTATTGGCAGTAAGGTTGCCTACGATATTGTGAATTCTCCCCTTAAAGAGGCTGCCGGTTGGGCTAATGCTCCCGAAGGTGCCAAAGAATTTACTGTTTTAACTTCTGGCGGTGTGATGAGACGTCCTGCGCTTATCCTGAGAAATGCAGCCGGTGAATATGATCGTGTGGCTATTTACAAGAATAAGAAAGCAGAAACTCCGATTGTTGTCCTGGAACGTGATAAAATGGTAACCGGTATTATTGATGACGTAACCAAAAAAGAAGTTACCAAACCAGCCTGCCGTTCAATGAAGATTCTCGAACTTGACCCAGTAGGAAATCGAGTGAGACTATGGATCAGTAATGCGCTTGATATTTCCAATGACCAATTATGGCATCCCAAGTCTCTTTATCAAGAAATTAAGAGCAACGTAGGAGAGGTTCCACCGGTTAGCTTAATTGGCGGGGAAGATGCTGAATTAGTCCGTGAAATCTTCGAACCTTCTTGGGATCTTTATAACAAATGGCAAGCTGACTGCCTGAATTATGCCATCAAAGAAAAAGGTTATGAAGTTGTATTTTCACATCTTCACAACATTGACTGTGCTGGCCATCAATTATGGCATCTTGGCAAGACTTTGGAGCCCTGGAATTATACTGATGAAAAAACGTATCAAGGGTTCATTGAAAAGTTCTATATTCAGACCGATAAGTATTTTGGTGAATTCCTCCATTTATTGGATGAAGGTTGGACAGTATTTATCCTCAGCGACCATGGCCTTATCGTTGGCGAAAATGTACCGCCAATTATCGGGGAATACGGTGGTCTCAATACCAAAGTTATGGAAAAACTCGGCTATACTGTGATGAAAAAAGACGAGAACGGAAATTCTATCCGTGAAGTAGATTGGGAAAAGACGAGAGCCGTTCAAATCCGCAGTAACTATATCTACATTAATCTTAAAGGCCGCGACAAATACGGTATTGTAGATCCGAAAGATAAATATGATTTAGAAGAACAAATCATCTCTGACTTATATAATTATAGAGATGAGAGAACGGGCAAACGTGTTATCGGAATTTGCCTCAGAAATAAAGATGCTGTGTTAATTGGTACAAACGGGCCAGAATGTGGTGATATCTTCTTCTCAGTAGAAGAAGGCTATAACAGATTGCATGGTGACAGCATTTCAACCTCAGAAGGATATTTTGATACTTCAGTTTCCCCTGTTTTCGTAGCGGCTGGTTCCGGTATTAAGTCCGGATTCACCACCGAACGGACAATCCGTCAAGTTGATGTTGCACCTTCGGTCGCCGTATTGCTCGGTTTACGTTTCCCCGCACAATGCGAAGGAGCACCGATTTATCAGATCTTCTCTGAAGAAGTTTAGTTTAGTGAATTTAGAAAAATGATTTATGCAGCTATCAGAACGTAGCACACTGATAGCTGCTTTTTAACTGAAATGTCGAGGAATTAGTGAACTCGGGGCGCCACCCCCATTTATAGAAGTGAAGGCCCTAAAAACTGGATAAAATAATTATCTAAATGGTTAAGTATCACTGAATTGATTATAATGCTTAAACTAATGTTAATTAAGGAGTGTTAATATGTCATTACAACAATTAAACTCAAACAGTTTCGAGGAAATCATCTATGACGATTGCGAATCCTGCTTGGTTATCTTTTCCAGGAAAGATTGCCATGTGTGTAAAGAAGTTGTTCCCATGCTTGATGAACTAAAACCACAGTATGAAGGTAAGTTTGGGTTCTTTTATGTTGATGTAGAAGAAGACAAGAATTTATTTCAGCGTTTTTCTTTGAAAGGTGTGCCGCAGATTCTCTTTTTTGCGAACGGTGAATATCAAGGGAAACTCGCCGGCAAGGTTGAAGAAGAAGCTGTCGAAGAAAAAATTGCAGAAGTACTCAATGCTTAATCATTTCGAATGCGTTTTAGGAAGTAAAGAAAAGGAGTAAAAGTCATGGCAAATACGTATGACTTGATAATTATTGGCGGCGGACCTGCCGGATTATCGGCTGCTATTTATGGAGGCCGGGCAAGGCTTAAGACTTTGGTTATCAATAAAGGGACTATCGGGGGTTTAGTTAACACAACTCGTGAAATCGTAAATTATCCTGGATATACTCAGGTTAGCGGACCGGACCTTATGAACGATTTTCATAAACATGCTCAAAGTTTTGGCGTTGAATTCTTAAAAGAAGAGGTCGTCAGCGTCGATCTATCTCAGGAAGAGAAAACAATTAAAACTAAAAAAGGAAAAGAGTTTTCCGCTAAAGCAGTTATCATTGCTTGTGGCAGTGAACCTAGGCTTTTAAATATTCCTGGGGAAAAAAGACTTCGGGGAAGTGGAGTGGCCTATTGTGCGACTTGCGACGCTGAGTTTTTTGAAGGTGAAGATGTTGTCGTCGTAGGCAGCGGCGACCAGGCTATTGAAGAGGGCATGTACATCACTAAATTTGCCCGTAAAGTAACTGTCATTGTCTTACATGATGAAGGAATTCTCGATTGCAATAAAGTAAGCGCTGAAAAAGCCTTTAACAATCCTAAAATTGAGTTTGTTTGGAACGCTACCATTGAGGAAGTTCTTGGAGAAGAAAACGTTGAAGGTGTAAAACTTAAGAATCTGAAAACGGGCAGTTCCTCAGAACTAACCTGTCAAGGCGTCTTTTTCTTCGTGGGGATGGTTCCTTCAACGAAATACCTAATAGACAGCGGAATTGAAATAGACAAAAGAGGATATATCCCCGTAAATGACCTAATGGAAACTAATCTCGAAGGCGTTTATGCTGTAGGGGATAATCGTATAAAATATTTAAGACAAGTTGTATCGGCTGCAGGTGATGGTGCAACAGCTGCTGTTGCCGCTGAACGTTATATCGAAGAACTTAATGTGTTTAACAGCAATGTTCTTCAGAGCGAGAAAAAGGTCTTATTATTATTTGAAAACGCCCAAATCAATGAGAGCTTAGAGTTTGGGACCTTATTAGAAGAGGTTAACAGCGAATCCGCCGATAATTACAAAATTGTTAAGGTTGACATGGCAACGAAGAAAAACCTTGCTCAAAAGTATGAGATAAAGACTGCACCGGCAGTTATTGTTTTGGAAAAAGGAAAAGAGATCAAACGCCTTACCTGTGTTTTGGATAAGGATAAACTAAAGTCACAATTATGCTAGATCATATTTATATAAAGCAAAAGGGGCACCTCAGATACACTAGGTGCTCCTTTTGCTTTATTCATGTGAACGGTATAAAGTTTATTTTATTTCTATGTTTTGGGGTGTCCCAAATGTATAACCAGGATAGGCAGCCGTAAAGGTATAAGTTTGACCGGCGCTTAAGACTGCGCTGATTGTATAAGTTGTTCCATTGTCTGATGTTGTCGCATTAGAAATCGATACAGGGTTTCCTGAACTATTTTGAAGCGTAAAGTTATTAGGTGCCAAACCATTTAGGGCAGGGTTCAATGTGACTATAAATCCAGATGTCGACGGGTTACTAATTTTCATAGTTTCACTGATCGATGTCTTAGCTGGAGTGGTATTAGGAGTTGAGGAAGAGGAATCGGAAGAAGGATCAGCAGAGGAATTAGCAGGCTTATCTGAAGAGAGACTAGAAGAAGGATTAGCAGAAGAATCGGGAGTAGAGGAAGAATTATTTGACGATGCATTAGATGATCGGGCTTTGATGGCGGCAATATTAGTTATAATTGAATAAATTTCCTTGCTGATATTGTATTGATGAATAAGCCCATTATCAATTAGAAATATGGTAACCGAAGAACTTCCTTTACTATCATTTTGAATCAAAGTTTGCAAAAAGGCATAATCTTGTGCAGTAACGGAAAGCTGTTGAGAAGTTCCATCTGAGACATATAATATCCAATACCCTGATGTTAAGGCATTATTTTCACTTCCAATATTCATTGTAATATTTCCACTTGGTGAGATTTGAGGGGAATAATTGGGTGAATTGGGATCATTGGAGTTATTATTAAGGTCATTTGTATTAGGTAGGTTTACATCATTTGAATTTGAAGCTGGCACACTCTGATTATTGCTGGTTTCTAAATAGCCGTGAAAGAGAAAGTAGCCAATGACAACAATTACTAATATGCCTACAGCTAATGTCCCTAAATCTTGCCTAAAGTCGCCGTTAGGTTGACGCCACCTTTGGTAAGGCATAGGTCTTCTCCTTTCAAATTTAGAGAATAAACTACCACAACCTTAATGTATTTTAATTGAACAAAGATTAGTACAAACTAATAAAATATTATCCACTTTTTTAAGACCCCACCCCCACTTCTATGAGGCCACTGAAAAACTTTATCTTCGAGAAGGTCAACACCATATATAGTTCTGACTTTCTATTTTACCTACTGTATATGGTGGTTTTGAATACCCAAGCAGTAGATTCCCCTAGATTTTCAGTGGCCTCCACTTCTATAAGTGGGGGTGGGGTCTTTATTCCTATTGGGAAAGGCGGCTCGGCAATAATGTCCACTGGACATTATTGTATCTGAAGCCTCGCTGTTCAGCTTTAGTTGAACGAGTTCACTTGATGTTTTTCCTTTCTAAATGTTCGGACCATAATTAACACTAGTAGAATACCAGCGGTGATACCACACATCAAAAACCCAACAGAAGAACCATATTTTTCAGTAAACCCTCCGGCAAATAAGTTGCCGATTGGAGTTGTCCCACCAAGAGCAAGTGCGTAGACACTCATAACGCGGCCTCTGTATTCGTCTGTAGAATTAAGTTGTAAGGTTGAGTTTACTGTATTCATAAAAATAATATTAAAAAGGCCAATTCCAGCGACTAAAAACATGGCTAATGAAGATGAACGGATAAAGAATATAATTGCCATTAAGACGGACAAAATGAGTGAAGAGGTAAACATAATGCGCCGATTGGGGTTTGTCCGAGCTTTTGTGGCAACTATCATTGCCCCGATTAATGAGCCAATGCCCATAGCAGAAAGGAGAAAGCCATAGCCGTTAACACCTTGGTGAAGTACCTGATCGGCAAACACGGGGAAAAGGACATTGGTATTCATTATAAACGTCCCAATATCTAAGACAGCAAGAACAGCGCAGGCTAAAATTGGTTTCGTGAAAATATAGTTAAGCCCATCAATAACGCTTTTAAGCATATTGTCTGTTTTGGGAGGACGAGTAATTACCTGAGGATGAATGAGTGATAACCCTATAATTACCGGAATGAAGCTTATAGCGTTCAAGAGAAAGCAAAATCCGGCACCAATACTTGACATCAATAAAGCGGCGATTGTTGGACCAATAATGCGTGCTAAATTAACGATCGTAGAATTAAGGGCTATGGCATTGGTCAAATCGTTTCTGCCCACCAATTCAACCATAAATGCTTGACGGGTAGGCATATCCAATGTATTGACTAATCCCAGGGTGGCAGCGAGAAGTAATACTTGCCAATAACGAATGTGTCCTGATAAAACAAGTGCTGCCAGTATTAAAGCCTGGAGCATAAGGGCGGACTGGGTAAATATCAGGATAGCTTTCTTGGGAAATTTATCCGCTAAAACACCGGCAAAAAGGGAAAAAGCAAGCATAGGACCAAACTGGGCTACCCCCAGAATTCCGAGCAGAAACGCTGATTTCGTTAGGGTATATACTAACCATTGTTGAGCAGTTGTCTGCATCCAGGTTCCCATTAGCGAAATGCACTGCCCGAACCAAAAATAGCGAAAATTTTTATGAGTTAAGGCTGGAAAGGTTTGACCAAGCTTTCTGGTCACGGCGAAAGTGTTATTCATTTTCTTCTCCAATTTCTCAAACGATTATTTTAGCTGAAAGTACTATTAGATAAAGTACTATTAGCAATAGTATTGTATAACGTTACTTAACGTGAATCAATATCTGCAGTTACTGTGAGCCAACAAACTAAGGAAAGAAAATTAACCAAGGAAATTTATAAAAATTTCTTTGAACCCCCACTAAAAACTTAGGCAATAAACGTATATGCATTTAGAGGATTTATTTTGAACGTAACGTTGTTTAGGAGGGAAAAGGTATGAACAAAAAAGCAAAATTGACATCTGTGGCCGTGACAAGTACTTTACTATTAGTTACTCTGGTTGGAAGTGTCCAAGCTAAGCCTTATTATAAGCCCCATTTTAATCGTTACTCAGGTCAAGACCGTTTTCAAACGTCTACGGCTATAGCTCAGAAGGAACTTCGGGGACAACAAATGCAAAATGTAGTTCTGGCCTCTGCTTATAGTTTTCCTGATGCTTTGTCAGCAAGCACCTTGGCCACAAAACTTAATGCATCGATTATTCTTGTAGGTTCTGACGTTAATGATTCACAAGACAGTTTGAACTTTGTCAAGAATCATTTAAAAGCCGGGGGAAATGTCACGATTATTGGTGGAGTTGGGGTAATTAACGAAAAAGTTGAGCAATGGTTACATAAAGCGGGCTATCATGTCAGGCGAATGGGTGGCTTTGATCGTTTTGCCACGAATTCAATCATTGTCAACAATCTTAACGTGAGTCCTGGAACACCGGTTATTGTTGCTAGCGGTAATGAATTTCCGGATGCCTTAGGTGTTGCTTCACTAGCGGCCAGCAAAGGATGGCCGATTCTCCTCAGCAGTCCCACAAAATTGCCTGATAATGTTAAAGATTTTATCTCCAAAGATCAACCTTCCAATATCTATATTGTTGGGGGTAAAGCCGTTATCAACGGTTCGCTGCAAACAACACTTCAAAGTTTAGTTCCTAACGCCCAGATACAACGGTTTGGCGGTCAAGATCGTTTCGAAACCTTATCACAAATCTTAACGAAATTTTATCCAAACCCGACTCAGATTTATCTCGCAAATGGATATGATTATGCCGACGCACTTTCTGGAAGCACATTAGCAGCTCAAAACAATGCACCGATTTTATTAATTGATCCCAAATCGAGGCAGTTACCCCCATCGATTAAAGACTATCTCATTACCATTCGGAATACGGGCAGCAATCCTCAAATAAACGTACTTGGCGGATCGGTTGGTGTCCCTGACTGGGCAGTTAATCTGGTCAGCGGAATTTTTGGGGATTCAACCAGCTCTTCAGGAGTTATTCCAGTAACGGTAAGCAACCCGTCGACGACAGGAATTACTGTAGGATTAAATCCGGCCCTTAATGGTTTAACTGCCAACAACTTTACGCTTCTAAATAGTTCGGGGAATTCGATCGGTGTGACAGGTGCGACAACTTCTAACGGAGGAGCTGCTTACACCGTTAATGCACCTTTAAATGTCGGTCAAACCTATACGTTAAGGGTAAACTATAATGGTAATAGTGTTGGAACAGTCCAGACCTTCACTGTTCCTTACGTTACAAGCAATCAAACTGTTACTGTCAGCAATCCATCAACATCAGGATTTACCGTGGGGCTCAGTTCGTTACTTAATGGTCTGACGGCCGGCAATTTTACACTTAAAAATAGTTACGGCTATACTGTGCCTATAACAGGTGTGACGACTCTAAACGGAGGAGCCACTTATACCGTTAGTGCAGCCTTAAGTGCGGGTCAAACCTATACTCTAACGGCTAACTATGCCGGTTATACCCTGGGAACATCTCAGAGTTTCACGGTGCCCTATACTAATGTCAACAGCGAAACACTCACTGTAAGCACTCCTTCATTAACAGGATTCACAGTAGGTCTGAGTTCAGCCCTGAATGGTTTAACCATTAACAACTTTACGCTTCTTAACAGTTCCGGATATTCTATACCGATAACAGGTGTGACTACACTTAATGGAGGGGCCACTTATACGATTAGTGCAGCCTTAAGTGCGGGCCAAACTTATACTTTAACAGCTAACTATGCAGGCTATACCATGGGTACAGCCCAGAGCTTTACGATTCCATATAACACGAGTAATGTAACGTATACAGTTAATAACCTATCGACAACCGGCTTTAAAGTAGGATTGAGTACTGCCCTGAATGGTTTAACCATAGGTAACTTCACTCTCCTGGATAGTTCCGGAAACCGTATTGCGATTTCCAGCGTTACAACCTCTGACGGCGGAACAACTTATACAATTAGCGCTGCTTTGAATGTTGGTCAAACCTATACGTTAACGGCTAATTATAATGGTTATGCTTTTGGAACGTCTCAAAGCTTCGTCATACCTTCTGTTTGAGACGGTTAATTTAGACCAGACGTAAGAAATAGATAGTTCAAAGCCGAATCTGGTTGAGACCTAAATCGCTCAGATATGCAGCAATCAAGAGAACCAAGCTGTCGGTAATTTAATTCAAAAAAGATGCATTCGCTCAAGCTTCCCTTAGGCAGATTAGTTTAAATGACTGCCAAAAGGGGAGTATTTTTATGCAAAACTAGTTGACAGGAATAGATTAAATAGCTATTGTTAAAATTAGAATATTTAGATTATTATCTAGGAATCACTCCCACTTGAAGTGGGAGTCTTACGGTTGGATAAATTCATTAAATTCATCTTAAGAAGTAAGGGTGTGAAGGAAAATAAGTTCTGAAAGAGTGGAAATAGAATCAAATTACCGTAATACATGTCAAAAATTCTGGCGGGATATTAAAAAAAGTGATCCTACAGAGATAACAGCGGTACGAACTGTATCCTACAATAGTGATACCCGTCAATTTATTGTGCTTTTTTTTAATGAAGAGTATGTAGTGGATAGTGATCAAGAGATCATTCGACGGAGAAGAGATGGATATGTTCCTGAAGTGTTGGCGACGATCATTATTCTCAATTATTTGGCCAATGCCAGGCCTTTCCTGGGATCAGACGTGAATTGGGTAAGCATTAAAGAACTGCCTGGTGGTATGATATTTTATTCTGCATTTCACAAAACAGTTATATCCGTGTTAATTGAATCCTTTGGACATCAGTCCAGCCGATTAATGGAAGTATCTCACGTCTTAGATGGTAAGCCAGGTCCTTTCGGAGACGCTTCGGTAATTTTGAGAGCATTTCCCGAAATACCCTTGTGTGTTGTAATCTGGGAAGGGGATGAGGAAGTTAATCCTAACGCCACTATACTCTATGATTCTTCCATAGGACAAATATTAGATACTGGAATAAGTATTGATCTTGGAGTATACCTAGCAAAAGAGTTAAAGAAGCTTGCCCAAGGGCAATTTAGTAAATACATTACAGAAACGTAATTAATTAATAATTTGAGCAGCGATTATGAGCTTTAGTTTGAAGCATTTGTTGTACAATTTGTCAGAATGGCCTATAATAATAGTGTAGGACAGAAAAGCTAATAATTGTCTTTTGTTGATTTATAGTTTTATATCTTTGTAGCTTTTTAATGTGCTTAGATCTATACTTCATTAAATTACACTCCATTCCAATGTAGTCCTCAAAGAGTTGGAATGGAGTTTTCCGTTGTATTTTTGCAAGTTTTTAATTTTGACTACTGAGAAGAAATTCTCAAATTGTAATTAAAGTTTAGTATTGCAAAAATATTAACCAATATTGAAAATTATTATATAAAGTAGAATAATAAAAAAGGTGGGTAAGAGTGGGGCCTTAAAAATTGGATAAAAACTACTTCTAATGTTAAATAGAGAGAGAATTTGATTTGATGGCAATTTAAAGAAGGGAAATCAGAGGTAAATTAGGGTAAATAGAGGTGTTTTAAAATGTACTTAGTTTTTCCGGCGGATGAAAAACTTAAAGAAAGGCTTGATGCAGTTTGCAAATCATTGAATGTATCCCTTGAAGAATGGTTTGAATCTGCCTTAAAAGCTTCAGAATTTGATGTATTGACAAATCTGTTAAGCAATCCGAAAGATAAAGTTTCATGGATGTGGGACGAGAAGCTAAGCCGGTTTGTCAGGCGATCGGATATTGAATGATTTAAAATTATCAGAGTATGGGGACCCACTCCCACTTAAGAAGTGGGAGTCTTATGATTGGATAAAGATTCGAAGATATTAGGGCCGTGAGAGAATAAAGTTTCTCCACGGCCCTTCTATTTTTATCGAAGCGCAAGACTCCCGTTTCTACGGTGAGGGTGGTTCACATACCTTGCTTCGGGAACAGATTTTTTAATTATTTACCCAAAGAGAAGGAAATGTATGAAAATTGTGGAAAGTAAATAGGTGGTATTTAATTATAAATTTGGAAGTAATGGAGTGTGCCGGATTGGAACATAGAGATGTAGCTCGTTGTGCATCATGCGGGGGAAAGTGTTGTAGGCTTTATCTAAAGAGGTGTGAAGGTGGACAATTGCCCGACGATATTCAGTATGCTAATGACAATATTGTAGATCAAACTCAAAACTTCGAATATTATTTCAAGCACAGTGTTTGGTATTTAGAAAAAGATAAGTTTGAGGTTGAACCACTCTATGACGTACTGAAAGCTTTTTGTGCTTGGATTGATTCTTACATCTATGATGATTTTTCGGCTAGAAAGATTGAAGCCCTAAAATTTCTTAGTGAACTGAAAGACCGTGAAATCAGTATGGGGTATTGTGCTTATTGGACTAGGGGAAGCGGTTGTATTATTGCATGGGAAAAACGTCCTGTAATTTGCAAAGAACATCGATGTAAGGAATGGCTTGAACAAGACAAAAATAATACTGAACTAATACTAAAAATGAGTTTAAAAGATAATAGAGAGCAAAATTCCTTAAACTAGTTTAATATTCATCAATAATACTTATGGTATTAATCTCTTTAAATGTTTCGAGATAGTTGGAGGCCGTGCATTGAAGAAA
Source organism: Desulfosporosinus sp. FKA (assembly GCF_002196785.1). Lineage (NCBI taxonomy): Bacteria > Bacillati > Bacillota > Clostridia > Eubacteriales > Desulfitobacteriaceae > Desulfosporosinus > Desulfosporosinus sp. FKA. The sequence continues at coordinate 393,636 of NZ_NAHZ01000034.1, read as the reverse complement.
CTGAAGTTAGAAAGCGTTGATATTGTTCAGAAAAATATTGAAATAATCGGGTCATTGTTTCCAAATGTTATAACCGAAGCAAGAGATGATAAGGGAAATATTAAAAAAGGTATTAACTTTGAATTGCTTAAGCAGGAGCTTTCAGGAGATGTTATTGTCGGAGAAGAATCTTATGAATTTAATTGGGTTGGAAAAAGAGCAGCTCTTGTCGAAGCCAATAAGCCCATTAGGAAAACTCTTCGGCCTTGTATTGAGGAGAGCAAGGATTGGGAAACTACAGGTAACCTGTATATTGAAGGGGACAATCTTGACGTTTTAAAGCTGCTGCAGGAAAGTTATTTAAATGGCATTAAGATGATTTATATTGATCCGCCCTATAATACAGGAAAAGATTTCATCTATAATGATGACTTTAAAATCGATAAAAACCATTATAACGAGCGAATTGCTGTGTGTGATAATGAGGGCAGGAGATTATTCTCAAATACTAAAACCAATGGAAGATTTCATAGTGATTGGTGCAGCATGATCTATCCACGTCTTCGGCTAGCGCGTAATATGCTGAAGGAAGATGGAGTGTTGTTTATTAGCATCAGTGATCAAGAGATAGATAATTTAAAAAAAATATGTAATGAAGTATTTGGTGAAGGGAATTTTTTAGCTGATATTATTTGGAACTCTACAAAATCCATGACTAACACAGCGATAATTTCAGTTTCTCATACCCATAATCTGGTTTACTTTAAATCCCTGGATTATTTTGTCAAACATCGAGAACGTTTCAGATTTCCTGAAAATGGGGAGGGCTTTGATAATCCCGACAATGACCCTCGCGGCATGTGGAAGGCAGACCCTTTTCAGGTCGGCGGGTGGAGGCCTAATCAACAATACGAAATTGTTAACCCTAATACGGGTGTTGTTTATAAACCCAATGCTAATTGCAGTTGGAAAAATGACTATCAAAAGTTTCAGGAATTACTTAAGGAACAGAGAATAATATTTGGCAAAACCGGTGAAGGTGGTCCGCAAAGAAAGCGTTATATTTGGGAAGCAGAAACAAGGGGGAAAGTTGCGAAAACTATCTGGGATGATATCGAAACGACAACGAACGGAACCCAGTTAATTAAAAAACTATTTGCTGGCTTAAATGTCTTTGATAATCCCAAACCCGTAGAATTGATAAAACGATTTTTACAATTAGCAACTGATCCGGATGAAGACTCTATTATTCTGGATTTTTTTTCAGGCTCGGCTACAACCGCTCATGCCGTTATGGAACTAAATAGCGAGGATAAGGGAAATCGTAAGTTTATTATGGTCCAAGTGCAGGAGCCTTGTGCCCAAAATAGTGATGCTTTTAAAGCCGGCTATAAAAATATCTGTGAGATTGGTAAAGAACGAATACGCCGGGTTGGGGAAAAACTATTAGCTGATAAGAGTGATAAACAAGAGGTTAACAGGCAAGACGTGGGGTTTAGGGTCTTAAAGGTTGACAGCACGAATATGAACGACGTATATTATGCAGCTAGTGATTATCATCAATCAATGCTTTCAGAATTAGAGTCGAATATCAAAAAAGACAGAACAGATCTGGATTTGCTTTATGGACTTATTCTTGATTGGGGCTTGCCTTTATCCTTTAGTCATAAAAGTGAAACAATAGAAGGGGTTACTGTGCACATTATTGATAAAGGTTCTCTCGCAGCTTGTTTCGAAAACCGTATCTCTGAAACGGTTCTACGTGAATTAGCAAAGCGGAACTTTCAGAGAGTAGTCTTTAGAGATAGCTGCTTTGCCGGCAGTGCCGCTAAGATTAACGTTGAAGCAATCTTTAAATTACTGGCCCCTAATACAACCATTAAAGTTATATAAGAGGGGGGGAGATTTTGAAGCTTAAGTTTACTTATCAAAAATTTCAAGCTGATGCGGCAGCAGCAGTTTGTGAAGTTTTTGCCGGTCAACCTAATTTTGCTTTAATTCCAATATCCGAAGAATTTGATTTTTCGGGATATGCTAACCAAAAGCTTTTGATTTCTGAGGAACTGATAAAGTCAAATCTCCAGAGACTCCAAAGCACAAATCGAATAGAGCCATCACCAATGCTGGATGGTAGATATAATTTAACCATTGAAATGGAGACAGGTGTAGGTAAAACTTACACCTATATTAAGACTCTGTTCGAACTGAATAAGCAGTATGGCTGGAGCAAGTTCGTTATTATCGTTCCCTCCGTGGCTATCCGTGAAGGTGTTTATAAGTCTCTTGAAATTACGAAAGACCATTTTGCCGAAGAATACGGGAAAAAGATTCGTAATTTTGTGTATAATTCCAAGGACTTAGCTAAAATTGCTCAGTTTGCCAATGACAGCGGGATCAATGTTATGATTATAAATTCGCAAGCCTTTAACTCCCGAGGAAAAGATGCCAGACGTATTTATATGAATTTGGATAGTTTTTGTTCACGCAGGCCTATTGATGTTATTGCAGCGATCAATCCAATACTCATCATCGATGAACCCCAGTCGGTGGAAGGAATTGCCACGAAAGAACGGCTTAAAGAATTTAATCCCTTATTAACGCTGCGTTATTCGGCAACACATAAAAAAGATTCTCTCTACAATCTGGTATACCGACTTGATGCTTTGGAAGCCTATAATAGGCGGCTGGTAAAAAAAATTGCCGTCAAGGGAATTTCAATTACTGGAACTACAGCCACAGAGGGCTATTTATATCTTGAAAAAATAAATTTGTATGTCGATCGCCCTCCAACCGCTGTTTTTGAATTTGAAGTGAAAAGCAGGAATCGTATGAGAACGGCAAGAAGACTGATTGAAGAAGGGTATGATTTTTATACTCATTCCGGTGGATTGGAAGAATATAGGGACTATATTGTTTCTAAAATAGACGGTTTGAAAAATACCGTTGAATTCACGAATGGTGTTGTCATAACGGCCGGCGATATTTTCGGTTCAGTTAATGAGGAACAGATACGTCGGCTTCAAATCAGAGAAACGATTAAATCACATTTGGAACGAGAACATCAATTGTTTCGCAGAGGCATAAAAGTTTTATCGCTTTTCTTTATCGATGAGGTTGCAAACTATAAACGATATGATCAAACTGGAAAAGCATTGAACGGTAACTATGCAGATATTTTTGAAGAGGAGTATCGGGAAGCGCTTAAAGAATGGGAATCAATTTGTAGGGACTGTGATTACCTTCAATTCCTCAAGGAAATAAAGCCTGACAAAACACATGCTGGTTATTTCTCCATTGATAAACGAAATAAACGAATGACTAACAGTAAAATCGTCGATAGGGAATCGTTAATTTCAGATGACGAAGGTGCCTACAATTTAATCATGAGGGATAAAGAAAGACTCTTAGATCTCAAAGAGCCGGTGCGTTTTATTTTTTCCCACTCAGCCCTGCGAGAAGGATGGGATAATCCTAACGTTTTTCAGATATGTACACTCAAGCGGAGCTCCTCAGATATAAGGAAACGCCAAGAGGTAGGCCGGGGTCTTCGCCTCTGTGTCAACAGCAATGGTGAGAGAATGGACGCAAATGTCCTCGGCAGTGATGTTCATAACGTCAATGTCTTAACGATCATTGCCAATGAGAGTTACGACAGCTTTGCCAAACAGCTTCAGTTAGAGCTAGCAGAGTCTGTGGCTGATGGTACAATTTACGATCCTCAAATAATGGCACCCGAGGATGCGCGAAGTAACAGTACCGGCATGAAACTTCATAAGCAAACTGCTGAAATGAGGCCTTTTAATACGTTTGGGGAAAAAATCAGGGTCAAGTTATCCAACGGGGTTGAATTTGATAATGATGAATTGATCCAAAAGTCGATCCAGGCTTTGGATAGAGAGCTTAACGTACCTCAGATTGCCATTAAGATCGAGTACGGTGACATGGATACCATTAAATCAAAAGGAACTCTGCATAGGGGGCAGGCCATCAGAAAGATTGCAGGCAGAACAGAAAAGGCCCATTCTGCTGTTAATATAAATATCAAGTACGATTTAATTGGAAAGATTGTTGAGGCAACAGGTTTAACGCGAAATGATGTTTGCAGCATTTTGCAAGGCATAAATATTCAAACGTTCGAGCAGTTCCGTATAAATCCGGAGGCATTTATTCTCAAAGCCTCTAAGCTTATTAACCAACAAAAAGCGGCTGTGGTTATTAAATATAGAGACTATCATCAATGAGATGATGCGGTTTACAATGAATCACCTTAATAATTTGGTTTCAAAATGTTATGCTTTAGCGTAGTTGGTTTTATCCGGCTTTATCTAGACCTTTATCAAGATTAAATAAGGTCTGGATTTTATTTTTAACAATATGCAAAATATAGTTTACATATAGGACTATATATTATATAATATGCAATGTGGAGGGGATGGAGATTGAAGAATCTTAAATTAAAGTCCGCTAGGGCAAGACTGGATATGTCCCAGGAGCAGCTGGCCGAAGCTGTTGGTGTTACGAGGCAGACAATTGGCATGATTGAGGCTGGGAAGTTTAATCCATCGTTACAGTTGTGTATTGCGCTTTGTAAAGTACTAGGTAAAACATTAAATGATATTTTTTGGGAGGAAGAATCATGAAAGATGAGAGAATTGAACAAGCCAAAAATAAAATAAGAAGTGAAATAGCTGTTATCATATATGTGGGCATAGCTATATCTTTTGCAGTCAAAACGTTGCTCTTTAAGATGAACTTGCAGGAATGCATGACAGAATATTTGATTTTGATATTTTTCCCGGTTTATGAAGTCATACGCATGAATATGATGAAGGTTAGTATCTATAGTGTTAACCCCAAGTATAGGCATAAACAATTAAAGACTTTAAGCGTATTCGTCATATTATTTTTTGTAGTTGCTGCTGTCTCTGTCTTTTCTTCGACGAAAGGATCAACCGTGAACCTATCACAAAGCTCAATAGTTTTCTTAGTGATATTTATCGTTCTGTTTATCGGCGTTTTTTTTCTGGCAACAAAATATCATCAAAGCAGAGCTTATAAATATGAAAAAGAATTTGATGATAACGAACCTGAAGAATGAGCATAGCGTAGAGTGGTAAGTGTTGAGACAGAGAGAGCAAGAATCAAGAATATTGTATGCATGTGTAAGATACATTTACTTAATGTATACAATTCGTTAATATGCTAAGTAGAATATAACGAATACCGTTAAAACAAAGCAAAGGTGCTTTGAGGGAAGTTTCTCTCCGAGCACCTTTTAATTTTGAGTAAAACATGATCAATAAAGGATTCGGCACTAAACTTGCGTGAAATTAAGAAAAGTTAGAGGTAATAACGGTGAAAAAAATAGAGGCAATAATTCGGCCCGAGAAACTCGATGATGTAAAAGAAGCACTCAGTAAAAATTGGATTAATCGCCTAACGAATAGTCATGTTTTTGGAAGTGGGAAGCAACAAGGGTATATTAAAGTTTACAGGAATGTAGAGTTTGACGCTTATTTTATTCCAAAAATGAAAGTTGAGATTGTCGTCAAAGACGAAGAGGTTGAAAAGGTTGTGAAAATAATTACTGAAATGAGCAGAACAGGTATGATTGGTGATGGCAAGATATTAATAGCCACTGTTGAAGATGCTGTGGGAATCAGAACTGGCGGCAGTGGAGAAAGAGGACTATGATGATATCAGGTAAGATTCATAGTCGAGGAAATTATTTTAATTGGTCAGATACTAGTAAAATGCATAAGGGTAAGAACCTTAAGGAGGATAAATCAATTAATAAGCGAAACCTTATAAAATAGAGTCGGTAGAGTCTCTTAGACTCCAAATTCCTGGACGGAGGCACCAATGATGAAAATTACAGATATCAAGATTGGCCATATCTCTATTCCTTTGAAAAGACCTTTTAAAACTGCTTTAAGAGAGGTAAATAGTGTAGAAGATGTTGTTGTAAAAGTAATAACCGATACAGGGCATATAGGTTATGGAGAAGCACCGCCAACGGGAGTGATAACAGGGGATACTACGGGAGCGATCATTGGAGCTATAGAAGATCATATAAAGAAACATTTAATTGGCTTGGATATTAATAATTTTGAAGAGATTATGCTTAAATTGGATAAAGCCATAGTGAAAAATACCAGTGCCAAAGCAGCAGTAGATATTGCGCTCTATGATCTTTATGGACAATTGTATAATGCTCCTCTTTACAAACTTCTAGGTGGCTATCGAAAAGAAATTACTACAGATATTACGATCAGTGTCAATACTCCGGAAGAAATGGCAGAGGATAGCAAGGCAGCTATTGAGGAAGGCTATAAAACCTTAAAAATTAAAGTGGGGAAAAATGCAGATTTGGATATCCAACGGATGAAGGCAATCCGTGAAGCAGCAGGATTTGCTGTAAATCTTAGAATTGATGCGAATCAAGGGTGGGGTGCAAAAGAGGCGATATATACATTAAGGAAGATGGAAGATGCAGGGTTGAATATTGAGTTGGTGGAACAACCTGTGCCTGCTCATGATTTTGAAGGACTTAAACTTGTTACAGATCATGTATCTATTCCTGTACTTGCAGATGAAAGCGTATTTTCCCCGATGGATGCTTTAAAAATAATTCAAATGCGCGCGGCAGATCTCATCAATATTAAATTAATGAAAACAGGAGGTATTCATAATGCCTTAAAGATTTGTTCATTAGCTGAAATGTACGGAGTAGAATGTATGATTGGTTGTATGTTAGAAAGCAAAATAAGTGTTACAGCTGCGGTACATTTAGCATTGGCAAAACGTATTATTACCAAAGTTGATCTTGATGGTCCTGTTTTATGCAAAGAGGACCCTATAGAGGGTGGTGCAATCTTTAAAAACCATCAAATAACTATAGGAGATGCACCTGGTCTTGGATTTAGAACAATTCGCGGAGTCGTTTATCATTAGAATTTATATCATCTTCACATATTATGTCCGATCTCGTTTATTCAGTTTTTAAGGCCCCCACTTCTATAAGTCCCCATCCGAAGCCCCGATGTTCAGCATTAGCTGAACGAGTTCACTAACCTAAAAGATAATCTGGGGGATTTTGAAATTTGCTTAATTCAATCGGATTAGTGACCTTATAAACAACATATTTCAATTAGGCTATGTTTAGAGGCAGAGGTGTTAACGTGTTTATGTTTCACAGTCCCCCAGACATAATGTTTTCGGTAATTCCAATTATATTCTTTGTAATTTTTTTCTTGGTCTTAGGCACCATAATTTTTGGCATCATAAAAAGTATTGGACAGTGGAGATATAATAATTCACAACCGAAATTAACTGTCTCGGCAAAAGTTACTTCGAAGAGAACTCATACATCAAGCAGTATTCAACATCATATTATATAACCTTTGAAGTCGAAAGCGGAGATCGGATGGAATTTAGAGTTGATGGTCGTGAATACGGATTAATAGCAGATAATGACCTTGGAAAACTTTGTTTTCAAGGAACAAGATTTTTAAGTTTTGTCAGGTATAAATCTTCTCCTGCAGATGGGGATTCGAAATAAAGAGGTTCATGAGAAAAGAAGAACATTATTTCCTCTGTACTATATTTCAATATTGTGATAATCTTGACTTGTATGAATTATTAGTATATGTTGGAAAGTGGTTGGCTTAGTAGTACAAAAAATAATTCTCAGTGGCTAACGCACAATAGCACTTATGGGGAAGGTGTAAAATGAAACAACGAATTAGTACTGATCAAATCCAACAACTGACTGCGCAACAGCGAGACAAACTAAAAGAATGGTGGATGCCATCATTTGGGGATTTATTTGTTTTTGAAGACTATTGTGATGAGAATTTATTCGATACAGAAGATGAGATCAACATAAATTTTTTTAATGCGAAAATTAAACCATTCAGTCTTCCGTTACTGTCAGTGGGGCAATGTTTGAGTTTATTAGCGCCCTATAATCCTAAACTTAACCTTGAAAGTAATGGTTTGTGGCATCTGGAGATACAAGTAAAAAATGATCAAAAAATATATATGGAAAAAGACCCTATTGATGTACTTTTTCAAGCTGTAAAATTAGTTATTTCCTAAAAAAGTATAGAGACGGTTTTCTTGTAAAATTAAGTAGAAAATTGTTTAACAAATTCTTCATATTCGTTTATAGAAGCCTCGGTGGATAAAGTTTATAATGAATTATATGAATTCGTTGGTTACGATTGCGTAACAGCGTCTTTCATTTCCTCTCCCTCTTCTCCCCCCTCCTCTCGAGGGGGATTTTTTTACTATCTTTCGATATTGCTTTTTCCTATTTTCTCTCCTAGCAAAACGTAACATTCATACCCCAGACTAGTTTGCCTAAGGATATCCTCGTCGATGTTAACTTTATTCGCTTCAAAAAAAAGAATTACTGTGGAACCGCCAAATTTGAAATAGCCTTTTTCATCACCCCGGTTTATGGGTTTCTGAGGGGGATAGGTTTGGACAATTGAACCTACGCAGGTTGCTCCAACTTCTACATATAATACATCGCCGAAATTATTTGAATGGAAGATAGTCCATTCTCTTTTATTTTCGCAAAAAAGTTTCTTAACTTTTTGAAGAGCAATTGGATTAACCGAGTAATAAGATCCTTTAATTTTTGTGGATTTTTCACAAATCCCACTGTCTATAAAATGAAACCGGTGATAATCAGTAGGGCAAAGCCTTAAAATTAAACAGGTTCCATTATTGAACTTCTCAGCGATGTGATCATCATGAATCAATTCTTTAAGACTATAGGTAAAGCCCTTAACCTGAACCAACCTATTTAAGTCTATGTTGTCATAAGCGTAAAGTCTCCCGTCTCCGAAGGAAATCAGCGATAGGTTATTTGTATCGATTGGGCGAGCCTGAGAATTTAATTTACGATAAAAGAAGTCATTAAACGATGAAAAATCGTTAAGTTTTTTTTCGGTTTGAGTCAAATCTATATTGAAATTGGTAACAAAAGTATTAATTTTCTTCCTGCTCATTCTCCTGTTCAAATACCAGCCATAGAGGCTTGAACATAGTCTCCTTTTTATAATAAGTTCTAAGAGACTCATACCGATAGGAGATGAGTAGGTCCAATTTAAAACGTTTTCGCCGGCTACTTTTTCTATCTCATAAGATTTATTGGTTCGATTATAATACTTAATCAAATGCATCAACTCACATTCAAGTTTTTGGGAACCGTGGTTTGCGAAGGGTCGACATCGTAGTATTCATTTTCAATATCATTATAACTATACAATTTAATAAAGCAAGAAAAGTACTAGGGCGCCTTATATTTAAAAATAAGTAAGATTTCGAAAAAAAAATAAAAAAATCTTCAAGATTTTTTCACAAATGTCAGGAATTTTTTTTGTAAAATCATTGCTATAGACGAGGGATAACTTAGTTAAGAACGAAGTTGTCTCTGAATCTCATCAAAATACTTATTACTATATCAAAGAATGGAGGTTATTAAGAATGAGTTATTATGACAATGACAAATTCAATCAACCCAGCTATTCTAACTCTTTACTTACCCCAAAACGTTCCCGTTTCCTTTCCCCGATTATTATGTGTTTAGTCAGTGCAATGGTAGGGGGACTATTGTCAATTGGCATCGCTCCATCTTTATACGTAAACCGGCCGTCATACCAAACAACGGCGCCTCAAATTTCGAACAAAGCGGCTTCAAAAGCTGTAAAGATGGATTATAACTATAATCAATCATCTTTTCCGGTGGTACAAATTGCCAAGGATGTCGGGCCGGCAGTTGTTAATATCGCTAACTTTCAGAGCAACAACGGGAATGGCATATTTACTTGGGGAACTGATAATTCTGGAATCGGTGGAAATGGCTTAGTTGAAACGGGAAGCGGATCTGGATTTATCATTGACGCTAAAAATGGATATATTGTAACAAACAACCATGTTATTGATGGAGCTAAAAAATTAGTTGTAAGTTTGTCCGATGGCAGGAATGTTGATGCCAAAGTAATAGGGGCAGACACACGTACAGACCTAGCTGTCATAAAAATTAGTGATACCAATAACTTAACAGCTGCAGCCATTGGGGATTCTTCAAAGCTCCAGGTCGGCGAACCGGTAGTGGCAATCGGCAACCCCGGAGGTGAACAATTCGCCGGTTCTGTAACTACCGGAGTAGTGTCTGCGACTAATCGAATTTTAGATATTCAAGGTGAATCAAGCTTTAACTTGATTCAGACAGATGCAGCAATTAACCCAGGGAATAGCGGAGGACCTTTAGTAAATTATCTTGGTCAAGTCATTGGAATCAATTCTGCAAAATATGCTCAATCCGGATTTGAAGGAATGGGCTTTGCGATACCAATTACAGATGCAATGCCAACAATCCAGCAATTAATCCAAAAAGGCTATGCCAGTCACGCAGGCTTAAAAGTTCAAATTACCAACCAGTACACTCCAGAATATGCTGCCCAAAGAGGTTGGCCGGCAGGAGCTTATATCACACAAGTTGTCAGCGGCGGTCCGGCAGACAAAGCGGGTCTACAACAGGGTGATATTTTAACCAAGGTTAATGATGTTACTATTTCGGGTTATGCTGAACTTACTCATGAACTATTTAAATATAAGGCCGGTGATAGTGTTAAAATAACTTATTTCCGTAACGGGTCTACAAAAACTGTAACTGTTACGCTAGTAGATATCAAAGATTAGAAATAAGGCGTTCCTCAAGGATATAGAGTCACCAAAGGAACCATTTAAGGCATCCTTAGGTAATTGTCCGCAGCTTCAGTTAACATTTCCTCCCAGGTGGGAAAATTTGTGGTGTTTGCAACAAAGGCATCAATTGTTTTGTCCGGAATTGCATCATAATCTTCCTCTGTTGTTACATTAAATCCACCTGCAGAGAAAAGTTCTTCGATGGATTCAAACTGAGTGTAGAGCTTCATAAATTCAGTTGTAAAGATTTCGCTTAACGTAACAGTGTTTCCCAAATTCCCATGCCCCCAATATAGTTTAAGGTTGATAGTTAGTTTCGTTATTTCGCATTAGGAGTATTATTTGAACTTAACTATAGTTTTTATACTATTACAGTAACGGCCAGGCTACTATTGCCTGGCCGTAAAAATATAGCTATTAGCAAAAGAAATTTTCCTAAAATACTATGCCCATTGCAATTAGTGTAAGAATAGCAATTACGACAATTGCCACACCGACCCCACAAAGTATCATTATATTTGCCCCTCCTTATTACTAATATATAACATAATATTCCTATTCTGGCTTAACGATACAAATTGAGACGGCAAGCAACCACCAGGGAATATTCGGTCGGTTTTCTGAAGTGGTTAGGTAGAAGCAATATTAATGCAAAATGTAGAAGTAACGCTAAAATAGAGAGAATTTTACATACAGATAAAGCAATTGCCAGAATATTGTCGAACGAACACTCATGTGTTAAGATAAATGTAAGTAAATGATTACTCAGAGAAAGAAGAAAAGATGTGTCTGAAAAATTATTGCCAACTAAGGAAAATTTGATTTTGTCCACCATTGCGGTGATTAGTGAATTTGGGCTGCAAAGACTTACCACGAGAGAGGTAGCGAAAAAACAAGGTATTTCTGAATCAGCGATTTTTAAACATTATAAAACTAAAGATGAATTAATACTTGCAGTGCTCAATCATTTTTCCCAATATGACAGGGCCATTGCTGAATCCTTATGGCTTAAAAAACTTGATCCCATCCAAGCCATTATATTTTTTATAGAATCCTATGTTACATATTATGAGAATTATCCGGAAATAACAGCGATTACTCTTTCGTATGAAGCTTTATCTCGTGAAGCAAAATTGGCTGACGTCGTTTATAGGATTTTCGCGGATAGATTAAATATAATTCGATCATTAATTAATGACGCTAAGCGGCAAAAGGAAATTGACACTGAAGTTGATTCAAATGGTTTAGCAGACCTTATTATGGGATTAGAACGGGTAGCTATTCTGCGCTGGCGGTTGGAAAACTATAATTTTTCCTTAAAAGATTATACGTTGAAAACCTTAAAGCAAACATTAAATGTTTTCCAAAAAAATAAGAATTGATCATTTTAAGTAAATAGAGGAGCGGGTACGATGAAAAAATTACTTATCGTTGATGACGCGGCTTTTATGCGACTTTCTATTAAAAGTATGTTGCAAAAATCTCAAATTGAAGTCGTTGGTGAAGCGGCCAATGGGGCAATTGCTGTTGAAATGTATAAGGAATTACGTCCTGATATAGTGACTATGGATATTACGATGCCTGAGATGACGGGAATTGAGGCTTTGAAAGAAATTCGAGCTTTTGACCCTCAAGCCCTGGTCATTATGATTTCCTCCATGGGACAAGAGAGTAAGGTTAAAGAAGCTATCGTTAACGGTGCCAAAACCTTTATCGTTAAACCATTTACAGAAGAATTTCTACTGCAGACACTTAGCAAAGCCCTAGGTATTTAGCAGCGGGGCTGGTTATCGCATTTTACTTCAGGGGGTACTGGTATGACCGGGAACCGGAAGAGTATGACAGAGTTTAGTGATTTCGAAATAATTTTTGATACTAGTCCCATAGGTATGTTTTTGCTCAACGAAAGCTCAAAGGTTGAAAAAATAAATGATGCTGCCATTAATTATCTTAATCTTAATCCTGAGAGTGTTTTTGGCAAGCCTTTGGGAGACGGGATTTGTTGTCAGGGCAGTTTTGAAACCCCTTTGGGATGTGGTTTTGGGCAGCAATGTCCCTCGTGCAAATTACGCTTGGCTGTAGATTCTGCTATGAAGGCAGGGAAAGTAACAACACGCCTTGAGTACAGCAAGATACTGATTGGCGAGGAAGAAAAGAAGAGATCTTGGTTTGAGGCAAGCATTACTCCAATAACGGTTCATGGCAAACGGAAAGTGGCAGTTATGCTCAACGATATCACAGATAGAAGATTAGTTGAGGTTTCAGCGAAAAAATATCAAGTTCTTTTAGAAAACGCCCGTGATATTATTCTTATTATCGATATGGAAGGGAATATCTTAGAAGCTAATAAAGCAGCAGTACTTGCCTATGGCTATGCTAAAAGAGAATTGGTAAGTCTCAAGATATTTAATCTTCGCGACACAGACGATTGGAAATCGAAGCCGATAAATGAGGTCGGGGAACAGGGAATTTTATTCGAGACTAATCATTTGCGAAAAGATGGAAGCAGATTTCCTGTTGAGGTTAGCGCATATATTACAATGATTGAGGATCGACAGGTTTTAGTTAATTTTATCCGGGATATATCAGAACGAAAAAGGGCTGAGATTGAATTATTCAAAAGTGAAAAGAGCCAAAGAGTCTTGTATGAACGCTATCGTTCGCTAATTATGAATATGCCGGATAGCTTTGCTTATAATAAAGTTATCTTCGATAAAGCGGGGAACCCCATAGACTATGAGGTTCTAGAAATTAACGAAGCTTATGAAAAAATTTTTAATGTATCACGTCAAAAAATTATCGGCAAAAAGTATTCGGAACTTTTTTCCGGCGATGATCAAGAATTCTTTAGGCAAAGGATGGCGGAATACGGAGAGGTTGCTTCATCAGGAATTGAGCTCAATTCGCCGATTTACTATTCCAAGTGGAGTAAGCGTTGGTTTTCTGTAAAGCTGTATAGCCCTGAGCCTGGTTATTTTGTCTCTATTCTAACGGATATGACTGAACGTATAAATGCAGAACATGAATTAAATCTTGCTAAAGAAAATGCTGAGGCTGCCAATCAGGCGAAAAGCGAATTTCTAGCCAATATGAGTCACGAAATCCGCACCCCAATTAATGGGATGATAGGGATGATCGATTTAACCTTAATGACTACGATGAGTTCTAAGCAAAGAGAAAATTTGGAGATTGCTAAAACCTGTGCTGGTTCTCTACTGAAAATAATTAATGATATTTTAGATTTTTCGAAAATTGAAGCCGGAAAATTGGTCATTGAAAATATAAGATTTGATCTCCAGGAACTTCTGAATTCAATTATCAAATCACACTTGCCTATGGCTAGGAAAAAGAATTTAAAGTTAGATTACCGCTGCTTTTCCTCTCTGCCCCCAAATTTGTACGGTGATCCAAATCGGCTTATGCAAGTGTTAAATAATCTCTTAAATAATGCTCTAAAATTCACAGATCTTGGAGAAGTTATCCTGACAGTCAGAGAGCTTAGCAAAACTAACGAGACTGTCGAAGTGAGGTTCTCAATTTCCGATACGGGTATCGGAATATCTGAGCACGAACAGGCAAAGCTCTTTAAAAATTTTAGTCAAGTGGACGGTTCTATTCGACGAAAGCATGGTGGTACGGGGCTGGGATTGGCGATCTCCAAGAAATTGGTACAAATAATGGGAGGAGATATAAAGCTAGAAAGCAAGAAAGGAAAAGGAAGTACCTTTAGCTTCAGTATAAAATTTGGCGCCAAAGGAGAATTAAACGATCCCGCGTCAAATGAGATTATGTCTATCTGCGATGCTGTGAAACCTCTTAGATTTCTAATCGTTGAAGATGATAGCGTTAATCTAATGGTCTTGACTTTAATGCTTAAAGAAAAAGGACATTATGTTGAGGCTGCCACAAATGGGGCGGAAGCTCTTGAATGCCATGCTCGGAATCAGTATGATGCGATTTTTATGGATATTCAAATGCCCGTTATGGATGGAATCGAGGCGACTAAGGAAATCAGATCAAGAGAAGGTGATAATCAGCATACTCCTATCATTGCTTTAACTGCCTACGCTCTTGTTGGAGATCGGGAGAAATTCCTGTCTTATGGATTAGATGAATATATTCCTAAACCCATTAAGATTGACGAGTTATTTCGGGTTTTAAATTCAGTAGTAAAGCGTGACCAGGGAAAAATTCGATCTAATGAGGCAGAGCTTGAAATCGAGATTAGTGAAGAGGGAAAACTCATAAACTTCAAACCAGAGACATTTATCAGATGTGAGGATGACCTATTAGTAATTCGGGAAATTTCCGGTCATATTAAAGACCTTGAAACAGCCATAGCCTTACATGACTTACCGCTTATAGAACAAGCTGCACACAAAATTAAAACCAGCTCTGAAAAGCTCGAAGCGGATAACCTTAAAACCCTAGCCTTCAAAATTGAGCTAGCAGCAAGGCGGGAGAATTTTGAGGGAGCAGTTAAAAATGCCGAGATGGCGAAAATTGCCTTTAAGACTATCCGATACAGTGGAGAGTTAGGCTGGGAAAGATAAACGAACAGTTAAAAAAGAGCGCGTTGAATATAGCCAAACTAAACGATATTTACAACGGATTTTAGCAAAATCCGTTGTTTTTTTGTGAATTATTAAAGGAATAAGGAAGATAGTGTAGAATAATAAAGAATTGTAGATTAAATTAAAATAATAATAACTTAAATTTGTGGCGAATATTAATACGAGTTCACTCAAAAATGTCTAACTATTATGAATTATCCTTCCCGCACTTATTTTTAATATAAAGGGCTTAGTATTACCAAATTCATTTTCTGGAAAAGGAGAACTTCATTATATGAATGGCATTGATGCAAATACCTTAAACTATGATTCTCTGTATAACAGTCTATTTAGAAATAGTCATTCGATTATGTTTTTAGTTGATTGGAAAACAGGAAATTTTATTGATGCTAACGATGCCGCATGTAATTTTTACGGTTATTGTTTGCGTGAGTTTTTGGCCATGCATATTGGTCAAATAAATACACTAACTATCGAAGAAGTTTTAGGCGAAATGCAAGAGGCTAATCGTAAGAAGAAAGGCAAGTTTCGATTTAAGCATCGATTAAAGAATGGGGAGTTTCGACATGTGGAAGTTTATAGCGGCCCCATTTCTTTAAATAATAAAAATTTACTCTATTCCATTGTTCATGATATTACCGAGCAAGTAAAGGCTGAGGAAGAAATCATCAAGCTTAATAAAACGCTGGAAAATACAGTGCTTGAAAGAACGCGGGAGCTACAAGAAACCAATGGCATGCTTGAAGAAACAAATATCAGTTTAGAAGAGGAAATCTCTGAAAGAATGAAAGTTGAGGAAGCCTTGCATCAATCTATGCAGGAAATCCGAGATCTCTATGAAAATGCACCCTGTGGCTATCACTCTTTAGATAGGAATGGGAAGATCATTCGAATTAATGATACGGAGTTAAAATGGCTGGGCTACACTAGAGAAGAAGTTATCGGCCAAAAATATAGTGATTTTATCACACCCGAGAGCAAGCTGATTTTCGAAATGAACTATCCCGAATATATTAAGCGGGGCTGGGTCAAAGATTTAGAATTTATACTTATTCGTAAAGATAATTCATTGTTTCCTGTTTTAGTAAGCGGCTCCGCCGTCTGCGATCAACATGGAACTTACCTTATGAGTCGTTCTAGTGTCTATGACATTTCCCAAAGGAAAGAAGCTGAGAATAAACTCAAGCAATTAAACAGTGAACTCGAAGAAATCGTAGCCTACAGAACCTATAGTCTCGAAGAAACGAATGCAATTTTGGAGGAGGAAATCGCTGAACGAACCAGGATTGAAAATGATCTGGCCAACAAGAACCAGATTATGGATACGCTCTTAAACAATTTAAATGTTGGTGTATTAATGATTGAGATTTCGTCTGGGAAAACAATTTTTACGAATAAACGAGCGAAACAATTATTAGGCTGCGACTTAGATAATATCCGTATTGAAGAGTTATTGGATGACTATTCGGTTTATAAATCTAATACGAATGAACCTTACCCTAGAGAAGAAATGCCGATAATCGGGGGGATGCGGGGAGAACGGCGGCATGTCGATGATATGGTAATTGTTCGACCGGATGGGAGAAGTATGTTGCTGGAGGTTTTTGGAACGCCCGTAGCCAACACCGCCGGACAAATAGTAGCCAGTCTCGTGAGTTTTGAGGACATTACGCATCGGAAGCAAGCTGAGGATTCTATTCGAAACCTCAACGCGCAGCTGCTTACAACGAATGCCAGACTGGAAGAGACAAATACTTTGCTGGAAGAAGAAATTCAGGAACATTATGAGGTTGAAGCTCAGTTGCTTAAGGCAAAAGAAGAAGCTGATTCTGCGAACAAAGCCAAAAGCCAATTTCTTGCCAATATGAGTCATGAAATAAGAACGCCTATGAATGGGATCATAGGGATGACAGACTTACTGAAATTTACGAACTTGACGGATGAACAGAAACATATGCTGGCAACGATAAGGTCATCTTCAACCTTGTTGCTTAATATTATTAACGATATCCTTGATCTATCAAAAATTGATGCTGGAAAGGTTGAACTCTGCCCTGAATATGTCGATGTCAAGAACTTAATCCAAAATAAATTCAATTTGCTGAGAGCGGTTTCCAAGACCAAGGGACTGGATTTTGAAGTCAGCCTTGGAGAGAATGTACCAAAAGAAATAATTGTGGATAAGACTAGGCTGATCCAGGTTATTAACAACCTTTTAGGAAATGCCATTAAGTTTACAGAAACAGGGAAGATCAGTCTTTCCTTTAAGATGATTAAATCGATCAAGAATAAAGTCCTTTTGATGATCTCTGTTTCAGATACGGGGATTGGAATAAAGGAAGAAGATATACCGAAACTCTTTAATTATTTTACCCAGCTAGACACGTCTTTTTCCAAACGTTTTCAAGGGACAGGCCTTGGCCTTGCAATATCTAAACGATTGGTCGAGCTTATGGGGGGAGAGATCTTTGTTGAGAGTAATTTCGGCAAAGGAAGTACTTTTTATTTTACTTGCTTAGTCGAGGTACCTGAACATCAATCAAAGTTTGATATCATTTGCGATAAATCAATTGAAGAAAAATCAATGCTGCCCTTAAATATTCTTTTGGTTGAAGATGATTTTGTCAGTCAGTTAATTATTAAACAAATAAGCAAATTAAAAGGCTGGCATTTAACAGTGGCTTCAAATGGCATAGAAGCTATAGAATTCTATGAAAGCAATAGCTTTGATTTGATTTTAATGGATATTCAGATGCCGCGAATGAGCGGATATGAGGTCACTAAGGCTATCAGAAAAAGAGAATCAATAACAGCGGATCATACTCCCATCATAGCAACTACAGCTTATGCCATGAGCAGTGACAAAGAAAAGTGCTTAAGCATGGGAATGGACGATTATATCAGTAAACCTATCGATATCCGGAAACTTTCTACAATGATCAAAAAGCATACACGATTGGAAAATGATTTATAATTGATTAACAAACACGGAAGTGAAAAAAATGTTAAGAACTGATGGAGATAGAGTACCCCATAAGTGTAGACTCACCCCTGTTGAAATTAATACCCAAGTTGTCAGAAGAATGGGCAAAGACAGGAGTATTGCTATTTTCAGGGATATAAGTGGCCGTTTGCAAGCTGAAAGCGTTATTATAACCCAACAGAAATTGTCCGAACTTGCCCTGCGTGAGAGTGAACATAAATATAGGTCTCTATTTATGAACATGACAAGTTCTTTTGCCTATTGTGAAGCAATTTGGGATAAGAATGGCGATCTTGAAGATTACCAATTCAGAGAAGTTAATGATCACTATGCTCGGCTAATAGGCAGAGATAGAACTGAACTCATTGGAACAAGATTTTCGGAAGTAAACAACATGAATCATCATGATCAAAAACTTTTGCTGAAACAAATTAGTGATTTTCTTAAATCAGGCGAGTCAAAGTACGAAGGTGAGTTCTTCAATGAAAAATCAAAACATTGGTATTATAGGTCCCTTTATTGCATAGGCAGCGAATGCTTTGCAGCAATTATTACAGATATCACCAAACCTAAAAAATATGAAATTGAGCTCAGGGAGGCCAAGGAGGAAGCGGAAAAGGCCAGTGTGGCTAAAAGTGAGTTTTTAGCAAATATGAGCCATGAAATCAGGACTCCCCTTAACGGTACGGTAGGTATGATTGATTTAGTTCTTCAATCACCTCTGACTCCAGAGCAGTATGACTGTTTGGAAGTTGCTAAGAGCTGTGCCTATTCCCTCTTAAACATCATCAATGATATTTTAGATTTTTCCAAAATGGAGGCAGGTAAAATGCAGACTGAAAGCATTGACTTTAACCTCAAAACACTTTTGGAAGAACTAGTTAAAGCACATAATCCCAGTGCCGTAGGCAAAGGTTTGGAGTTAACCAGTTCGATTTCTCCCTCTATACCAACGTATTTGAAAGGAGATCCCAATCGGCTTAGGCAAATCCTTAATAATTTAATTAGCAATGCTATAAAATTTACATCTCAGGGACATGTGACTGTCCAAGTTCGTGACACCAAAGCTGCGGATATATTGAAAACGAGATACGCGTTGGAATTTTCCGTTTCCGACAGCGGAGTCGGGATAGCAGAAGACGAAATGGAAAGGTTGTTTAAGAGCTTTAGTCAAGTAGACAGTTCCCATACTCGAAAATATGGCGGTACAGGTCTGGGGCTAATTATTTCCAAGCAATTAACGGAGTTAATGGGAGGAAGAATGTGGGTTGAAAGTCGAAAAGGAGAAGGAAGCACGTTCTTCTTTACCCTTGAGTTTCCCTTGGGGCAGAGCACTGATGAACAACAATTGTCGGCGAAGAAAATTACAAAGGGACAATACCCCTTAAATATCCTTCTGGTAGAAGACAACTTAGTAAACCAGGATGTTCTCACGAAGATGCTGCAGATGGGAAGCCACAACGTTCATAAAGTCTGTAATGGCTTGGAAGCTTTAGAGGTTCTCAAACAACAGGAATTTGACGTTATACTCATGGATATCTATATGCCTGAAATGAATGGAATTGACACGACAAAGCTAATACGAGAAAGAGAAAAAAAATATAACCTAAAATATACACCGGTAATTGCGCTGACGGCTTACGCCTTGCAAGGAGACAGAGAGCGTTTTCTTGCTCAGGGTATGGATGAATATCTATCTAAACCGGTCTTGATGGAAGACTTATTGGATGCTGTTCAGAACGTTACCAATACTGCTGCACCCAAAGTGGCTAAATTTCCGGGTGATATGCAGGGAATACGGATTTCCAGCCAATTAGTGGCTTTAATCACTCAGTTACTAGATTTAATAGCCAATAACGATTTACCAGCTATTGAGAGAACGGCTCACCAATTGAAAAAACTGGCCAATAAACATGACGCAGAAGAGTTAAAGATTTTAGCCTTTAAAGTCGAACTGGCCTCAAGACGAGGCGATTTGCAAACGGTTATTGAAACTATTTTAAAACTAAACGAGGAATTTGTGTCTAGACGAATTATTTAATAATAATCAAAATTGCTTAATATCTTTTGAGGTGTTTCCAAATCATAAATGGGTGGTGTCATTCGCAAATCTTGATTTTAATTGCAGAGAAGCTTTCTTGCGGCTAAGGATAAGGACCCGGCCTCTAGAAAGCTTTTTTTTTGTAGAGGAATTTATCCAGTTTTAACATTGAATTAACATTTGATTCATTAGATTTTTACAGAAAGCAATTAAGATGTAAATGAGGATTAATTTCTCGCAAATTCGACAGCATGGTGAATGCCTGAAGAAGGGGTTTTTAGATGTTTGCGTCTAAAGTTAAAGGCTTACCAAAACTATACCAACTACTAAAAGACAATAAAACAATCTGGGTAGTTTATCTTGACATCATTAATTTTCATGAAGTTGAGTTTCGTTATGGTTATAAAATTTGTCAGGAAATTTTGACTGAGATTGAAAATGAGATATATTTCACTCTTAAAAAACAACGTAGTCTTTTCCTGTTCTCACATTTGGAAAGCAGAGGGGGAGATGATTTCGTTGTTTATTTTGTTCCCGGAGAGAACACACATTGGGAAATGTCTGATCTACTTGAACAATGGGTTCTTCCTATGGAAGAACGGTTTAATCGCAGGTTGAGCAAACTTGTGAAAGAAAAGATCCGCTTGCGCACCGGAATTGCCCGGTGTGTAAATATAGACAGCAGAAGTGCTGATTATTTACTTTATGCGGCGGTGAAAGAGGCTTTTCTTCTCAATAAATCCGAACCAGATCCTCAATTTTTCGCCCGGCGCGAAGAGATCACCCATTTAATTGAAGAACCGGAGAAGTACCTGAGAACAGCTTTTCAACCAATCATCGAGACACGAAATGGTGATATTTTTGGTTTTGAAGCACTGACCCGTATACCAGGTTCAATTTGTTTCAGCGATATTTCAGATCTCTTTCCCTTTGCTGAAAAAATAGGTCAACTTTATCCTATAGAAACTCTTTGCCGCCGGCAAGCAATTAAAGCTTATCCCAATGTTTTAAACGATAAAGAATTTCTATTTCTGAACATTAACCCTCAAATCTTGCTTGACCCTGAATTTGCCTCTGGCCAAACGAGAAAATTGCTTAGTGAAATGGGAATTACACCTGCCAATGTTGTGCTTGAAATTACCGAGCGAAGTGCTATTGAAAACTACGCCGCCTTTCGCGATGCCTTAGATCATTATCGCGGTCAGGGCTACTTAATTGCCTTAGATGATTTAGGGGCCGGCTATTCTTCTCTGCAATCCGTCGCCGAACTTCATCCGGACTTCCTCAAAGTTGATCGGTCTTTAATTTCGGGAGTTCACGCTGATCCCACAAAATGGGCTTTACTGGAGACCTTTGTTACCTTTTCCAAGCGTATCGGCTGCAGTATTATCGCCGAAGGGGTTGAAACAGATGAAGAAATGCGAACCGTAGTCCAGCTGGGTGTTGATTATGTCCAAGGTTTTTTTGTCGCCAAACCCGATTTCTTCCGGGGGAGTATTAACCCTGCAGTTAGGGAAATTCTCAATCCTGAGCGCCGTTTTAAATATACGGAAAATAAACCTATCAATTCCATGATAGAACCCTTGCCCCTTTTTGCAACCAATGTCCTTGTCAGTGTTGTAGAAACCTATTTTCGTGACCATCCTCATCAATGGCTCGTTGGGATTACTGAGGATTCGCGAATCGTTGGAGTTATGCAGCGGGATAGACTATTTGCGGCTCTGGGTACCCGTTATGGGGTTCCTCTTTATTTAGAACGTACAGTTCCTATTTTGATGGATACCAATCCGTTGATGGTTGAAGATACTACGCCTTTGGAAGTTGTCTCTAGTCTAGCAATGCAGCGTTCTGATTCCCAGCTTTATGACGGAATTATTGTTGCTAATCAACGAAAGCCCATCGGTATGGTATCTGTAGCAAATCTCATGAAAGCTATGTCAGAGAGACAGATTCAGTTGGCCCAAGGAGCCAATCCCCTGACAGGGTTGCCTGGTAACCTGCGTATTGATCAGGAAATACGGCAGCATATAGAACGGGATCTTACCTTTGGCCTTCTCTACATAGATCTTAATAAATTCAAATACTACAATGATTTATACGGTTTTCAACAGGGCGACTTAGTAATCAAAATGTTAAGCGAGGTCTTGCTGAATGTGAGAGATTCTTTGAACGACGAGACCTTTGTCGGACACATAGGTGGTGATGATTTTATTGCAATCGCTTCCCCAGCAAATCTGGAAATTTTAGCGGCTAATATTATTAAACAATTTGAGCAATCTTGCAAACAGTTACCAGGTCAAGAGAACTTAAGCGTTGCTTTGGCTGGGCTCGTCATTAATACTGCTGAGCAAAATTGGACGCCTTTATTAGTCTCCGAGCGGGCTGCTCGAATTAAAAAAGAAGTAAAGGCTTTAGGAGGCAACTCTTTCATATTGCGCTAAATAATTTATGGAAAAAACTAAAATCGAAGCGAATTTCAGGCAAACGATTCATCTAAACGTGAGACGCCCACTTCAAATGGGCGTGGCCCCGTTCTAAATCGACGATAATGGAGGAATTATTGTTGAAGATAAATAATATGAGTAGAATTTTATCAAACACAAATGTAACTATAAAAAATACTTTCAAAGCTATTTCTCGCAAATTAAAATTCTTAACGTCAAGGAAGAAAAATTCAATTAATAATAAGACTGTAACGAAATTACTTGGAAGTTTTCGTAACTTAAAAATAGCCTATAAAATTAATAGTTTGGTTCTTATTATGGCTATCTTGATGGGCTTTATCGGCTACATAGGTTATGCTTACTATCAAAGACAAAATAGCGAATTTAACAAAATGTATGCCAGCTCGTTATCAGCCGTTAAGGTTTTAAATGAAGTTAGGGCTAATACAGGAGCGGCAGAGGCTTTGTCCATGGAGATGATTTTAGCTCCTATTGACGAAATCCGCAGACAAGAAATTCTTAAGGATCTAAAAAATGCTGATACTACCATAGATGCATCTCTTAAGGACTTTGCTTCAATCCGTAAAAGTTCGGGGGAAACCGCAAAGTTAACCAGCTTAAAAAAAGCCCTTACGGACTACAGAAATGAAAGGCAAAAGGCTTTCGACCTCAGTGACCAAGGAACAAAACAAGAAGCCTATTTCGATTATACCAATAATGCTTTAACTTATGTTGATAGTATACATATTCTGCTTTCGAACCTGATTTCTTATAATCAAGAGTCCATGGATAAAACTCTTGCCCAAAATAACCAAGATTTTCTTTCCGCCGGCAAAGTTTTGCTCATTTTTCCAATTGCTGCGGTTCTTCTAAGCTTGCTTTTAGGCTTATTTGTAGCGAGACTTTTAGCAGACCCCATCAAGGAAATGTTAAAAAGTGTGCAGGAAGTTGAACGTGGGAACTTAGTAGGTCATGATGAAGGGCTTATTGCCTCAAGGGATGAAACAGGTCAATTAGGTCTTGCTTTTGATGCGATGCGAACTACTCTGCGTAATTTAGTCGGTGCAGTTTCACGATCCAGTCAACTTGTGTCGGAATGTGCTCAGGCAATTCAAGTAATCACTGAAGAAAATTCTCTTGTTTCAGGACAAATTGCCGGTACTATGACAGCAGCTGCCTCTGATACTGAAAAGCAAGCGGTTACAGTCAATGAGGCTTCCGCTGCTATCCAGCAGGTATCTGCAAGCGCCCAGCAAATTGCAGCTACCAGCATTTTTGTTGCAGATCTTACCGAGAAGACCTCCAAAACAACAAAATCTGGCCAGGAAGCAATTGACAGAGTTGTTCAACAGATGTCTGTCATAGGAAACAGAACTAAACAAATAGAAAATAACATTAATAATCTTAACGCAAGTAATAGTGAAATTAAGGATTTTACGAAATTTATCAGTGATATTGCTGCGCAAACCAATCTGCTGGCTCTTAATGCTGCCATCGAAGCAGCGAGGGCTGGTGAACATGGACGAGGGTTTGCTGTGGTTGCTGAAGAAGTGCGGAAGCTGGCAGAACAGGCTCAGGAAGCCTCGAAGCAGATTAGCTCCTTGATTAGTAATAATCATGACAATATTACCTCGGTGGTTTCAGTTATGAAGGACGCTTTAAATGATGTTGAAGAGGGGATTCAAGTCGTTGAGACCGCCGGAGAAGCATTTGCCGTGAACAATGGTCATATTGAAGAGGTATCGACTCAGGTCAGGGAAATATCCACTTCGATCCAGCAAGTTGCTGTCGGCAATCAACAGATCGTGGATTCGATTTTTAATATACGAAGTTTTAGTGAGGTTACAGCACAACGTGTTCAATCTGTGACAGGTAATATTCAAGAACAAGTGGCAACCACCAGTCGTTTGACTAGGGCAAGTCAAGAATTAGCCGCAACCGCTCAAAAACTTCTCACTTCAATCCAAGAATTCAGAGTCAGTTAATTCCTTTCAATGATTCCCCTTACTCTCCAAGAAACGAGTTTTAGTGGAGTAAGGTATAGTTTTACTATTATTGAGTATTACTTATTATCATCCTTTAACAGAAGCGATAAGTGGAACGGAGATGGTACTGTGTACAGTATGATGTATGGTGAAATCTCTTTCGAAGAAATGTACTCAATAATCAAAGCTTATTTATCGCAAGATAAGAAAGGAGAGTACAAAGTCTCAATTGGTTCAGACAGCCAAAACTTTAATGATACTAAAATACCAATAACCGTTGGCATTCATAAAATTGAAAATAAAGTCGGTAAAGGCGGAATTTTCTTCTCGGAAATTAGAAGAGTTAATAAAATAAGCAATATACGCCAAAAGATTTATTATGAAACAAATCTAAGTTTGGAACTCGCCGAAAGATTAAACGGAAAATTTCTTAATGATAACATTCCCAATAAGATAGCAATTCATGTTGATGCCGGATATAATGGTCCGACGGCTAAGTATATTGCTGAAATAATGGGTTGGGTCAGATCTTGTGGCTTTCAATGTGTCATCAAACCGGATTCCTACATGGCGTCCAGCGTTGCTAATCGATTATCTAAATAAAGTATTATGATAAATAAAACCGGGATTGCTTCCGGTTTTATCTAGTTTTTAAGTTCCCTATTTCTGTAAGTGGGGGGGCCTTCGTTAATTTCAGGTGGGGTAGAGCGTAAGCGAGTTCACTTTCGTCAATGGATAAACATATGATGCAAAGTACTGTGTAAGTTTTGCCAGGCAGATTTTGCAATAATCTTAGCTAAAAAGACTTATAAAAACGATCGAAGGAATGATCGGAAGGGTGGATATGTATTATCGAAAAACAAACGGGAATAATTCTAAAAAGCAGATATGAGTTAGTATCAGATATGGGAGTTAGAATATGAATGAAGTTAATAATATTAAAGGTGCTTTGGACAACCCTGAGGAGGCATCTCTATTTGAAGGGTTTGATATTGCAATTCAAAAAAGAGACATTCAACGAATTGACAGATTGGTTGATGATTACGAAAAGAGCATTTTAAATCGGCTGGAAGAAGACTATACCAGCAGAACTACATACCCTGACCGCTTAGCCGATCGTATTGCTCAATTTGGCGGAAGCTGGAAGTTTATTATTTATTTCGGACTGTTTTTGGCTGCTTGGATAGTCTGGAATGGACTTCTTTGGACAAAGTCGTTTCATTTTGATGAACCACCATTTATTCTCCTAAACTTATGTTTATCGTTTCTGGCAGCTTTTCAAGCCCCAGTTATCATGATGAGTCAAAACCGACAAGCCGCCCGTGACAAACATGAATCGGTGATTGATTTTGCTATTAACTATAAGGCTGAGCTGGAGATTGATGATATGCAAAGTCATTTGCATCGTATTGAAACTGACGGTAAGAAAAATATGGAGCAAGTTAAAGCCGAGTTCTCACAAATCAGGAAAACTCTGGAGTCTATTGAAGCTAGGCTGGATAAATAAGTGAATAAACATGAGTAAGGAAATTCCATGTCAGAGGAGCAGCGCATACGACTTTAAACGTAGTGCGCGGGCACCTCTTTTTTTATGTAATTGGATCTTAACAAATCCAAGTGTCCTTCGCGCCAGATAAGTATCTTTACGCTGAAAAATAGAATTGAAAATTAAGCATATAGAAATGCAATCAAATACATACTAATACCTGCACTGGGAGCATTTACAGAGTTTTTGTATAACTGACATAAGAGTAAGGATAATGTTACGACTGAAGGTTTAAGACTTAAGGTTAATGGGTTAAGATTTAAAATTTAAGGAGCTGTATTGGCTGATGCTGAGACTATGGAGATATTTAAAACCCTATACGTTGTTAATTATCACAGCTGTAATTTTGATTTTTTGTCAGGCTATGGCAGACCTTTCCCTGCCGGACTATATGGCCAATATTGTCAATCAGGGAATTCAACAGGGGGGAGTCCTTAATGCTGTTCCTGTGGCCGTGAGACAAAGTCAGATGAGCAAGCTTACTCTTTTTATGACTCCTGCCGATAAGGCGGAGGTTTTGAAAAATTATACCTTAATCGACAAATCAAGTCAGGAGTATGAAAGATATGTCCAAGCGTATCCAATTTTACAGAGGGAATCAATTGAGGTTCTAAAATCTATCGATCAAGCGGAAATTAATAAGCTGAACCCAGTATTTGGCCGGGCATTTTTAGCAGTTTCAGGTATTGAAAAAATGAAATCTACCGCTAATGGGGGCGTCATTTCTTTTAACGGAATGAAAGTTCCAGCGAATACAGACTTATATGCCCTTATTTCCAAACTTCCTCCAGCTCAACTGGCTCAACTAAACGAAAAAATCAATCACCAATTCTCTGCCTTAAGTGATAGTATGATTATTCAAACAGCTGTCAGTTCCGTTAAAGCAGAATATGCTGCATTAGGCATGAACACAAACAAAATTCAAAATAATTATATTAACAATACGGGTATGGTGATGGTCTTAATCGCTTTAGTCAGTGCAGCCTGTACTATCATGGTAGGGCTTACCTCAGCAGTCATAGCCGCAGGACTGGCACGGGATTTGCGTAAAGGTGTATTTTCAAAGGTAGAGAGTTTTTCTAATTCAGAGTTTGATCAATTTTCTACTGCATCACTGATCACGCGGACTACCAATGACATTACCCAAATACAGACTCTGATTGTCATTCTGATCAGAATGTTTTTTTATGCTCCAATGATGGGTGTCGGTGGAGTGATCAGAGCTCTGGGTAAGAGCACTTCTATGTCTTGGATTATTGCTGTTGCCGTAATTGTGCTTTTAGGTTTGATCTCCATCGTTTTTTCGGTAGCTATGCCCAAGTTCAAATTAATTCAGAAACTTATCGATCGACTAAATTTAGTAACTCGTGAAAATCTCTCCGGGATGATGGTCATTAGGGCCTTCAACACCCAGAGATTCGAAGAAAGTCGTTTTGATCGGGCTAATTCTGATCTGACAAAAACCAACCTATTTGTCAATAGGGTTATGGTAGTCATGATGCCGGCGATGACCGTGATTATGAATGGAGTTACACTGCTCATTGTTTGGATTGGCGCTTCTCAAATAGCCAATGCAGGGATGCAGGTTGGGGATATGATGGCTTTTATGCAGTATGCCATACAAATTATTATGGCCTTTTTAATGCTGTCGGTGATGTTTATTATGATCCCAAGAGCATCAGTTTCAGCTCAGCGGATTGCCGATGTCTTGGAGGTTAAACTTGTTATCGTTGATCCGCAGACTCCAAAAGATTTTGATCCTAAAATTAAGGGCGAATTAGAATTTAGGAATGTTTCCTTCAGGTATCCCGGCGCCGAGGAAGAAGCTTTGCAAGGCATAAGTTTCAAAGCCCTGCCGAATCAGACTACAGCGATTATTGGCTCGACAGGTGCAGGTAAAACAACCCTTATTAACCTGATTCCTCGTTATTATGATGTTACAGGCGGTGCTATCTTCTTCGATGGAATAGATATCCGTGACGTAACTCTGCATGATCTACATGACAAGATTGGATATGTGCCTCAAAAGGGTATTTTGTTCAGCGGAACTATTGAATCTAACTTGCAGTATGCAGATGAATCTGCCTCCCGAGAGGATCTCATCAAAGCTGCAGATATTGCCCAAGCCACTGAGTTTATTAAGGAAAAGCCGGAAGGATTATTGACAGGGATTGCCCAAGGCGGAACAAACGTTTCAGGCGGACAGAAACAACGATTATCGATTGCCCGAGCTTTGGTAAAGAAACCGGAACTTTATATTTTTGATGATAGTTTTTCTGCCTTGGATTTTAAAACAGATGCGGCCCTCCGTAAAGCCCTGAAGGCTGAAACAGGAGGAAGTACGGTCCTTATCGTTGCCCAGCGCATTTCTACGATTATGAACGCTGAGCAAATTATAGTCCTTGAGGAAGGGAAAGTGGCGGGAATCGGGACCCATGATGAATTAATGAAAACTTGCGAGGCTTATCAAGAAATAGCCTTGTCTCAGTTCTCGAAGGAGGAATTAGCATGAGCGTGGAGACCAGGAAGAAGTCATCTCCGCGGGGTCCCATGGGTGGTGGTATGGGCGGCGGTCCCGGTGGTATGATGCAGGGGGGCGAAAAGGCTCGAGACTTCAGGGGCACCATGAAGAAACTATTAAATTATTTGCGTCCCTATCGGACGGCCATGATCTTCGTATTTATTTTTGCCGCTGCCAGCTCAGTCTTTTCTATTGTTGGTCCCAAAATATTAGGAAATGTCACCACACACCTTTTCGAAGGCGCTTTAAGCAAGCTTTCCGGCAGTGGCAGCGGAATAGATTTCAATTATATTGGGAATACGATTCTCCTTTTGGCAGGCTTATATTTTTTAAGTGCTCTTTTCAGTTATGTCCAGGGCTGGGTTATGTCAGGTGTGGCTATGAAAGTCAGTTACCAGTTTCGCAAGGATATTTCAGAAAAAATTAACCGTATGCCCTTGGGTTATTTTGAACGAACAAATCATGGTGAAGTGTTGTCTCGAGTTACGAACGATGTAGATACCCTCAGCCAAACACTAAATCAGAGTCTAACGCAGATTATTACCTCTGTAACGACGGTTCTTGGTGTGCTGGTCATGATGCTCAGTATAAGCTGGCTCTTAACCTTGGTGGCTTTCCTGGTGATCCCCTTGTCCATGATCATTATTATGGTTATCATTAAATATTCACAGAAATACTTCAAGCTGCAGCAAGATTATTTGGGAAATGTAAATGGTCATGTAGAAGAAATGTATAGCGGTCATGTGATTATGAAAGCCTTTAATGGCGAGGAGAAAAGTATTGCGAAGTTTGAAGGCTTTAATAGCAAATTATATAAAGTAGCCTGGAAATCACAGTTTTTGTCAGGCCTGATTATGCCTATTATGAGTTTCGTTGGAAACTTAAGTTTCGTTCTCGTTAGCGTTTTAGGCGGTTGGCTTGTCATCCAAAAATCTATGCAGGTTGGAGACATTCAGGCATTTATTCAATATGTACGATCATTTACTCAGCCGATTACTCAATTGGCCAATATTTCGAATATACTGCAGCAAACAGCAGCTTCAGCCGAACGTGTTTTTGAGTTTCTAGCCGAGGAAAATGAAGTTCCGGAGAGCACCAATCCAGTTAAACTGGAGAGTGTGCAGGGGAGTGTGGAGTTTAGAGATGTACATTTCGGCTACGAAGCAGATAAGATCATTATCAACAAATTTTCCGCTTACATAAAACCTGGACAAAAGGTTGCTATTGTTGGACCGACGGGAGCGGGTAAGACTACGATCGTTAAGCTTTTGATGCGTTTTTATGATGTTAATGATGGTGCAATTTTGGTTGATGGACATGACATCCGCGACTTCAGCAGGCATGATCTGCGTTCTTTATTTGGTATGGTTCTTCAGGACACCTGGCTTTATAATGGAACCATTATGGACAATATCCGTTACGGTCGTCTCGAGGCAAGTGATCAGGAAGTAATGGAAGCGGCGAAAGCCGCACGCGTCGATAGTTTCGTTCATACACTGCCGAAGGGATATAATATGGTACTAAACGAGGAGGCTTCAAATGTCTCGCAAGGGCAAAAACAACTCTTGACTATTGCTCGAGCCATCTTGGCTGACCCGAAAATACTTATTCTCGATGAAGCCACCAGTTCTGTCGACACCCGGACGGAAGTCGAAATTCAAAAGGCTATGGATCACCTTATGGAGAACAGAACGAGTTTTATTATTGCTCATCGTTTATCCACGATCCGCGATGCTGATTTGATCCTTGTCATGAATCATGGCGATATCATAGAGCAGGGGCACCACAATGAACTTCTGGCAAAAGGCGGCTTTTACGCTAACCTTTATAATAGCCAGTTTGAGGCTGCCGAAGCAGGCTGATGAGGTTATAACTTCCTATGGTACGTTAATTCGAGATTAATTGATTAATATTCAAGGAGGCTTTTGATTGCTCAAGAGCCTCCTTGATCTTTCCAGGTTATCTAACGCATTTTCGAACAGAGTTAGGGTTCTCTAATAACTAATAAGACTCCGGCAAGTATTAGGACTGAACCTATCCCAAATGGGAGTCCTACGTGTTCGCCGAGAAAAAGCCAGCCAAGCAAAGTTCCTGATAGGGGCTGGAAGAAGAAAAACAGACTTCCGCTGGCGGCATCGACCATTTGCAGGCCTTTGTTCCACAAAAAGAAAGCAAGGGCAGTAGAAACAATGCCAAGATACAAGATTCCACCCCAAATAGCAGGCTGGGCCATGACGGCGACTGGAATTTGGCTGGCCTGAGAAGCCGCAAAAGGGGTAATAAATACAGTTGCTGTAAAAATCGCATAGGTCGTAACAACAAGTTGAGAGTAAGTGCTGGGAACTCGTTTGATGAGTACAGACATTAAGGCCCAAGTTACTGCTGCAACGCCTAAGATCAGTCCTCCAAGCCGAGAAGTTGTACTAATATCTCCGATACCAACAATGCACAAGACGCCAATGGTTGCCAAGATCACCGAGAGTCCTTTGCGCAGGGTCATTGTTTCCTTTAGCAAGAGGCGGGCGAAAATAACCATGAAGGCCGGGGTTGCCGAGGTAATAATAGCCCCCATCTGAGCCGTCGCCAGTTTTGTCCCCAGAAATTGAGTCCAGATCGATAGGGCATAGCCTGTTATGCCAATCGTCAGAATTAAGGGGACGTCTCGCTTACGTATTCGCCAAGATTGATGGGTTAGGACTGCCATGGCTGAAAGGACGAGGAGCGCGATTATATAGCGCAGCCAAACTAACTCTAAAGGTGGTATGACGGTAAGAACCACTTTGCTAATGACATACATACCTCCCCAAATTGTCGCAGCCAAAGCCAAATAGATAGAGCCTAGTTTATTTTTGGACATTTAAGTTCCCTCCGTCGTCAATCAAATTAAGTCC
This sequence comes from Desulfosporosinus sp. FKA, assembly GCF_002196785.1. Classification (NCBI taxonomy): domain Bacteria; kingdom Bacillati; phylum Bacillota; class Clostridia; order Eubacteriales; family Desulfitobacteriaceae; genus Desulfosporosinus; species Desulfosporosinus sp. FKA. The sequence goes on along the minus strand of NZ_NAHZ01000034.1, from coordinate 361,950 downwards.
TTATTCCAGACGGAAGATGTACCCTTCGATCCGTCAGGATAAAAGGGCATCGGGAACATCATTTTCAAACAGTGGCGCTAAAAGCATGCCAATTCACCTCCGTAAAAAGGAAAATTCGCCTTAACAGACCATTTTTCCTTTAACTTTCAAATTTTAATTTAGATAGATAAAACAATCCAATTATATAATGCCTAAGAACGTAAGATTTGTACGTTTTATATTTAATTTGTTTAGAACGCTACTATATATTAGGTACTTAGAAGAATAACATTTTTTGAAATTGATTCGTAACCTTGAAAATTATAAGCATCGGGGGTGAAATATTCGTTATATTTTTATTAATTTCAACTTTTAACTACATTGTTATGTTATAATATACAACAAAAGACAAAGGCAAACTTGGTGAAAGCCAAGGACGCAAAGCCACGGGTCTTTCTATTTGTGGAAGATAGCCGGGTTGCATCATACAGTAAGAAATGTCTTTGTCGTCAAGAAGAGCTGTCTTGGCGATTTTGCTTTCTTAGCAAAGGAGTGATAAGAGAAGTTTAAAGATTCAGAAAGGAGTGAATTGATTGAGTTATATGCAGTTAGTTGTATTTAGATTGGGTGATGAAGAATATGCCCTCGAAATTACGTTTGCTCAGGAGATCATTCGAATTCCGGAAAGAATAACTAAAATGCCTTATCTGCCTTCCTACATTGAAGGAATGATTGACTTAAGAGGTAAGGCGATTCCGATTATTGATTTAAAAAAGCGATTTGGTGTTGGACAATCTGAGAGAAGTGTTGACAGCCGTTTGCTTATTTTGAACATAGAGAATGTAGGAATTGGGATAATTGTGGATGATGTCTCAGAAGTTATAAAGGTCGAAGAACAATCGATTGAAAGGCTTAATGCAGAACTATCAGGTCTCGGAAGTAACAGAGTGCAAGGTGTTGTTCGGATTGACGAGCGTTTAATTCTTTTGTTGAACGGGCTGAATTTTAAGGCTGAAGTTTTAACGAGTAGATAGCAATGGGAGTGGTTTAAAGATGATAGCTTTAGCGGGCGTTGAGTCGTGTAAGTTTATGGCAGAATTTATGGCTGATTTAATACCGGGCGGAATATTGTTCGGAGTTGTTGAACATGACACCTTTGTTTGGGTAAAATCCTCTGAGTCCTTTTCATTAGACATCTTTCAGGTTGGCAAGAGATTAAATGAAGATACAACGACGATGCAAGCAATACAGAATAAGAAGGTTCTAACGCAAAATATTCCCCGTACGGTTTATGGTTTGAGAGTAGTTATCGTCTCAATCCCTATCATCGATGATAAAGGAGACATCTGGGGTGCATTTACTATAGCATTTCCTAAGTTACACCCTGTAGCTGCCGCCTTTGGAGATTTTGCCCCTATTTTAGCCGAGATGTTCCCTGAAGGGGCTTATATATATATGTCAGACTTAACAAAGATTGCTTATGCACAGGCCTCCGATAAATTTGACATGCCGTCAATAGCCGTAGGCTATGACCTAAAGGAAACAGATATTGCTTATCGGGCGCTGCAAACTAAAAAGCCTATTATTGAAGAAATTGACGCTTCTAAATACGGGCAGCCATTAACTATTGCTAATTTTCCCTTGTATGATGATGAACATAAAAATCTCGTCGCCACTCTGGGTATTGTGACACCGAAAAAAACGGCAGTAACCCTGCGTGAAATGTCAATTAACTTAGAAAGCAGTCTTGAAGGTATAGCCGCCGCCATAGAGGAGCTTTCAGCATCTGCGACGGAAATACACACCAATGAAGGGGAACTTAATACGGATATTAAAGGGATAATAAATATTTCAGAAGAGATAAATGAGGTATCGGCTTTTATTAAAGAGATCGCTGATGAAACGAAAATGTTAGGATTGAATGCAGCTATCGAAGCAGCCAGAGCTGGAGATGCTGGCCGCGGTTTTGGTGTAGTTGCTGAGGAGATAAGAAAACTGTCTGCTCAATCAAAGAGCACAGTCCCCAGAATTAAACAATTAACTGATACAATAAAGGAAAAAGTTGAAGAAGCGAGCCGAAAAAGCAATATCTCCTTAGACGCCAGTCAAGGTCAAGCGGCCGCCTCAGAAGAGATTTCTGCAAGTATCGAAGAAATTACGTCCATGTCTATGGAATTAAGCAATCTCGCTAAAAGTTTATAATCATTTTCTGTTTGAGCTAATGCTTTAATTCCTGACGGACCTGTTCAATTTTAGTAGTCGCTGAGACAAGGTCTTCTTTGCTGCTTTTTAATTGACACTTACTCAGATCACCGGCACTACTCAAACTATCGTTGAGTTCAAAAAGGGATGATGTTAATAATCTAGACGCTTCGGTTAAATCAATGATCATTTGGCTGTTCTGGGATGATTGTTTTAGAGCATTACAATTCAGGTAATCATTGGCGGCAAGCTTATATAATTTATCTAATGAGGCTGTTATTTGCTTTTTACTCCTTTCCTTTGAAGCGGTTATCTCTTGATATTGTTTTAAGATGTCTTCCAGAGAATTTTCTATTTCTGTGGGAGTCATAGAAGGATTGGTAATTGTCGGTACAGTATCTGAAAAATCCTGCCAGGCAGATACTCTTTGGTTAAACGCTAATTTCAGAGCAGTAATGGCAATAATGATTACAATAATCGTTATTCCGAGGCTGGTAAGTTTTCTCTGCTTGTTAGCAGCCGTTCTGATTAACCACTGACGTTTCACTGTTCACCCTCCTTTCCTAAAGACCATATCTGTTCTAAAACGGTCTCCATATTCAGTAAAACATATGCTAAAAGCGAGTACCTAATTCAGGCCCTCGCTTTTTTGTGTGTAACAATTACGGATTATAAAAGTTAGGTTCAATGGATATTATATAGTATGCAAAAAATGTATTTATTTGTAAAATTGTTGAGTTTTAAAGAGTGATTAACGTTGACGTTAATGTTATATTAGTGCTAATATAATCTTAGCAACAGTAAGGGAGGATATTGTGGATAACTATAAAATTGACCAAGTTGCTCTCCAATGCGGCTTGACCAAACGAACCATCCGATATTATGAGGAGATAGGGATATTACCGCCGCCTAAACGCAGTGAAGGAGGGACTAGGTACTATAATGAAGAGCACATAGAATTGCTTAAAAGAATTAAGTATACTAAAGACGCCTTAGGCTTATCGCTGGAGGAACTACAGCATTTTATTGCGCTTAGCAATCTCATTGAGTCTCAAAAAGTAAGCTTTAAACAAACGGCTGAGCGCAGAGAGCAAAGGGAAAAACTGTTGAGTATAATAGACACCTTAGATGAAGAACTTAACTTAATCGAACAGAAAATCTTAAAAATTGAACGGGTTAAAAAAGATTTAACCAATCTGAAGAAACGAGCTCAAGCGGTAATTGAGAAAATTAACTTAGAGGAAGTTAAATAAAGTATTACCTCTAGGATTTTATCAATTCCGAAGGAGGTAAATGGAATGAGTATTGATAAAACGTTCTACAACAACGTCCTTAAAAATATGTTCGCTGATCCCTGCGAAGTTAAATATTGGGATGGGGACGTTAAAAAATATGGCGAAGGAGAGATTCAATTCCGAATTAATTTCAGTGAGCCCATACCTAAATCAGAAATTATCAGTGATCCTTCCCTGGCCTTCGGCGAAGGCTATATGCGTAAAAAAATTGATATCGATGGAGCTGTACAAAAAGTCATCGAGTCGATTTATAATAATCAGAACAGTTTTCTGTATGATAAAAAACCTTATGTTAAATTCGCTAAGATTCTTTCCAATACCCTAAGGAAAAGTAAAGATGATGTTCAATATCATTATGATATTGGCAATGATTTTTATCGACTTTGGCTGGATGAGAGCATGACTTATTCTTGTGCTTATTTTGAATCACCGGAAGATAGTCTTTATCAGGCTCAAAAAAACAAAGTAAATCATATTCTGCGTAAACTTAATTTGCGGCCTGGACAAACTTTATTAGATATTGGTTGTGGTTGGGGAGAATTAATCCTTACAGCTGCGAAGAACTATCAAGTTAAAGCTATGGGGGTAACTCTTAGTTCAGAACAATACTCTCGAGTTTCGGAGAGAATTAAAGAAGAAGGATTAGAAGAGCTTGTTGAAGTTCAGCAAATCGATTTTCGGGAATTGAACGATAGAACCTTTGATCGAGTAGTAAGTGTAGGGATGATTGAGCACGTTGGCAGAGAAAATCTTGATGGGTATTTCTCCGCTGTAAAATCCTTTCTTAATGAAGGGGGAATATCCCTGCTGCATTGTATAACAGGCTATGATGAAGACTCAGGCACAAACAGCTGGATTGACAAATATATTTTTCCCGGAGGATATATTCCGGCAGTCAACGAACTCGTATCCCTAATTGTTGAAAATAAATTCTGTCTTATTGACCTCGAGAGTTTGCGCGAGCACTACACAAGGACTTTAGAACATTGGACCCAAAATTTTGAAAAGGCACTTCCGGAAATTCGAAAAATGAAAGACGATACCTTTATTCGCATGTGGCGTTTATATTTAAATTCTTGCGCTGCGTCATTTCATTGCGGCAACATAGATGTTCATCAATTGCTTTTTACTAAAGGTGTAAACAATAATCTTCCTTTAACCAGAAAGTACATGTATCAATAATTTATAAAAGAACAGCGAGGCAGAGCTATCGAAAGGAAATATGCACAGAAAAAAAGCCCGAGAGAAGATATTTTTTGATCTTCTTTCGGGCTTTTTTTCTTACCTTATCTGCAAAAATACTTAAGGAAATTACTATTGCTGCTTCATTTTGCTGCAGTTACGTTATGACTTAATTTTTACCAGGTTTTGCCGAGGTAAAATATCCGTTAATTTTTGGTACGCAAAATCTAAAAAGCCGGCAGTTGTGGCAATTGATAGAGGAATAAGGGTTTCCGCAGCTTTGGAATAGCTTTTAGTTGAACAGCCATTTTCAATTGATACTAAGTGATAAAGCTGCGCTGATAGCTTGGCGTTGTGCTCAATCCACTGTACAGGATGTGTAAAGGAAGAGTATAAACCGGTTTTGCCAGGGAAGTTGTACCAGTTGTTCGCTGCCCATTTCTCAAATTCTAAGTGCCCATCAAAAACAACCCCTGTTGAATGATGGGGTACACACATATCTTGTACTAAGTGCAAGGCCGCTCCAAGATAGAACATTCCTTTGACCATTTCTTTAGAAAAGAGGGACATGGCTTTGTTGAAATAATATTGACACTCAGCGCTTGCATCTGGCCATTGGACGCGGTTTTGATCGCTGTTCCAATTATAATAATGACAAACATTTTTCCAGCCACGGTCTGCCCATAACAGTCCTTTTTTAAGATATGTATGATAGTCCTTGAAAAAGTTGGCTGCTCTGGACTTGTTGTCTTGTTCTAAGAGGCGGTAAGCTTGTTCTAAGCTATAGATGTGAGGAAGGCCCGGAGAATTAAGTAAATACTGCAAAGGTCCTACAGGGGCTAAGATCATTTTGGTCATTTTCCCCAGAGTGTATGTATATACACTGACGTTCATGAGTTTATCACCTCTTCATTTTACTCTTCCCAGAAAGGCTTTGCTGAGTTAACTCCTTTTAGATTCGAACTATCTTTAGCTTCAACCTTATTCTAAAGCATGAACGTAAAAGACGTATTGTCAATCTGTTAAAATAAAGTAAAAAAGATTGCCAGAGCGAATAGGACGTTCTGGCAATCGAAATTTAGCAGCCGTTTTTATTTTCTTGTAAATGATAAATTTAATAATAAAAAAACAATTCTTGAAGGATTTTCCTTTTTGTTCTCGAAATAATATAACGATCAGTTATTTTATCCTAACTCGCTAATAAGACTTTGAGTGACTAGAAAATCAGATAGATATAAATATCAGATGATTATGAATTATCGGAGGATTTTAATATCTATGGCTGCAACGTTTCGAACAATTAAAGATTGGGAAGAATTTGTTGATTCTAAAAAAGAGATAATTCAGCTTAGGGAAGAACGAGTTAATCTTCAATCAGAGGTCTTTTCGCTAAAAAAATCCCTAAAAAAAGAAATTGAGAATAGAGAATACCTCGAAGGTGAAATAGCAAAACTGGGGCGTTTAAATATTATAGGTCAGTTGGCGGCAGGTCTTGGACACGAAATTCGAAATCCTATGACAACTATTCGAGGGTTTCTTCAAATGTTACAGAGTAAAACAGATTTACTTGTCTTTCAAAACTATTTTGAATTAATGATCGAGGAGTTGGATAGGGCCAATCTAATTATTACAAATTTCTTATCTCTTGCCAAAAATAAACCGACTGAAATTAAACGCATGAATCTCAACAAGTTGCTGGAAAACCTATTTCCGTTATTAATTGCTGATGCTTATAGTCAAGATAAGAAGTGTATTTTTCAACCGGGTAAAATTAAGGAAATTGATATTGATTCTAATGAAATTACACAACTAGTCTTAAACTTGGCCCGAAACGGTCTTGAAGCAATGCAGCCCAATGGCTGTCTTACGATTGAAACCTTTATGGAAGATGATAGTGTTGTCCTTAGTGTAAAGGATGAAGGAAAAGGAATTGATGAAGAGAATCTTAAAAAGCTTGGCGATCCTTTCTTTACTACCAAAGAAAACGGAACCGGCTTGGGTCTGCCCATGTGCTTCACAATTGCCAGCAGATATCATGCTCATATAGACGTTGATACTGGTCCAGACGGAACTACTTTTTTTGTTCGTTTTCCCAGACCTTGTGATGAGATTGAATAATTTCTTTCCCGAAAAATGAAAGGGGGCTGTGTTTTCTCACAGCCCCCTTTTAAGCGGGATTACCGTTACTAATTATACCTGCGCGCTCCTAAATAACGGGAAGCGTAAAAACTGTCACTGAGACTGGAGACTTCAATACCACTGTTAGGGTTACTGGCATGAATAAATCGTCCCCCCCCCATATAAATGCCTACGTGAGATGCACCACTAGTATATGTCGTGAAAAACACTAAATCACCAGGCTGAAGGTCATTTTTGCTGACAGAACGTCCTGAAGCAAATTGAGCATAGGAAGTACGCGGCAGGGATATTCCGGAATTAGCATAAACATATTTTGTAAAGCCCGAACAGTCGAAACCACTGCGAGTGGTTCCACCGAAAACATAGGGCGTACCCTGTAAGCTAAGAGCTCGACCCACAATGGAGGAATTATTACTGCTTCCTCTGGAAATACCATAGGCAACCGTCACATTGCCAGGTCCTTTAGCAATGACTTGATTTACAGGATTTTGAGTGATTTTTTCAGCTAATACTTTTTTAGTTACGTCGATACCATTTTTACGCACATAGGAATAAGTAACTAATTTTGCGCCATTACTTCCTTGGGTTACAATTTTTGAATTGTCAAAGGCCAAACTCGGATCAATTTTCGTTACAACATCGTAGGGTACAGTTTCCGACCCTGAATAAGTTCCTTTACTAACAACGGTAAGATAAGGTGTGGAATCAACAAGCTTTATAGTTTCACCGGGTTTCAGCATGGTATTTTTAGTTGACCCCGGATTACCCGCTAATACATCATCGGTTAACATATCGTTTTTGCGGGCGATAAGCCACCAGGAATCATTAGGCTGAACGGTATAGTTTTTCGTCGTTATCTTGCCATCCATCAATACCTTAAAAGCTTGATCAGCTGATTTTACTTGATCCGGGGAGACTTCAGCTTTTTTGACACTAACATTCTCAGCAAAACTTATTGATTCGATCTTATTTTCAGAACTGGGTTTTGCATAATAATCTTGGTATTTTTTAAGAACCTGATTCACGTCTTCTTTATTTGGCAAAACAGCGACAACAGATCCATTTGCTTTTAAGCTATAACCATCAACATAACATGATATGTCATTTTTTAGTTTTTCTTCATTTAAAGAAGATTCCAGATAGACAGCTGGACTAATCCTGACGTTCTCATAAGTTATAACGTCGTGAGTTTTGGCAACTACACCATAAGGTTTGCCTTCCTGTTGCAAAACTGTTTTTACAAGGTTTTCAGCTGTCGCTGAATTTTTTGCCAGGCCAATCTGATGACCGTTAACAAGAACTGCTGCCGCAGAAGTCGTCGTTGTAAGATTGTAGGTGACCCCACCTATTAAAATGAGAGAAACCGATAAGGTAACGATAATTTTTGGCGATTTCCAAGAAATCCTTTGTAACGTATTGCGCGAAAACTGTTGGATAACTAGTTTTCTTTGAGTCCAATCGAAATGTTTGATTCGGCTAAGTACTTCGCCTTGAATCTGAGACAGTTTACGAGACCATTGCATATTTTTCACCTTTCACAATTGCCTACGAGGTTAGTTGACGGATTCGGGCAGGAAGGTGTAAGCCCTTCGCGTATTACACGCGATTAACCCCATAAATAAAATCCCCCGTTCTAGACGACTCTAGATTCGGCATTCTTTCTCCTTTCATTAAACATATCATTAATTATTCGACACTATATGCAAATGTCCTCTAAATTTATTTATGAAATACTTGTGAAGTTTTAAACTTACTCTAAAAAACTTGCTATTTCCCGTTTAAACGAGTGCAAACTCTAGGACTTAACGGGCATACTAACAGCAAAATAACTCTCAATATTTAGGGAACTGGAACTTTAATAAGGGGGGGGCGTGTTGTGTACAGACTTAATTCTATGCAGCAGAAAAAAGTCCTTGATTCTTTTCATAAAGTTGTGGACACGCGAAATCCAGAACTAATCGGTGAGGACTTATTTAATCATTTAAACCTAAACTGTAATTTTTCTTCCCATTTTACTCTGGAAGGGTTTCGAAATGCTTATAGCGGCGATCATTTTCAGGAGTTTTTAAATTACTTTGATCGCTGTTCTCCCCAAAGTCAATGGCTTAAAGCACCGGAAATTAGCCGAGAATTTGCAGAATTGAATCAGAAAATGGTTGATTACGGAAGTGATCATATCTAAAATAAGTCGCGGATAAGCCATTGGGAAAATTCAATGGCTTTAATTGTGGTCATATTTTATACCATATTTTTGTAGGCGATAAAGCAATGTCGGGCGGGTAATTCCTAAATATTTTGCTACCTTGGTCTGATTATAGTTGTGTTTTTCCAGAGCCTTAATGATAAGATGTTTCTCTAACTCTCCTAAAGAGAAACCACTTTCAGTAAGCTGTATCTCCGGCGTTGTCAATTCTTCGAGATGATTGAGCAACTCTTTAGGAAAATGCACCGATTGGATTTCCGAACCCTGACAAACAATAAGGGCTCTTTCAATAACATTTTGCAGCTCTCTGATGTTTCCGGGCCAGTTGTATTGGGTTAAGATTTTCATAGCTTCTGAAGAAATTTTTTTACTTTTAGTAGGGTCGAATTTTTCTAAAAAATGATTAACAAGAAGAGGAATATCCTCTTTTCGTGATCGAAGGGGAGGCATGACAATGCCCATGACATTTAAGCGATAGTAAAGATCTTCTCGAAAGGTTCCGCTGGATATAGCCGTGGCAAGGTCCCGATTCGTTGTGGCGATGACTCGAACATCGACGTGGATTGTTTCGATTCCGCCAACTCTTTGAAAACAGCGTTCTTGTAATACTCTTAACAACTTTGCTTGCATGTTAATAGGCATTTCTCCAATTTCATCAAGGAGGATTGATCCCTTATCGGCGACCTCAAAGCGCCCTTTTTTTCTGCTGGATGCGCCGGTAAAGGCCCCTTTCTCGTGGCCGAATAATTCACTTTCTAAGAGGTGTTCCGGAAGAGCGGCACAGTTTACTGCCACAAAGGGTTTGTCGAAACGATTGCTGGCTTTGTGAATTTCTAAAGCAGCAACTTCTTTTCCCGTTCCGCTTTCACCGGTAATCAGTACTGTTGTACCGGTTCTAGCAACCTGACGGATTAAGAGTGAAACTTCTTTCATCGGTTCACTCTGTCCAATAAGTTTACCGTATTGTTTTCCTAATTCCTGACGTAAAAAATCAACTTGATTTTCCAGATTGGAGAGATGAAGCGCTTGTTGAACCTGGACTTTGATTTTTTCGAGCTTGAACGGCTTTGTGATATAGTCCATAGCACCAATTTTCATCGCCTCTATGGCCGTATCAATAGTCCCATGGGCGGTAATCATGATGACAGGTACATTAGGGTATAAAGATTTTAGCTCTTTTAATACTTCGATGCCATCGAGATCAGGCATTTTTAAGTCTAAAATTACCAGCGAGGGTTCATTTTCTTTGGCCAATCGAATGCCCTCTAACCCCCTTGTGGCTGTCATCACCTGATATCCTTCATGGCTGAGTGCCCTCTCGAGGGCCCAGCACATTCTTTCCTCATCGTCAATGACCAGAATTTTTGGTGTCAAGAAGATCACTCCTGTCTTAGAATTTTAGGCAGTACAGGAAGATTAATCCGGAAAGTAGTTCCTTTTCCCAGTTCGCTGTTAACGTCAATGGTTCCGCCGTGCAGTTTTATACTTTGATAGGAAATTGACAATCCAAGGCCGGTACCGGCCTTTTTTGTTGTATAAAAGGGATCAAATATTCTTGATTTATCGTTTAGAGGGATTCCCTCTCCAGTATCCGCAAAGCTTATGGCAATGATGTTCTCCTTTTCTTCCGTGGTTATTGCCAGTTCGCCGCCTTCGGGCATAGCTTCTGACGCATTAACAATGATGTTTACAAAAACTTGTTTAAGCTTTTCGGTATCAGCTAAGATTTGAGAGAGGTTATATGCCAGATTTAATTTTACGTGGACTTTTTGCTTGCGCAGCATTGCGGCGGAGAAAGAGAGGACACCTTTGATAAGATCATTAATGGAACATTCTTTAGAGGCAACTTTAGTAGGACGTCCGAAATCTAAAAGTTCCTGAATCTCAAAATCTTGGCGGTCGATTTGTTCTTCTATTGCCCGCGTAAATTCTTCAATGCCGGTCACTTGAGAATATTCCTCTTTCATCAATTCAACCAAGGTTTTAATGATAGCAATTGGATTGCGTAATTCATGAGCTACACCGGTTGCCAGACGGCCAAGAGCAATCAGGTGCTCTGATTGTCTCAACTGATCTTCCAATCGTTCCTTTTCGCTGAGGCCAACGGCCAAGCGGTTAACTGCTTGAGCTACCTGACCAAGTTCTCCAGGCATTTCAGGAAGCAAAAGATGAATATCATTTTCCATGCGGTTTAACCCCTGCTTTAAGCGGTTAACTCCGGTCATTAAGTTTCTGATAACAATAAGGGCACCAATCATAACAATGGCCAAGACTGCAAGAATAAAATACCTTTCGAGTTTTCGAAAGAAGCTGCTCTGATAAAAGAAAGGATTAAGCCGCTCTTCGACCCACATTACGGCGACGACTTTCTTATCTAAAACTACAGGGGATATATATTCAACGACTTGATCATTCCATGAACCGGATATGCGAAAGAGCGGAGTATTACTCATCTGAGTCGCAACTAATCCCGGTTTTGTATTGTCAAAGATATCCTTTTCCCTTTGAGCTTCTTCTTCTTGTGAGAGGTTACGATAGTTATGCAGGAAACCAAGTACGGTGATCTTTTCCGTTTGGGGAATATACAAGCCAAAGCGAATTCCTAAATTAGCCTGTATCTGTGGGTTCACAACTTGAATGAATTCGTCTTGAAGCAAGGATGAAGAGATTTTATGTGATCCTAAGGACAATGATTGAAGATTTTTCGAAAAGTCCTTATTGATACTGTTGACCAGGGCTTCAAGCCGTTGTTCTTTGTCTAGGAAAACAACTTCATCTGTCTTTGAAGCGAAAAAAATGTCATACATTAGAGCAACGGATGGTACAAGCATGATAATGGCTATTATAATTACGATCTGATTTCGTAAACTGCTGCTTTTAAAAGTAGAGAATAATTTGTTTTTTCTCAGCATAAAATCACTTCCGTTGTTATAACTGTAGTATATGCTACAGTTGTTATTTAAAAAAGTGGGGGGCTTAAAAATTGGATAAATAGCTCAAATGAGCATAGAATCCCTGTGGCAAGGTGTAGCATTTGCTACACTTTTTAATTGTTTAATTGGCGGAGATCTTGACCTATGGCCTTTTTAGAGTCTGGCACGCTTTTTGCTATGTAACTAGGTATATAAAATTATACCACAATCTCAAAGTAAAGCGTGATATTGTTCCTATGGCGCATTAATCCAAATACGAAAGGTGGAATTACCTTTGTCTAGCTTAGTACTTAATAAGTATTCACCTTTAGTTGATAAAATAGAAACAGAGTCCGGAGATCGATCTTCCCATCTTTGGCTTTTAGTTAATCCTAAGTATCCGGCTGTCCGTAATGACATCTGGGTACCGGTTCTTGAAGTGATCCAGGATCAAGTATACCGAAAACTCAAAAAAAGAATTGAGACTAGAAATATCTATATAAAAAGTATGGTCAGCGATATTGGCTTAGTTTCTAATGCTTCCCATTTATGGTCAACATCTGAAATTGCAGATGACATTATATCGCTCAAGGAAAGTATTCTCGAATATCGGCCCAAACTATTAGTTACCTTTGGTACTCTAACTTATGAATTAGTAAATCGTATCTGTGAATCGGCATCAGAAAGAGAAACTAAGTATTGGAACAGCGCAAATTTAGAATACGAATTCGAAAAATCTATTGCAAACTTTGATATCAACAGCACAAATAGGATTCCTCTGCCTCGTCGAGTTATGACAAGGGGTAAGTTAATGGAAGACTACGATTCTTCTTGGGAAGTTTGTGAAAATTACTTTAAGGATGTTGGAACAAAGATTGCTGAGAGAATCATTGAACATGAGCATGAACTAAATATTTGGATTGATTGATGTGTCTGAATTTCATTAGATATGGAATAGATTTAGATAAAAAAAAACCGCTTTGAAAGCGGTTTTTTTTTGCATGAAGCCAATAGACATTAGTTCAGCTAGTGAACGTAGTCTGCGCAACGGGCAGCACCTATTGCTTGGCCACGATTGTTTAGGCCACAATAGAATTTGTCTCGGCTAAACAATCTTTAATTACAGTATATACTTTGTCCGACAATTCGTTGGCCTGATCTTTTGTAAGGCTGTCGGTGGGGATAGGATCTGAAATAACAATTTCAACATGTGCCGGCTTAATCAGAAAGCCATTTTGTTCCATAATCTTATAAGAACCTCGTATTGCAATGGGAACAATAGGAACCCCGGCTTTTAATCCCAATTTTAAGCTGCCGGGTTTAAATTCGCCTAACGTTTCACTCTTGCTTCTCGTCCCTTCGGGGAAGATAACCATGGAATAGCCCTTTTTAAGATGATCTGCGGCCTGATTAATAACTTTGAGTGATTGGCGGATATCGGAACGGTCCATAAAGACACATTGCATATGTGTCATCCAAGTACGAATAAAGGGTATTTTAAGCAACTCAATTTTAGCTATAAAGGCCTTAGGTTTTTCTATGTATCCCAAGAGTAAAGGGATGTCAAAGTTACCTTGATGGTTGCTCACAAAAAGGACGGGGCCGGAAGGGATTTTCTCCTCTCCGGAGATTGTAACTGTTACGCCTGCACACTTTATTAAGGATCGAGCCCAGTTTTTAGCCATTTCAGCAGTGATTTTGTCACGTTCGGGAATTCGCCCCAGTTTAGATAAGCGATTAATCTTCATTAGGGCCGGTTCGATAGCAATGAGATAGAGCCAAAAGTAGGTAAACCAAATAAATGTCCGGATCATTATTTCGTTCCTCTCAATACTGTTTTATAGATATTATAGCTTAGAGGAAGGATTGATAAAATATTCATGTGAAAAAAGTGATGATTATTTTTTAATTTTGGATATAATGGGGTATTGCTTCTTCAAACTCTAAAAATTTCATTTCATATCACCCTTTCTCAGTATGCCTTAAGTATTATAACTAAAAACAAAAGCTGGTATGAATTCGAAACATATAATCATAAGTTAAATTCTCTCAGTAAAAAAGAAGTTTGTGTGATGGCAGTTCACTCTGCATTGTCTTAAAATTACGATATAGAAAAAATTTTAGTATTGTCATATAATAGGTCTGTTAATCGAAAGAAGGGTTTATATGCTAAATTTATGTCTGAGCATAGCTCTCATAGTTTTAATAATATTGATTTTTTTCTTTCTTATTTATTTAATAAGAAAGGAAAATAAACAACTTAAAGTTTTAAACAGTTATTTGCATTCGAGAAATGAATTTTTTACTGAAGTGTTCAAGAATACTCAAGATGGTATTCTAATTATTAATCAAAAAGGGAAGATCCTTAATGTTAATGAATCATTAAGAAGAATGTTTGATGTTGAAAACTTGGAAATTATGGGTTCGGTTGTTAGTGATGTCATGATTGTCACGGATAAAGAGGAATTTCGGAAAATTTATAATGAAATTTTAGAAGGAAGAACAGTAATTTCTGATATATCATGTTTTCGCAAAGATGGATCTCCTATTCAGGTTCGAATGAGGGCGTTCCCTTTGAAAATCGAACCAGGCGAAACCAGAATCTGTATACTTTTGAACGATCTTGCTAATACAAAGAGCTCTCTAAAAGATTTGGAATTGCAAAAAGTATATTTCCGCAAGCTTTTTGAAAACTCCCCGGAGGCTATTTGCATCTTGGATACTGAAGATAAGTTTATAGATGTGAACTGTGCCTTTGAAAAAGTGTTTGGATACTCTAAAGAGGAACTGATTGGCTCTACAATTAACGATAAAATTGTTGCCATAGAGCAGATTGACAAGGCCACTGAGCTTTCCAAAAAGGTTATCAAGGGAAATATCGTTGAATATGATACTCTCAGATCGCGTAAGGATGGGAGTTTTGTTCATGTACATATACTCGGCTACCCTTTAATTTTTGAAGATAAACGTATTGGTGTGTTCGGAATTTACAAGGATATTACGGAGCAAAAAAGGGCTGAAGAGGCTTTAAAAGCAAGTGAACATACGTTTAGAACTCTCTTTGAAGGATCCTCTGATGCTATTTTGATCCTGGATGATAACAAATTTATAGACTGTAATCCGGCGACGATAGGACTATTAGGGTATGATTCTAAAGAGAGTATTATCGGCAAAAGTTTTTGGGAGCTTTCACCGCCATTCCAAGCCAAAGGAGTTTCTTCTCAGGAGAAAGCTATGGAAATCATTAAGACTACTCGTAGGAGTAAGAAGTTTGAGTGGCTTTTGAAAAAGAAGGATGGGACAATTATTCCCGGAGAAGTCATGCTGACGTCCATCCTAATTAATGAAAAAAGAGTGTTTCATGTCTTATGGCGGGATATCAGCGAACGCAAAAAAATGGAACGACGGTTTGAGTTTTTGAGTTATCGTGATTTTTTGACTGGATTATATAATCGCCGATTTTTTGAAGAAGAGCTTAAACGTTTAGATGTGCAGAGAAACTATCCTTTAACTGTTGTTTTTGTCGATGTTAACGGTCTTAAGCTTATTAACGATTCTTTTGGTCACAGTATGGGGGATCAACTTCTAAAAACAGTGGCCGAGGTTATAAAAGGTTCCTGCCGATCCGACGACATTATTGCCCGCCTAGGCGGGGATGAATTCGTTCTTCTTCTGCCTAAAACCAGTGCCAGTGAAACAGATCAAATTCTTAAGCGCATTAAAACTCGGGCCTTAGAAGAGAAAGTAGGGTCTATTGCTTTATCGGTCTCTTTCGGATATGAGACAAAGACACATAAAGGTGAAAATATTTATGAGATTTTAAAAAAGGCCGAAGATTATATGTATAAGAAAAAGCTCTTTGAAAGCCCGAGCATGAGAGGGAAAACCATTAAGGCGATAATTAGCACTCTGCATGAGAAAAATAAACGTGAAGAGCAGCATTCTCATCGAGTATCAGCACTCTGTGAACGAATTGGCAAAGCTCTGGACCTTCCCGAAGGGCAAATTGAAGAACTAAAAACTGTTGGTTTGCTTCATGATATCGGTAAAATCGCCGTTGAAGAAACAATCTTAAACAAGCCTGGCAAATTGACCGATGATGAATGGGAAGAAATAAAAAAGCACCCGGAAATAGGTTATCGCATCCTTAGCACGGTCAATGATATGTCTGAAATGGCGGATTATGTTTTATCTCACCATGAACGTTGGGATGGGAAGGGATATCCTAAAGGGCTAAAGGGTATAGCAATCCCACTGCAGTCTAGAATTATTGCCATTGCTGATACCTATGATGCTATGACCAGTGAACGAAGCTATCGCAAGGCTTTGCCTGAAACCATTGCCTTGCGGGAATTGAAAATTAACGCCGGAGTTCAGTTTGATCCTCAGTTAGTAGAGATTTTTCTTCATGACGTAGAAAATTACTCAGCATAATTCCTTGCTTCGGTGGGGTAGGGCCCAGCTTTAGCTGAACGAGTTTACTCACTTGACAAGCAGGTGGTTTTCAATTATACTGAAAGAGTTAAAAGGGAGTAGTTTTAAATTACAAAGTCAACATACCCGGCAAGAACTCTTGCCTGGCTTTGTAAGCCCAAGTGGTAACAAGACTTTTGACATGGTCTTAAATGACTATGTCAAAAGTCTTTTTTATTTACCGCAAGGTTTATATTTGAAGTGAGGAGTGGTTATATTCATTAAGTAAATCGAAATTTAATAGGGGGTAGGGGATAATAGGAAAGCAAAAGGAGGATCTATGTGAATTATTATCAAAAAGAAGCCCAGGCGGTTATTGCCGAATTAAAGAGCGACGAAGACAGTGGATTATCTTTTTCTGAAGTTAGAGCCAGAATTCAGCGTTATGGGAAAAATGTTTTTACTCCTAAGCCCAAAGAGAGCCTTTTTGTCAAAATTATGGAAAGCTTAAAAGAACCTTTAATTATAATTCTTTTAATATCAGGGGTAATATCATTGCTCATGGGTCACCTGCCGGATGGGCTGGGAATCTTCGCAGCCGTTCTTATAGCCACAACTATTTCCGTTATTCAGGAAGGCAAATCGGATAAAGCCTTCGAAGCCTTGGCTAAGCTGAGTGATGATGTTCTGGTGAAAGCAGTGAGAGATCGCCAGATAATTCATATACCGCAAAGTGAGCTTACTATCGGTGATATTATCCATTTAGAAACGGGGGAAAAAGTTCCGGCAGATGCCAGAGTTATCCATTGTTCAAACCTCGGAATTGATGAATCTCTGCTGACTGGTGAAGCAGAATCTGTCACCAAAAAATCCAAGCCTATTGAGCGGGAAAACTGTCCCCTGGCTGAACAAACCAATATGCTGTTCTCAGGCACTATGGCCATCGAAGGACGGGCTATTGCTATCGTAACTGCTGTTGGCGATCAAACTGAGATGGGTAAAATTGCTGAAGAGTTAAAGGGGGAGACGACGGCTCAAACTCCCCTGCAGGAGAAATTAGCGGATCTTGGCAAAAAAATCTCAATTATTGGATCGATAGTAGCAGCTGCAATTTTTCTGTTCGAGTTGTTTATCATGTATCGACAAGGGTTGTTTGTTCCGGGTCATATCGCTTCGGTCTTGCCGGGAGTTAAAGACGCTTTTATCACTTCCGTAGCCCTTATCGTGGCTGCGGTTCCGGAAGGCTTACCGACTATGGTGGCAATTACCCTTGCATTTAACATGCAGAAAATGGCTAAAAATAATGCTTTAGTCCGTAAGTTAATTGCCTGTGAAACAATTGGTTCTGTGAACGTCATATGTTCCGATAAAACAGGAACCTTAACAGAAAACAAGATGACTGTGGTAGAGGCTTGGTGTAATGGTCAAGAGGCATCCGCTGAGAGCCTGAATTGTCGTGCATTATTAGAGAATTTCTGTCTTAATACGACAGCAGATATCACGAAAAAGGATGGTCAATATACGTTTCTGGGAAATCCAACGGAATGTTCGCTTCTTGTCTATGCTGATATGAAACAAATTAACTACCGGGACTATCGCAAACAGTTTGGCGAGCCAGTTGCCGAATACAATTTCACGTCAGCAAGAAAAATGATGTCCACGGCTTATGAAAAGGCAGATGGCTACCGTATTTATACCAAGGGCTCCCCGGAAAAAGTCCTTAAGATTAGTGATAGAGTCTTGGTAAATAATGAGATTGTTCCCTTAACTCAGGAACACAAAGATAGAATTGAAGCTGGAATTAAAGAACTTCAGGATCATGCACGGAGAGTATTAGCCTTTGCTTACACCGATTTTAGAGCAGAGCCTCAATGGGAAGATATCTACAATGTGGAAAAAAATCTTATTTTTACAGGCTTTGTTGGAATTGAAGATCCTTTGCGCAAGGACGTCAAGGAGGCTATTGATCAGTGTCGTCGGGCTGGTATTGCGGTTAAAATTTTAACCGGGGATAACATTAACACTGCTAAAGCTATCGCCGATCAACTGGGAATTATCCGCGAGGATTCTCTGGTTCTTGAGGTTACCGATATTGATGTGATGAGTGATGAGGAGCTGAAAAGCAAACTCAGTAACATTGTTGTCATAGCGCGTTCAAATCCTTCGGCTAAAATGAGAGTTGTTAAATTGCTGCGTGAAAACAATGCTTCCGTAGTTGTTACCGGTGATGGCATCAACGATGCTCCTGCTTTGAAAGCGGCTGATGTCGGAGTTGCTATGGGAATCACCGGAACTGAAGTCTCCAAGGAGGCTTCGGATATTGTCTTATTGGATGATTCATTTTCCAGCATCGTCAAAGCTATAAAGTGGGGGCGAGGCATTTATGAAAACTTTCAGCGCTTCATTCAGTTTCAGTTGACTGTTAATATTGTAGCCTTCATTACAGTTATTTTGGCAGAAATCATAGGTTATAAAATGCCGTTTACAACCCTGCAATTGCTGTGGGTAAATATTATTATGGACGGACCGCCGGCCTTAACTTTAGGGTTAGAACCTCCCAGAGAACATTTGCTTGAAAAACGGCCGATTAAACGAAATGCTTCTATTGTTACTAAAGATATGTTATTTAAAATCATAGCTAACGGTTTGTTTATCGTGGCAGCCTTAATTTTCCTTCTGAAAACTCGAATCCTTGGGGGAAGTGCAGAGCAGCAATCGACTATTGTCTTTACGTCGTTTGTACTCTTCCAGTTATGGAATGCCTTTAACTGCAGAGAATTTGGGGATAAGAGCATCTTTCCTTATATTCATAAAAATAAAACGATGCTCGGCGTCGTATTTCTAACCTTTTTAATTCAAATTATGGTTACTCAATTTGGCGGGCAGGTATTTAAAACGGTTCCTCTTGAACCTTATCTATGGTTAAGAATGCTTGGATTTACGTTTAGTATTGTTGTGTTCAGTGAAGTTTTAAAACTTATTATGAGAGTTGGGCAAAAGTTCGTTAAGATTTAGCTGAACGAGTTCACTAGGATCGATTTACTGAATAGGATGTTTACGTTTATCATTATAGTTCAGCAGGAGTATCCATTCACAAGGATACTCCTTTACTGTTTCCTTTAAACTTTCTGGAAAAGCTATAGCTTCAAGGGAGGAGCCTTGCCAATAATAGTAGACTCTCCCCTCTTGCCGTCTATGGTTTGTGAGATTCGGAGATCCATGGCCTAAGGCTCGCCTAGCTTATTATACAAATGTTTACAAAACCTTAACGTTCAAGGGCAGGTCTTTTAGTATAATAACCTTGAAAGTGGGTGCCTAAAATGTCTCATGATCTAGAAATAGTTGATAAGCTAATTTCTTTAATGTCCTCAGGAAAATACGTCGCTCATGATAGACTGCCCTCGGAAAATGAAATTGCCGATACTTACGAGGTTCCTCGAATTACAGCGCGGAAAGCTTATGAAAGACTTGAAGAAATGGGATATATTTATAAAAAGCAGGGAAAAGGGAGCTACGTCAAAGACAGATATCAGCAAATTGAACTTGTTCTGACAGGAGATGTAAGTTTCAGCCAAAAAATGATCGAAAAAGGATATGACTTCCAATCGAAAACGATCTTTTGCCAAGAAATTAAGTACAACAAGAAAATTTATAATTACTTAGAAACTACTAAAGAGGATAAGATCTTCAAAGTCGGCAGGTTAAGGTATATTGATCGTCAACCAATAGCGCTGCATGTCTCTTATCTTGCAAAATCGGTCTTTGAGGATATTGATGACGTCGGCAGGGATATAACCTCAATGTTTCAGTATTATCACAGTAAAGGGTATACACAATTTGATTCTAAACCCAGCGTCTTAAGTGTTTCTTTTCCTACGGCGTCTCAGAGAACGTTGTTTAATTGTCCTCATTTGATTCCTCTCTTAGTTTTGGAATCGGGTTGCATGGATAAGAAAACGGGTAAGGTATTGGAGTATCTCAAAATTTATTATCGAAGCGATTGCTTTTCTTATGTTATACCGTAAATCGCCAGTGACCATAAACCTTAAGTGCACATGTACTGAAGTTCTTTGTGATATTATCAAGATCATGTACCAGCCCGTTTTCAGTCATTTATTAACGATAAATTAAAGGAAATCGTCAAGCTTGGAGAAATAAGCGCGTAAGAAAGGAAAAGACTCCAAGTGAATACAGACTCTATGTTGAGGAAGAAGATCAGCTTTTACGCTCTTGCTTGGAATCCTAACTCGATAAGCATAATAAGGGATTGAATTATGTAAAACGGCATTTCCAGGGTTATTTGCTGAACTGACAGCGAATAACCCTGGAAATGCCGTTTTTTAATTGAACTATTTCCGACGGGGGTAGAGCCCATCCTTCAGCGCGATAGAATTTGTTATGGGCCAGGCGCTTTCGACACTGAAGCCCTGGTATTAGGCTTTAGCTGAACGAGTTCAGTGCAGTTTATTTACGAAGATTTAACGGAGCCCATACAGAGCTTTAACACAGCCAACTTGGCAACAAGTTATGCTCAATATGTAAACGATAAACGCTTGCAAAGGATGGCTGGGTCATGATTAGAAAACAGCGAACAGAGATCTTAATTAAAGGTTCTGCGGAAGTTTCTGCAAAATTAGCCCATGAAATACTCCAGATTTATGACGTTAGGACCATTGAAGAAAGCAAGAATAGTTTAGTCATGGTAAAAGTTCGGGAGGGCGCTCAGCGAAGCTTATTTTACTTAGGTGAGGTACTTGTTACCGAATGTAAGGTGATGATCAACGGTTTTTTGGGAATTGGTATGGTCAAAGGGCATGAACCAAACTTAGCCTATAACCTGGCAATTATTGATGCGGCCTATAATGGGGATTTGCCAGAAACCAAAGCATGGACTAAGGCCTTATTGCAAGAACAATTTCACATTAACGAAAACTATGAGGCCCTAAAGAAGCAAGTCTTAAAAACAAAAGTTAACTTTAACACCATGGATGTTCAATAAGAGGGGGGATAAGTAGATGAAACTAGATCTCGTTCATGATATCCAAACAGCTTATCGCAAAACGCTTGCTTCCATGTCTCGGCCGGGCTTAATCAAAAACCTTCGTGATCAGGCAGATAAGGTGGCTATGGAGATTGGATGTTTTAACTCAACTCTAGTATTGGCCCTGATGCTTTTCGATACAGAAGTAACCTTTAAAATATGCTCGGAACATGAAGCTGAGATGGCCAAACTTATTAATCAGTTAACGTACGCCAAAGCAACAGAACTGGAGAGTGCCGATTATATTCTGATCTTACATGACTCGAAACCGGGGGATTTGGAGGAGGCTTTTCAAATAGCCCGCAGCGGAGATTTGCTGGACCCTCACAAAGGAGCAACCTTGATCATTGAAACAGACGTCGTGAGTAATGATCGGAACCTCACTCTGAAAGGGCCCGGAATCGAAAAAGAAAACTATATGGATGTAACGCTGAACGGCCAGTGGGTTGATTGGCGGGAAGAAAAAAACTCTGAATATCCTCTGGGAATTGATTTAATCTTTACAGATCGGGAAGATAACATTTTGTGCCTCCCGCGGACAACTCAAATTATAAAACAGGTGGTTGGATAGATGGGGTATGTTGCTGTTAAAGGCGGGACTCTTGCCATTGAGGAATCGCTGAAACGACTAAAATATGAGCGGTTAAAAAAGGGAGTCGTTGTTGATTGTCAGAGAATTGAAAGCGGAATGCGCTGCTTAATTGACCAAGTTATGTCGGAAAGCAGTCTATATAATGAAACGTTGGCAGCGTTGGCCATAAAGCAAGCCGAAGGAAGTCCTGAAGAAGCTGTCTTTTTAATGAGAGCCTACCGTTCAACTCTGCCACGCAATCATTATTCCCGCGTTGTTGAGCCTGAGGACATGATGGTCGAACGCAGAATATCTGCAAGTTTTAAAGATATACCCGGCGGACAGATTTTAGGTGCTGCTAATGATTATACTCATCGTTTGCTTGACTTTAACTTAAGTGAGGAAAGCGATGAAGAGGCGATCAATTGGGTATGTGATTATGTCCTGGAAGGCGGAGAAGGTAACGATAGAACAGATTTGGCTAATTTACCTAAGGTGGTGGATTATCTGCGGGAAAATGGTTTGATGTCAGTTTGTGATAATGATAACCACGAACCGGATGATGTTACAAAAGAGAGTCTCCAGTTTCCGGCAAGCCGAAGTGAACGGCTGCAGATTTTAACCCGAGGGCAGACTGGAGCTGTTACGTCTCTGGGGTATGTAGCCTTGCGCAGTTTCGGGGCCCTTCATCCTACGGTGGGGGAACTGCGCATGGGAAACCTGCCCCTTTATGTGGATAATCCCTTTAATGAACAAAATGAAAAAGATGATGGTTATTACATCGGTGAAATTAAAGTCACGGAAGTCGAGACATTGTTTCCGGAAGATATTCAGAACATTAATGGGGAAAAAGAGATTGAATTTAAGCTTGGCTATGGACTTTGTTATGGTCAAAATGAGACAAAAGCAATTGCCATGAGTATTCTTGACCACTGTTTAGAAGTGGGTGAATCAGAGCATACCATTTATGACGAGGAGTTTGTCCTGCTGCATATCGATTCCGTCGAGTCTTCGGGTTTTATCTCGCATCTGAAATTGCCGCACTATGTAACGTTTCAGTCCAAGTTGGACAGCGTGCGACAATCGAAAAAAGACCTGCCCCAAACCAAGGGAAACAATGAGGAGCTGCAGTCATGAACATAGAGTATAATTTTGCTTTTTTTGATGAAGGGTCTAAACGGGAAATTAGAAGAGCAACCTTAAAAGCCATTGCCATCCCAGGTTATCAGGTGCCTTTTGCTTCCAGAGAAATGCCCATTGCCAGAGGATGGGGAACAGGAGGACTTCAGTTAACCCTTTCCCTGGTGGGGAAAGAAGATAGTCTGAAAGTTATTGACCAAGGCTCTGATGAATCGGTAAATGCCGTCAATATTAAGAAACTTATCGTCCTGACGACTGGAATTGGAGTTACAGACGAAACGGCTGAAGCGACCATCATCCAATCGAGACATCGGATCCCCGAAACCCCGCTGCAAGAAGATCAGATCCTGGTTCTCCAAGTACCGATACCAGAACCCCTTAGGTATTATGAACCGAGTGAATATGAAACAAAAAAACTTCATGCAGAACATGAATATAGTGGTGCTTGGCTTATGCTTTTTGAGCAGATCGTGAACTATGGGGCCATGTCCACAGGAGCAGATCATCCTGTTATGGTTCACAGCAGATATGTGATGGCTCCCAGCCCTATTCCGAGATTCGATAACCCCAAGCTAAATCAGAATAAAGCCTTGATTCTTTTGGGCGCCGGACGTGAAAAGAAGGTTTATGCAGTACCTCCCTACACTAAGGTTGCGTCTCTGGATTTCGAGGACTATCCCTTTAGGGTTGAAACGTTTCAGGATAAGTGCTGCAGATTATGTGGAGCTAAGGACGTATTTCTGGATGAACTATTGAATGATATTACGGGTGAAGCCTCATATCAATGCAATGACACCAGCTATTGCCTGCAAAGAATGAATGGAAAATCAAAAGGATGAGGGATTGTAACATGGACGATTTTGAACGGCCTGTTTTAGCAGTACGAAATATTAATAAACAATATGGTAAAGGATGTGTCAATTGCCGTGGGTCAAAAGGGGAAGGCTTGCTGAAAAATTATTGTCCCGTTTGCGGTACGGTATATGCCTGCAGGGATATCTCCTTTGAAGTCTATGCGGGAGAAATTTTAGGAATCGTGGGAGAAAGCGGCAGCGGAAAGTCGACGATGATGGAGTGCCTTTATTTTGACCAGGAAGTAAGCAGCGGCGAAGCTTATATTACGGCCTATAAAGGCGGCACAACAAATGTCTTTATGGAATCCTCACAGCAGAAACGATACATAAGGAATCATCTCATGGGAAAGGTGTATCAAAACCCCCTCATGAGTCTCAAAATGAATTTCTCCTCCATCGGAAATATCGCCGAGAAGCTGATTTCAGCCGGAAACAGGAATGTAGGGCAGATGAAAGCCCGCGGGGAAGAACTGTTGGAGCACGTCAATATCCCTGTCTACCGTATGAAAGAAGCTCCTAAGAACTTCTCGGGAGGAATGCAGCAGAGGGTCCAAATTGCTAAAGCGTTATCGAACAATCCGCCGCTGCTGCTTCTCGATGAGGTCACGACAGGATTGGACTTATCCGTTCAAGCCAGTGTCCTGGATTTAATCAAGAGCATTCAGAGACAGTTAAAGATCTCTATGATTATCGTGTCTCATGATTTAGGTGTTATCAGGATGTTGGCTGATCGAACTTTTGTTATGCTTGACGGACAGGTAATTGAACAAGGCTTAACGGATCAAATTTTAGAAGATCCCCAGCATGGTTATACTCAGAAGCTTGTCCAATCCTTGTTATAACTGCCGGCGGATGAAGGATAATAGCAGAAATCGACAGTACAACATCGTATTCGGCTTAAAGGTTGAGAAAATTGAGAAAGGTCAGGTGAACTAATAATGACCGAAAGGCTTGATCAGAAACCGTGTATTCATGAAAACTGTCTGCTGGACAATGTTGAATTGGGTCAGTATACGGAGGTAGGAATTTATAACGTCTTAGAAAATGTTAAATTAGCTGATTTCTCCTATACAGGGCCCTTTTGCATTGCCCAAAACGCCGAAATCGGCAAATTTGCCAATATTGCGGCGATGGTAAGAATCGGACCTACCGATCATCCCATGGATAGGCCGACCTTGCATCATTTCACTTACCGCCGCAAGAAGTATGGTTTGGCAGAATCCGATGATGAACAGTTCTTTCAATGGAGGAAGGAGCAGAGGCTCATAATTGGTCATGATACTTGGATTGGACATGGTGCCATCATTATGCCCGGTGTGAAAATCGGCAATGGAGCGGTGGTAGGCAGTGGTGCAGTGGTTACGAAGGATGTGGATCCCTATACCGTTGTAGTCGGAGTGGAGGCTAAACCAATCAAGAAACGATTTTCTGAAGAGTCTGTTCAAATACTTGAGGAGATTAAGTGGTGGGACTGGTCCTATGAAATGATTAAAGAAAGGCTTAATGATTTTTATCTTCCTATCCATGAATTTCTAGAGAAGTATAAAAAAGCAGGTGCGTAAATGGAAGAAATATTAGTTGTCCAGGATTTAACCAAATCCTTTATCATTCACAATTTAGCTAAGCACATTGAAGCCCTTCATGATATTTCCCTTAACCTAAAAGGAGGTGAATTCGTCGGGATTACAGGGAAAAGCGGCAGCGGAAAATCAACGGTCTTTAAGTGCATATATCGTACTTATGTAGCTCAGAATGGACAAATTTGGTATAACTCGCAAAAATATGGCTTTGTAAATTTAGCAGAACTCTCAGAACGACAAATGATCTATCTTCGGAAACATGAAATCGGTTACGTATCACAGTTTCTAAATATAATGCCGCGGACAACCGCACGGGAACTGGTAAAACAAGCCGTTTTAGAAATGGGATCTGGTGAAGATTATGCCAATATGGAAGCTCAGCGAATGCTGGAACATTTTGAATTGGACAAAGAATTATGGGATTGTTATCCCGGAACCTTTTCCGGCGGTGAAAAGCTGCGCTTAAATATTGCCAGGGCTATGGTCAAGCGTCCTAGGTTACTGCTTCTGGATGAACCTACTGCCAGTTTGGATCATGCTTCAAAAATAAAAGTGCGGGAACTGATTGAGCAATTGAAACGAGAAGGAACAACGATGATGGGAATCTTTCATGACCTGGAATTTATGGAAAACCTCTGTACTCGGGTTTATACAATGAGTAATGGGATATTACATGATCTTCAAATTTAACCTAAATATTACAATAGTTTAATGGGAACATAATTATTGTTAGGTAAAATATAGATAAGGCTTATGGACATCGCAATCATATTTTAAACATCGAGAGGAGAATAAAAAACGTGAAAAAAGCCACTTTATCGGTCATGGCAGTTCTTCTAATGTCTTCCCTGCTGGCGGGATGCGGCACTGCCGCTTCTTCGAGCTCATCTGCAAATTCTGGTTCAGGTTCAGGTGTTAAAGAGCCTGCAACAATTACCATCGCCTGGCTGCCTAATAATTCAGGAGATAATGAAAAGGCTTTTCGTGAGGAATTTGACCAGATCATCGCAAAAGCAACAGGAAAAAAAGTTGAAAATAAATTGACGACTGATTATGCTATAGCCATTTCAGCCTTGGAAAGCGGAGACGCTCAATTAGGGTATTTCGGACCGAATGAATACATTGTCTCACATGCTAAAGATCCCAAGGTCATACCTTTGGTGGTGGAAAGCGGAGATTCAGGGACTTTGAACGATGCCCTTTACCACAGCCGTTTTCTCGTTAAAAAAGGCAATGAAGATCAGTACAAATCAGGTGACAGTTATGACATTGATAACATAACAGGAAAAAGAATGTCCTTTGTTTCCACCAGCTCGACGTCCGGCTTTAATATGCCTGCCGCAGCAATATTGGGGAAATTTAACAGCCAGGATAAATGGAAAAGTCTTACTAAAGATGACTTGGCCCAAGGCGGGAGTCGAAAATTTTTCAGCCAGGTTCTCTTTGCTGGCTCACACCAATTGTCCTTAGTAAATGTACTTACGGGCAAATCTGATGTTTCAGCAGTTGATGATCTTGATGTAGCCCAATATGTAACTCTCAGCTCAGGAAAAGACAATGAGACTGGGGCTGTATATACAGTTAAACAGGGTGCCGATGCTCCATTTAACACTCTTGCCGGCGCTCAATTTGAGATCATTAAATCCATACCGGTCTTTAACACCCCCCTTGAAGCCAACAGCGCAGTGCTGAGTCAAAAAACCCTGGACGAAATAACTCAGGCACTTACCTCTGATGAGACAACAAAGGATACCAAGATATTTGCTCCGAAAGGTTCTCAAGGATCTGTCTTTGTCCAGCCCCACCGCTTCTTGAAAGTTGATGATTCCTGGTACGATCCCATGAGAAAAGTTCTTGGCTATTCAAAATAGAAGCAATAGTTTAAGTAACTAGTAATTATTGTTTTTCAATTAAGTAGTTAAGGTTTGAGGGAGAGAGGCGTTGCCTTGACGCCTCTCTCAATAAGAAAGGGGGACTATGAATGAAACTGGAACTAGGTGTGAACCGAGAATTTTGTGAACCTTTGTTGGAGCTAAAACATGTCACCAAGTATTATCACGGTGCGGCACCGGCCCTGGAAGACATCAATTTTTCGGTTGCGGAGGGAGAGTTTATCTCTGTTATAGGCCCATCCGGTGCCGGGAAATCCACCCTTCTCCGTTGTATTAACCGGATGATTGAAGCGACCAGCGGCGAGATTTCCTTTGATGGAGTCCTTATTTCAAAACTGAAGAAACGAGACCTGAGAAAGCTGAGAACAAGGATCGGCATGATATTTCAGCATTATAATTTAGTCGATAAGTTATCTGTGATTGAGAATGTTCTTCATGGCAGGTTAGGTTACAAATCAACCCTTGCCGGGGTAATGGGACGGTATAGCCCAGAAGAAAAACAACAAGCGATGAGGATTATTGACTTATTAGGTTTGCATGACCAGGTCTATAAACGCTGTGACCAACTAAGCGGCGGTCAGAAGCAGCGGGTTGGTATTGCCAGGGCTTTAATTCAAGATCCCAAGCTGATTTTATGTGATGAGCCCATTGCATCCTTAGATCCCAATTCAGCCAAAATTATTATGGATCACCTAAGAGATGTTTCTGCTCAGATGGGCATAACAGTTATTGTTAATTTGCATCAAGTCAGTGCTGCTCTCAAGTATTCGGATCGCATTATCGGTGTCAATCAGGGAAAAATCGTTTTCGACGGCTCCCCGAGTGCTTTAACTACCGAAAAAATCGCAGAAATTTATGGGTCGGAGTCCAATGATCTCATGGTTGAATTAGGAGAACGCTATGCAATCTGATATTTTTGCTCAACGCAAAAAGGACAGTCTGATATTTTTTTTCTTATTAATAGTGCTTACCGTTGGCTCGGTCGTCATTACCCAGTATGACGTGTCGAAAGGGTTTACCAGTCTTCTTAAGGCGTTTATCTGGGGAGGTTCCAATTTTTATCCCGATGGTAAGTCACTGACCATATTGCCTGATGTACTGCGAAAATTATGGGATACGATCCTGATGTCTATTGCGGCAACGACAGTTGCCACGGTTTTCGCAACGCTTTTGGCCTTGGTTGGTTCCCGAACCACAAGGATGAACAGAGTGTTTAGTCTGGTTGCCCGGGGCATTGCCTCACTCTTTCGCAACATTCCTCTCGTCGCTTGGGCCATGGTCTTGATGTTAGCTTTTAGTCAAAGCTCAATTACAGGCTACTTGGCTCTTTTTTTAGGATCGTTTGGGTTTCTGACAAGAGCCTTTATTGAAACCATTGACGAAGTGTCCAACGACTCCGTTGAAGCCTTGTCAGCTACCGGGGCCAGCTATTTCCATATAATTTTTCAATCAGTTTTGCCGTCCAGTCTCCCCCAGATGATCAGTTGGATATTATTTATGATTGATACGAATATTCGTGATGCCACCTTAGTCGGCCTTCTTACAGGCACAGGAATCGGATTTTCCTTTGATTTGTACTATAAGAGTTTTAATTTTCATGCCGCAAGCCTTGTCGTGATTTTAATTGTCATTACTGTAATTCTTATTGAAATGGTTTCCAATACTATCAGAAGGGTGATTATGTGAAGAAGATTGAGGAAGCAATTTTACCCGCGAAACCCTTGACTAGGGAGTCTTTTACCATGTGGATATTATTGCTTGTTTTATCCCTGTTGACTATCTATGCCCTGGCCACCATTGATTACACGAGTGTGGATATGGGAAAGGCAATGGCTGATACTCTCAATAATTTCAAAACTATATTTTTCCATCCTGCAGCTCACCGGCTTAGCTTGTGGGACGCATTTTACGAAGTTTTAATAACCATGGGCTTGGCATTTTTAACGACCTTGTTTGGCGGCATCATTGCTATGCTCCTGGGATTGTTGGCCGCCCAGAATTTGGCGCCAAAACAAGTTACCAATATTATCAAAGGTTTTGTCGCTTTTATTCGTGCAGTTCCCAGCATCTTATGGGTTTTGATCTTTGCCGTGGCGGCGGGCCTGGGCAGTGTGGCTGCCGTTATTGGTTTAACCTTTCACTCTGTCAGCTATTTGACGAAGGCTTATTCCGAGTCTTTTGAAGAATTGGACAGAAGCGTTATAGAAGCCTTGATGGCCAGCGGGGCGAATTGGTGGCAGATTATTTTTCAAGCGGTTATACCTTCCTCTGTTTCTTCCTTGCTGTCCTGGACGTTTATGAGATTTGAAATCAACTTCGCCAATGCTGTTGCCATGGGCGCTGCTGCCGGGGCAGCTGGAATCGGCTTTGATTTGTTTATGGACAGCGGCTTTTATTTTGATCTGAGGGAAATAGGACTAGTAACCTATTTTATTATAGCTTTCGCTCTAGTGCTTGAAACAATTTCGACAAATTTAAAAAGCAAGATATTATTGAAAAAGGCTTAGTGTAATGGAGTGCAGAAAGCAAAATTAAAGCCTTGACCATAGATCTTAAATTATAGGCTGGTCTTGATATTCTCTCAAAACGTTGTTAAGAAGGATGAAGTGGTTAATTGAGAGATTTGAAAATAAGGATTAAAAGGGAGCAAATTTGACGTGAGAACAAAGAAGATTTGCATTTACAATGCCAAAATGATTCTGCCTGAGAAGGTTAGCAAAGGGTATATTATTATAGACGAAAATAGAATCATCGAGGTAACGGAAAGTGATTTTCCCAGAGTGAAGTGTTATTCAGACCTGACGATGATTGATGCCGAAGAATGTTTTGTTATGCCGGGGATGATTGATCTTCACAGCGATGCTATCGAAAAGGAAATCCAGCCAAGGCCCAATACTTTATTCCCCATTCATATGGCCTTTTATGAGTTAGAGAAGAAACTTACGGTTAGCGGTATTACAACTATGTTTCATTCTCTTAGCTTAAGTGACGAATGGGGAGTAAGAAATCAAGAGATGGTTGTCGGTGTAATAAATAGCATCAATACCCTTAAAAATGCTCGTTCCATGATTAATCATAAGATTCATCTGCGCTACGAATTGACGTTTCTTGCCGGGCTTAAAGCCTTGGAAGGTCTTATTAAAAACAAGAGCATTGATTTAATGTCGTATATGGATCATACGCCGGGGCAGGGACAGTTTAGAGATGCTGAAGCACTTAAAATTTTTACTCTCCAATCTTATGGCCAAAAAGAGCGGGAATTTGACGATTTTGTTGATAAAACCATCGAAAACCAATCACGAATTAATTGGGCTAAACTTACGGAACTATCCAAGATTGCCAAATGTCAGGGGATTCCTTTAGCTTTTCATGACGATGATACTCAAGAGAAAATTGATACCCTCCTGGAATGTGAAGGGATCGTCAGTGAATTTCCTATTAATTTGGAAACAGCAGTCTATGCGGCATCTAAAGGAATTCACGTCTCTGTGGGAGCTCCTAATATTATTCGCGGAAAGTCGCACAGCAACAATATGAGAGCGATAGATGCCATTCTCAATCATGCGGCAGATATCATCTGTTCCGATTATCTGCCAAGTGCTATGCTTCCGGCAGTTTTTTCTTTAACGCAGGAAGGAATCGCGCTGAATGAGGCAGTTAAGATGGTAACCTTAAATCCCGCTAAGGCTTTAAAAATTGACGCTGAGGTCGGTACCATCGAAGTCGGTAAATGTGCGGATTTAATCGTTGTGGAAATGCATCAGGACTATCCGATCCTTCGGAAAGCCCTAGTGGGCGGGAACACGGTATTTCAATCAGATTATAAGGCCTATAGTGAAAGAGTTGATAATGTATGTTAATCCGACAAGCTACGGAGCAAGATCTGTTAAGTATAGTAGATCTTTTACAAGCCATGGATGGCGAGGAGAAGATCGATTACGGCGAAGCCGTAACCATATGGCGGAAAATGAAGGAGTATCCCTATTACAAAGTATTTGTAGTTGCAGACAGCGACCAGATAATCGCTGCCTGCAGTTTGATCATCTTGGAAAATTTGGGCCATAGAGGTGCCAAACTTGCCCTTGCCGAAAGTGTGATTGTCGCTGCGAATTACAGAGGCTCTGGTATAGGCAGTATGCTGATGCACTTTATTATGGATGAAGCTAAGGAGGGAAATTGTTACAAGCTTATGCTTTCCAGCAATAAGAAAAGGCTGCAAGCCCATGCGTTTTATCAGAAGCAGGGCTTTCAACAACATGGGATTAGTTTTGCTGTTGAACTTAATCAATACTAGTTCATGGAGCTTGTGAGATCGGTTTTTTTAAAAGCAGTGGGGCACTTCCGATTGTGGTAAGAGTCATGGAGGCGCACAAATGATGTTTAGCAAGACGAGGTGCGATTTATGGAAATGAATTATACCGAATATCTCGAATATGTTGAAATGGTACTTGCGGAAAAAGCGATTAGAGAATATGCTCGCCAAATGAAGACTCTGGGAAAATTCAAAGAGTCTACGGATGGCCTTTGGGAGCCGGTTCCTTATTCAGGCTATACTTTAATCACGCCAACATATTTAGATGACGAGGAAAATGTTGATTCCTATAGATTTCTTAGCGATATTCGAGAAGAATTATTTTGGAATATCCCCTTTCCCGGGATAGTCTGGGCTCCTACGATTGCCCTTCATATGACCATAGGCCGGTTGATATCCGGCGATGTTTTTAAGCAGAGGATTAGAGATTCTCGTGAAGACGAATTTCTGCTGGCCTGTCATCAGATGTTTTCTCATATGTCTAGTACCGGATCGTTAAGCTATGAAATTAAGGGCTTATCTGTTTTTCCCCAAGGTGTCATAGCCGCTATCGTTTCGCCGCTGACCGAAGGTGATTATTTGGGGCTGCAGGCAGTCAGAGACTATCTTTACGATGATAACAATCTTAAACAACTAGGTGTTGAGAGAAAACGACGGTTCCAGGGACATATCAGTTTGTTTTATCTAGAGGAAGAGTTATCAGGAAAAGAAAGACGCATAATGGCTGATGCTGTATCAGAAACAAACAAGAGATTTTTCAATACTCCCTTACCCTTTAGGATTAAACGGGCTGAAGTTAGAAAATTCGATAATTTTTCCGAGTTTAACCGCCAGGATCATTGGCCTGTTTTCAGGTTGTAGCTATCTCCATGGTGAAAGGAATTAAGCGTTTATGAACGTCGAAGAACGAGAAATGTATGACTTCGCTAAACTCTTAATGTATTCTGCGGGGTCGAAGTTGAAACAAGAGCGCCGACAATCCGTCATTAAGGTTAAGGAAAAGACGTCTCAGATGGACCTGGTCACAGAACATGATTTACTTATTGAGAAATACCTCATTGATGCTATTCTAAGTAACTATCCAGATCATAATATCCTTGCTGAGGAAAGCAGGGAACAGATTTGTTCGAAGCATAATGATGATTATGCGTGGGTTATCGACCCTATTGACGGTACGGTCAATTATTATAGGTTTGGCAAGGATTATGCCATATCCCTCGCTTTATATAAAAATGAAAATCCGATTTTTGGTTTAGTTTATGATGTCGCTAATAGCGAGATGTTTAGCGCAGGTCATGGTGAAGGAGCAATCATCAATGGACTCCCTTTGGACGCTCTGCCGGATTCCCATGATAAGCTGAGCAAGGCGGTTGTTGGTATTAGTTTGAGAACTATGAGAGAATTCGCAAGTTTGGGTATGGATGTCATGGGGATGTTGTCCCAGGCCCAGGCCTATAGATATTTGGGCTGCGCCTCTCTGGAAATATGTAAAGTTGCCAACGGTGAATATGATTTGTTTATTTCGTCGAATGTCCATCAATGGGACATTGCTGCCGCCAGGATTTTTCTCGAACAACGTGGGGGAGAAGTTCTTATTCGAAGAAACAATGAGGACAGATCACCTTTTGGTAAATTATTAGTAGCTGCTTTTCGCTCGCCTTTAATATGGACAGAGGCTCGCGAATATCTTCCCCTTTGCCTGAGAGATAAGTTTGACGCGTAATTAGCAGGTGATACAGCACAACGAACATTGAGTCCGTTTAGCTAAATTTGAACATTGGGCTCCATTTAAAGTGGGAGTCTCACGATTGGATAAAAGGGTGATTTTATGCTTCAATATGAAGAAATAATAAGGGAAGAGTCAAAGAGCATTTGTCGAGTTTTAAAGTCTTATATGACAGAGAATGAGGCTTCGGTTTTTTCTGAAGACGTTGTTTTATTGAAGGAGAACTTTGGGAACAATCAAAATTCGTTCTTAAAAAGGGCTATTACGATTGTTCGGACCGTGGTATTGATTCTTGCAGCATTGGCATTTCATTATTTTTTTCTGCTGCGATTCTTTTGGCGTTAACAATAAGCTAGCTAAATGATAGACGGCTGTGCAGCCGGACACTGATCACTTATAGTAGCCTTTTGTAACTTTGTTGGAACGAGCATCTCATTAACCGTATTTTTAAGGAATTAAAAGTTAACAGTTATTGAGAAAAAACAAAAATAATTACAAAGGATGATTAGAAACTATGATTGACTTACATGTTCATACGAATATTTCTGATAATTCCTTAAGTATTGATGAAGTCATCAGACAGGCAAAAGAAAAGGGAATTACTCATCTTGCCATTACAGATCATGATACCACAAAGGGGTTAAACGATGCTTTGTGCCTGGGAGCCGATTTAGGTGTTACCATCGTTCCGGGCATAGAAATATCAGCTTACGATTACGAGAGGAACAAGAGAGCTCATATTCTGGGTTTATATATCGAACCGGGTCATTCTTCTCTGGATCGTCTTTGTACGCCTTTAATTGAAAGCAGGAAGCAAGCATCCTACGATATGTTCCTTAAGATTCTTGCGGCGGGGTATGAAATAACCTGGGAGGATGTTCTGAAGTATGCTGGGGGGACTGGCGTTTATAAACAGCATTTAATGCATGCCTTATTGGATAAGGGGTATTGTGAGGCCATTTATGATGACCTATATAAAAAACTTTTTCACCGTGGAAGCAGTACGCACCCCCAAGGTGAAGCCTTTGTTCCGTTAGAATACGTTGATGTTCGAGAGGCGATTCAGGCTGTTAGAGAAGCAGGAGGAATCCCTATTCTTGCCCATCCGGGACAACTGGATAATTTTGATGCCATTGATAAGTGGGCAGAAGAAGGACTTGGCGGGATCGAAGTTTTTCATCCCAGCCATAATGACACTGACCGACGCCAATCCCTGCATTATGCACAGAAGCATAACTTAGTGATTACAGGCGGTTCAGATTTTCACGGTTTTTATAGTGAAAAACCGGTAGAGTTAGGGTGTCCGGAATTGGGGACAGAGTGTATTAAAGAACTTTCCTTAAGCGTAAAGAGTGCTTTCGCGAGCATAGTTTAGTTTTAGACATCAACTTAGAACAGTAACAAAGAAAACAGTGAACTTGTTCAGCCAAAGCTGAACATCGGGGCGTAAAAATCGGATAAAAATATGATTTTGTAAAAGAGTGGATATGCTTCTGTGGGAGAAGTTATCCACTCTTTTTAATAAACTCGGATCATTTTTTAGTTTGCATTCGCCTTAAAGGACAACCTAAGGGATTTAAAGAGTTTAAACCTATTCCTTAGCCTTGTTTAGTGTCTTGAGCAAATGTCTAAGATCTTCGGGGAAAGGGGCACGAATTACGAGAGGAAGGCCGGTGACAGGATGCAGAAATGCGTAAACTGAAGAATGTAAGGCCTGACGGTTTATGAGTGAGGTGTTTCCACCATAAAGGTCATCTCCCAGCAGGGGATGACCCATGCTTTCACAATGGACTCTAATTTGATGCGTCCTCCCAGTCTCTAGGATAAATTCAAGCAAGCACGCTTCAGAATAACGACGAATGACTCGATAATCTGTTCGTGATGGTTCTCCATTTTCTTGAATTTGGCGCTTGATAAAACTATTGGGAGCAAGACCAATTGGAGAATTAATACTCCCGCTGTCTGCGCGCAGGTACCCGTGGACAAAGCCATAGTAACGCTTGTGAATGTGACCGCGCTCTAGCTGCCAAGCAAGTTGCTGATGGGTAAATTGATTTTTGGCAATGATCACGACCCCGGAAGTATTGCGGTCAATTCTGTGAATGGGGCGAAAAAGTCTCTGCTCTCCTTTGCGCTCCCAGTAACCTATGACAGCATTCCCCAAGGTATTATCAGGGTAACGTCGATTGGGGTGGACGACCTGTCCGACAGGTTTGTTAACAGCTAACAGATAATCATCCTCGTAGAGAATACTTAAGGGTAGATCTTCGCCTTGAATTGGCGATTCTTCTTCCGCAAAAAGCTGGATAGTGAGAAGTTGACCTTCTTTGCCCCGTGCAGTTAAGTAAGTGAAACGTCCGTCTACCCAGACTCGTTCTCCCTGTTTTAAATGTTGTAAAACTTTAAGCGAAAAATGAAATTTATGCTTTAATATGGAAAGATATTTCTGACCGGCATCCTCCGGTTGTAAACGATATTCCCATAAGGTATTGACTGAGTTCATAGCGGCCTCCATCTTCATCAACATAAATTGAAGTGTATTAAAGGTTCATTTCGGACATAATGCGTTAATAAAAAGGAAAATGCTAAGGTATGAAGAATATACATACAAACTATTTACTGGTAAATGACCTTAAAATCATTTCTGTTATTGAGATCATTTTGCACAGCAATGAGCAATTTAAGGATATCATGTCAGTAGAACAAAGCGATTGACATCAAAAACTGTTAAAACTATGATTTTAGTCTAAGGAGGCCCTAACGTGAAAGATCCGCGTTTTGAAAAACTAGCCGATTCTTTAATTGATTATTCTATCGCCCTGAAACCTGGAGAAAAAATTCTTATTGAAGTCATTGGAACAGGTATTCCACTTGCCCAGGCTCTTGTACGGCATGCATATCAAGCTGGAGGGGTGCCTTTTGTGTCTGTCATTAATCATACTCTAATGCGAGACTTATTAAAAGAATTCACGGCTGAACAAGCTGAGGCCATGGCCCGCTGGGACCTTGCAAGAATGAAAGAAATGCAGGCCTATATAGGAATTCGGGCGGGAGAAAACGCTAACGAGTGGGCAGACGTTCCCGGTGAATCTTTGAAATCATATTCATCCTCTTATCAAAAGAAGGTGCATACTGAACAGCGCGTTCCCCACACTCGTTGGTGTGTCTTACGGTATCCCAACGCTTCTATGGCACAGTTAGCATCCATGAGCCTGGAAGGATTTGAAAATTTTTACTTTGACGTCTGTAACCTAGATTATGGTAAAATGTCCTTGGCGATGAACCCGCTCAAGGACTTGATGGAGAAAACCGATCAAGTACGAATTGTTGGACCGGGTACTGATTTAGTCTTCTCGATTAAAGGAATGCCGGCGATTAAATGTGACGGACGCATGAATATTCCTGACGGAGAAATTTATACGGCGCCTGTTAAGGAATCGGTAAACGGGCGGATCAGTTATAATACCCCTTCTTTGTTTCAAGGATTCACCTATGAAAAAATTGTCTTGGATTTTAAAAACGGTAAAATCATTAAGGCCGTCGCCAATGATACGCAGCGGATTGAAGATGTCTTCAATACCGATGAAGGGGCACGGTATGTGGGGGAATTTGCCCTCGGAGTAAATCCATACATCTTAAACCCAATGCTGGACACCCTTTTTGATGAGAAGATCGAAGGGAGTTTTCATTTCACTCCTGGTTCCTGCTACGATGACTGTTACAACGGCAACAAATCAGCCGTTCACTGGGACTTGGTGTGTATACAAAGACCGGATTATGGCGGTGGTGAGATCTATTTTGATGAAAAGTTAATTCGCAAAGATGGCCGTTTTGTTGTACCGGAACTGGAAGTGTTGAATCCGGAAAACCTGAAATAACGTCGTCGATGACCTTGGTCGTAAGCCGCATTTAGGAATTGAGCAGGGGCTTACTGAATTCAAATGGAGGCGGTTCGATGGTTAATAAGTTGCTATCCATTATCTTAGGTGCGGTTTTATGGGGGCTGGGTACTTACATTAATATTGTTGTTGCCATCGCCAAGTACGGATTGCCGGCTTTTTTGGCGGGAGTACTTCTTGCTCTGGGGTTTTTAGCCACTAAAGCTTTGTCAGAAGAAAAGACAAGTATAGATTTATGGATTATTATTCTCAGAGGCTTAGCTGTAGAATCGCTTCTTTTTCCCCTGGCTAATTTGGCGATGGTTTATTTGCTAGCAAAAGGTTTTCCTCTTGAGGAAACGAGAGCCGTGTTAATTGAAAGCGGCCTAATTGCTGTTATTTTAGCAGGAGTATTTTTCTTTAATGCTCATTTATTGAACACGAAGATTCGCCGCTGGCGTATGGGAATAAAAAAGTAAGTGGTTTAACTATGGAAGAGGAGTCGGATTTATAACAATGTCGAATAAACGCTTGCGTTTAATCTATAATCCTTACGCTGGACGGTGTAAGTTAACAGGTCAATTAGATTCGGTGATACGTATTTTTCAAGAAAGCGGACATGATGTATGTATTCATCGAGCCTGTTCTCCGGAAGACATTGAAGAGACTGCTTTACAAAGCAGTGATGTTGATTGCCTGGTAATTGCCGGAGGAGACGGGAGTATTCACCAAGTAGTTAATGGTTTGGTAGAAATTCCGGCATCCCAACGTCCAGCCTTAGGAATTTTGCCTGTAGGAACAGCCAATGATTTGGCTTATGCTCTCCATCTGCCTAAAAGTGTTCCTGAAGCCTGTAAAGTAATTGGACGAGGAAATATTTACAATATAGATACGGGTATGGTCAATAATCGCTATTTTGTTAATGTTGCCAGTGCAGGACTTTTAACAGATGTTTCGCAAAAAGTGGACCTGAGAGTAAAAAACTCTTTGGGTCAGTTAGCCTATTTTC
The DNA here is from genome assembly GCF_002196785.1 of Desulfosporosinus sp. FKA. Lineage (NCBI taxonomy): Bacteria > Bacillati > Bacillota > Clostridia > Eubacteriales > Desulfitobacteriaceae > Desulfosporosinus > Desulfosporosinus sp. FKA. Next base: position 323,622 of record NZ_NAHZ01000034.1, on the reverse strand, counting down.
TGAAAGGGATTGAGACGCTTCCTTCATACCGGCCTTTCGGAGTAGAGTATGATCTTGATGGAAAGCATTATAGTGAAGAAATTATTCTTTTTCTAGCTGTTAATGGTCTTTCCGTTGGGGGAATTAGACAACTAATGCCCAGAGCGTCTTTGTCTGACGGAAGGTTGGATATTTTAATGGTCCCACTTGTTGGCTGGCCGGAAACTCTTCGAATTCTTCTGAGAGTTTTACGCGGAGAACAGGTAAGTACCCCCAAAATGAAAGAATTTCAGATCTCAGAACTAACGATTCATACTGATCGGCTCATAACCTCGGATCTTGACGGGGAACATGGCCCGGAAAGCCCTTGGCATATCTGTGTTGGCCCCAAAATTTCTGTGTTTTGTTAATTTTGGTCTTGAGGCTTGACCGTGATTTTAAAGGTTAAATGGGGGGGACTTGATGCTTGGCTCATCCTTTCAACAGGAAGTTTTAAAACGTCTAAGCCTGATTTGTCCTGTTTATTGTGTCGGCGGTGCAGTGCGAGATGCAGAACTGGGGATACCTAACAAAGATGTGGATGCTGTCGCTGCCCTGCCCCCTGAAGAAATCTTTAACCTTTTAACCCATTGGGGCTATACACCTCATTTGCTTGGCGCAAAACTACAAACGATAAGTTTGTTTCAGGAGTCGGATCGCTTAGACTTAGTCTCCTTCCCCGATGAGCTTGAAAGGGATGCTTTGCGTCGTGATTTTACGATTAATGCCATCTATCAAGATGTTAAGACAGGGGAAATAGAGGATCCTCTTCAGGGTCTGAGCGACTTAAGAAATAGGTATCTACGAACTTGCGGCAATCCTTCCGAGCGATTTGAGGAAGATCCTTTAAGGGTTTTGCGAATGATACGCTTTGCCGTTAAATACGGTTTAAGTATAGAGAATAAGACCTGGCAGTCGGCAGTTATCTTTGTCCCTCAACTTTCAGAAGTTTCCAAAGAACGAGTTACTGAAGAATTGGGAAAAATCTTGGTTTTGGAGAATATTGCTCAGAGCCTTTCACTATTAGATCGGATTGGGTTTTTCCAACTATATATTCCTGAACTATTCAGGCTTAAAGGATTGGCTCAAAATCGCTTTTATACTAAAGATGTGTGGGATCACACTTTGAAGGTGGTTCAGTATTGCCCAGAGCAGATAACTTTACGTTTAGCAGCTTTATTTCATGATCTAGGAAAATGGCAAACCGTCGGCAGAGAGAAAGGATATTATTTTCCTCACGATAAAGAAAGTGCCCGGCTTTCGCGGGAAATCTTTACCCGCTTTCGTTGGAGTATGGTTCTTCCCGGGGGAACTCATGGAGAACAAGAGGTTGAATATCTTGTAAGGCATCACAGTCTGGGTTCTCGTATCTTTAGAAAGGAATTGAGGAGAGAAGCTGATTGGCGGAAGGTATCCTTTAAAGCACGTTGTTTCGCTTGGAAAATTGGCTGGAACGGCCAGTTTTTTGATCCTCTTCGAGTCGAAAATTTACTAAAACTGTGGTTGGCGGATTTTCAAGGCGGAAGGCAAGTATACTGGAATAATTTTGAACGGTATACAAGAATTCAAAGTGAGGTAAGGGCTGCTTCGTTATGGATAACTGAGCGAATGAAGACTCTGGATTGGAAGGTATTCACTCAATTTGTTCAGGAAAAAGGCTTAAGAGGTAAAAGCTATGGACGATTTAAAGAACAGGTGCGCAGAGTCCTAATACGATGCCCAGAGTATTGTTTGAATGATACCACCTTTCTGGAAGCAGAATACCAGATTTTTTTACTGAGAGATGCTCAGCGTTTGGAGCTGCTCTATAAGGAACAGCTGGAATACATACATGTAAGAAAAACGAACAGAGAATGATATCGTTCCTTAGATGTTCTTTAAATAATTGCAATTGTATATCTTATTTGAATAGAGCGGAGATTGAGCTCTAAAAGGAAAAATATGTCTTGACCGGTAGTGACGATAAGTTTATAATTACTGCTAAAAAAGAGGTGCTTTTATGGAGAAGCGTTGGCGATGCAACGTATGTGGTTATATACATACGGGCGATAATCCGCCTGAAGTTTGCCCTATTTGTAGTGTTGATGCTAGTAATTTTGAGTTGGTAACAGGGGACCCTGAATTGAACGCAACCTCAAATGTCAAATCGGCAGCGAAGATTGCCTCGTCTCAATCGGACGGTCCCCAGGTCATTCGCCAAGCACTTTATAAGATTTCTTATGGCCTTTATATTATTACGGCTGAAGCCGATGGAAGAGATAATGGACAATGTGCCAATACATGTTTTCAAGTGACATCGGATCCGGCGAGATTAGCGATCGGCATTAATAAATCAAATTATACGCATGAACTAATCCAAAAAAGCGGGAGATTTGGAGTATCCGTTTTAAGCCAAACAGGTCAGGACTATGCTCGTAAGTTCGGATATCGTTCAGGGCGTGACGCGGATAAGTTTGAAGGAGTAGCGGTTCATCGCGGGGAATCGGGTGTTTTGCTGCTTGATGATGTACTTGCTACAATGGAAGCTAAAGTGGTAGGCCAACTCGATGCGGGAACTCATACCCTCTTTTTGGCGGATGTTATTGCGGCTGAGATCCTTCAAGAGGGAGAACCGATGAGCTATGCCTTTTTTAGAGCCAGCAAATAAAGGCTGCAGGAATCTATAGAAAAAAGTGATCAGGCTAATTCGTGTAAAACAGAATTAGCCTGATTCTATTCACAAATCCATAAAGGTTTTTGGTAGTGGATCAGTGGATAAATTAGGCGTTAGGGGGATCATTATGCATTCAGAGGTTAAGAGATCAGTTTGTCCTTATGATTGTCCTGACACTTGTGGGCTTAGGGTCGAACTGATAGCCGGACTCCTTCGGGAAAAATCGAACTTTATAATCCCCAGGAACCAGCCCCTCTGCCCCGCTATATCGAACCTCATGGAGATAAAGCTCCATTTTTCCTGATGAGTAGTCCTAATTTGTATTCTTTGAATTCATCGTTTAATGAGCGAGAAGATTTATTAAAGAAGAAGAAAACAGCCTATCTTTTAATGAATGTAGAGGATGCTCTGGCAAAGAATTTAAAGGATCTTCAGCAGGTGCTTGCCTTTAATGAACGTGGTGAAGTTAACTTCATTCTTAAAACAACGACTAAGGTTCCCAGCGGAGTTGTTGTTACCGAAGGGCTGTTTTGGAATGGGAATTCTAGAACATCATCGGTTAATGCTCTTACTTCTCAACGTTTGACTGATCGAGCTTCGGCAAGCACACTTTATGATGTTAAAGTGGATGTGCGAGGGGGCGAGTGAACTTGGTAGGGGACCCGCTCCTACTTGAAGAAGTAAAAGTCTTAGAGGTTAAAATGTAAAAAAATTTTCAAAACCCCTTGATTTTTATTTAAAGTAATTGTAAAATAAGAACATAAATTAATTGATAACAACTTTGAGGAGGTTAATTTAAATGATTAAGAAATTTGTATGTTCAGTATGTGGTTATGTTTTTGAAGGAAATGAGGCCCCGGAAAAATGTCCGCAATGTGGAGCATCTAAAGACAAATTCTCCGAGAAAAAAGACGGCCTTCTGCAATGGGCTGATGAGCATAAAATTGGAGTAGCCCAGGGTGTTGATCCGGAAATTCTTGAAGGTTTAAGAGCTAATTTTACCGGAGAATGTACTGAAGTTGGTATGTACCTAGCTATGAGCCGTCAAGCAGACCGAGAAGGTTATCCTGAAGTTGCAGAAGCTTATAAGAGAATTGCTTTTGAAGAAGCAGAACATGCTGCTAAATTTGCCGAGCTGCTTGGCGAAGTAGTGTTTGCTGACACTAAAAAGAATTTAGAAGCAAGAGTTGAAGCCGAATATGGAGCTTGCCAAGGCAAAAAAGAAATCGCCACCAAAGCAAAACAACTGAACTACGATGCTATTCATGATACGGTTCATGAAATGTGCAAGGATGAAGCTAGACATGGTAAAGCTTTCAAAGGATTATTAGACAGATATTTTGGTAAATAAATAATAGCGGATAGAACCCCTTGAGAACTTAGTGTTTTCAGGGGGTTTGTTTATGTATTGAACACAGGATGATACCGCTCCACCCTTTTTTATAATATTAGGCGGGAAAGCAGACAGGTCATTCCTTTACATTCCACAGTTTAATTGACAGAGCCACTTTAGCATTAGAAATATCAAGGATGTTTAGTTTGAGAAAAGTGAGTTAAAATGTAAATACTGATGCAAGATCACATTTTGCCTTGTTAGGGAGGATGGTTTATTGAGCTTGGAGGAATGGCAAGATTGGAAAAAGAAGCTTAGGAAATGGGCTTTAGAATTAGGGTTTATAGCAGTTGGGTTTACCACTGCCCAACCGATTAAGGGGCTTAATGGTTTATTGCAGGTTCGCCTTGAACAAGGTGTGTCCACTCCTTTTGAGAGTCAAATAATTCAGCAGAGGGTTGATCCCAAGGCTGTGTGGCAGGATTGTCGGGGCGTTGTTGCGTTAGGTTATGAGCTTCCTCTTACGGTCGCTCCCGAGAAGGGAGAGGGCATTTTAGCCCGCTCGGCCATCGGGGAAGACTACCATCGGGTAATTAATCAGAAATTAAAAGAGCTCGCTGAGATAATGGCAGAAAACCATTGGCCCGGAGCTATTCGCTGGCAGGTCGACACGGGACCTTTAGTTGAAAGAGCCTTTGCGGTTCGGGCAGGGCTCGGTTGGATCGGCCGAAATCAGCAACTGATTATACCTGGTTACGGTTCCTTTGTGGGGTTAGCGTTGTTGCTGCTGAATCATGAACTTCCCAGCGATGAAATGATTTTAGACAAGTGCGGTTCTTGTCGTAAATGTATTCAAGCTTGCCCTGCCCAAATTCTTGGCAAGGAGATCTTTGCAGCTAAACGTTGCTATTCTTATCTCACTCAGAGCAAAGAAGTGCTAACGCCAGAAGAGAGAATAGGTTTAGGAAATCGAATTTTTGGCTGCGACACTTGTCAGGAAGCTTGCCCTCATAATCAACAACGGCTTCAGGAAGAGATGCAGATGGTATCGGCAGCGGGGAAAAAGCGCGGTGTCGATTTAGTGGATACATTGAATTTAACCAAAGGGGAGTTTCGAGAGCGTTTTCTTCATACGGCAGCCGGATGGCGTGGTAAAGGCATCCTGCAGCGAAATGCCTTTCTCGCTTTGCGTAACCTGCAGGATCCTAGACTTAAATCTTGGCTGGTAGATAAAGAAAGAGCCCTTCCACCAATATTGACTCCATATCTGGAAGAAGTAATGGAAGATGACGTTCAAAGGGAGAATCTCCGTTCAACAAACCGACCGATTCGCTGTAATGCTTCTTCAAGCTGCTCCAGAGAATAAGCGTAGGAACAGCGAATGAATCCTTCACCGGATGGCCCGAAGGCGGTCCCGGGGACGACAGCGACTTTTTCCTCTTTTAAGAGTTCTTCGGCAAAGGCCTCCGAGGATAATTTCGTTTTCGATATATCGGGAAAGACATAAAAGGCACCCAGGGGCTCAAAACAATCCAGACCCATGGATCGAAAACCATGGACCATAAGCCGGCGTCGGCGATCATAGGCGGCGACCATTTCGTCTTTAGCTTCGGAAGCAGAGCGCAAAGCCTCAAGAGCGGCAATTTGGCCAGTGATTGGGGCACAGAGCATGGTATATTGATGAATTTTGGTCATTCCGCTGATTAGGTCAGGGTGCCCGGCAACGTAGCCGATTCGCCAGCCTGTCATGGCGTATGATTTGGAGAAACCGCTGACGAAGAGGGTTCTGTCGTGCATATCCGGTAAACTGGCAAATGAAGTATGAGTGCCTTCGTAGGTAAGATCAGAATAAATATCATCGGCCAGCACGAGTAAATCATGCTCTTTGACAAATTCGGCTATAGGCAGGAGGTCTTCGCACTGCATAATAGCCCCTGTCGGGTTATTAGGGTAGGATAATACTAAGAGCTTGACTTCGGGTGAGTAGGCTTGGGTCAGGTCCTTAACCCGCAAACGGAAATTTTCTTCAGCGTGGGTTGGAACATAGCGCACACTAGCTCCTGCTAAAGTTGCGCAGGGTCCGTAAGATACGTAAGAGGGGTCTGGCACTAAGACAATATTTCCCGGTTCAAGGACAGCGCGCATAACGAGATCAACAGCCTCACTGGCACCGGTTGTAATCAAAATTTCTTTAAGTGGGTCATAGGAAAGGCCCATAGTAACGTTTAAATGATGGGCCAGCTCTTCCCGCAGTTCAAAAAGTCCCGCGTTGCTGGTATACATCGTCTGCCCCTGCTCAAGGGAAAATATACCGCTTTCCCTCACAGTCCAGGGAGTTACAAAGTCAGGTTCGCCGACTCCCAGAGATATTACGTCTTTCATCGTGGCAACAAGATCAAAGAATTTGCGGATTCCTGAAGGCGGCATATTAGCAACATGGTTCGCTAGATAACGCTTCACGGTGAGATCACGAGACGTTGAAGTGTCTCTTCCTCACCCATAAGTTCTACACCGTCCTGTTTATAGCGGCGCAGCACAAAATGAGTGGCCGTACTCTGGATATGCTCAAGGGGGGCTAGTTTTTCTGCAACAAAAAGAGCAACATCTTGCATCGTCTTGCCTTCAATAAGTAACGCCAAATCATATCCGCCGGACATAAGCATTAATGATTTGATTTCCGGGAATTTTTGCAGCCGTTTAGCAATTTTGTCAAAACCATAACCGCGTTGAGGGAGAACTCTTACTTCAATAAGAGCGGAAACTTTTTCTTCGCCCGTTCGCTCCCAATTGATTACAGGTTGATAACCGGCAATAATTTTTTCTTTATCCCAGTCCTTGATCCGCTTTTTGATGTATTCCGCAGATAAGCCGGTTTGCAGTGAAAGTTCCTCCGGTGTATAGCGGCAGTCTTTAGCTATAATTTTAAGTAATTTGCGATCTTCTGGAGTGAGCATCCTTTTACACCTCTTTAAACAATCTAATAAGGTCGATAAACATTATCATAACTTAGAACAACAATAATTACAAGGAAGTTTTATATAACAGATACTTGTTTTGTAATATTCTGGTGTAATTATATAAAATATCTGTCCTGCGGCGGATAGATAGACGATATATTTAGTAAAGTTTAATATGGTCAATATTTAATTCTCTAATAAAGGGGAAATAAAGGGGAAAAAAACAGACAAAAGTTTGGGTTTGCAATAATTTCAGGTTATAATAGGTAATCATAAGCAAAACCTTTTATAAGATCTGAAATAAGCTTTAAGTAGTGGGAGGCTGCATTAAATTGCCCATGTATGAATTCAAGTGTCCAAGCTGTGGCTTGCTTACCACAGAATTATGCAGATTAGGCGAAAATGGAGAGTCCCTAGCATGCCCGAGCTGCGGACATAAAGGACTTTTCAAACAATTATCCAAATTTTCAAGTCCCGGAGTGACTAAAGGAAACAGCGGCGGAACGTGTTCACCCGGGTGCCATGGAAATTGTTCCGGGTGTCATTGAAAGGGGAACCAGGTTTTGAACAATCGACTTAATATAGTAATGGTTGAGCCGGAAATCCCGCCTAATACGGGGAATGTGGCTCGGCTTTGCGCTGCAACAGGAGCTGCACTCCATCTGGTTAAACCATTGGGTTTTAGCATTGACGATAAGCATTTAAAGCGTGCCGGCTTAGATTATTGGCACCTTCTTGATATCTACTATTATGACAATTTTAACGATTTTGAAGAAAAAAACCCTGACGGACTCCGTTACTTAGCAACGACAAAAGGTGGCCGTTCCTACACTGACATGGTTTATGAACCGGGGGGATATTTAATTTTCGGTAAGGAAACGAAAGGATTATCACCCAAAATTTTGGGCCGTTACCCGGACAAGACTATAAGACTGCCGATGCGTGCGGAAGCGCGTTCCTTAAATCTATCCAATTCAGTAGCTGTTGTTGTTTATGAAGTATTGCGTCAATGGGGCTTTCCGAATCTTGTTTAAAAAGGGGGAGATACTATGATACCCAACGTTGACGTAGGGTTAATATGTGGTTCAAGTACTAATTCGATTTCCTTTCCTAAAGATTTAAAAATACCCGGAACAAAGGTGCTGGGTGAGGCCTTGATTTTTGATACTCCTTATGGGCCGTCGCCGGAATTTACCCATTTTTCATATGCAGGCAAAGAGGCTTTAACATGCCGGATGCATGGCTGGAGACAGGGAGTCACCAGAACTCAGGCTTCTCAGCAAATTTTTTGGGTTTTTCATCAAGCAGGGGTCCACGTGGTTTTAACTGAGGGCGGGGTCGGGGGAATTAATCATCTGCTAAAACCTCGTGATATTGTTATTCCTCACGATTATTTGGACTTTTCAATGCGGAAAGATGTATCCATCGGACTTCCCTATCTGTTAACCATGCGCAATGCAGTTTGCCCGGACTTGATTAAAGTCTTACATGAGACCGTTTTACAAAACCAGCCACCGCGCTATGTCTTTGAACGAGGGGTTTATGTTTGTACGGACGGGCGTCATTTCGAAAGTCCATCTGAAGTTCAGATGTTTAAACAGATGGGCGGTGATATCATCGGACAATCCATGTGTCCGGAAGTATACCTGGCCCGAGAAATCGGAGCCCATTACGCTACGGTCCAGCTTGTTGTTAACTATGCTGAAGGTATCATCAAGGATTGGGAACACGAGGAATTAGCTGATATTTTTTATAATCAGTCCAATTTCGCCGGCAGAATTTTGTTAAGCGCGATGGCTATGCTTCCTCAAACTTTTTCCTGTTCTTGTTTGGAACTGCGCCAACCGACAATGCTGCGTGATAAGCTTGAGCCTAAGACTGCGGAGGAATAATCATGGCCTATATAATAACCTTTGCCTTGGCCTTAGTAATTGCAGTTGTTTGTACACCGCTGACGATGAAACTGGCCCAAAAATGGGGGGCTATTGCTTATCCGGGAGGGCGTCACGTTCATAAAAAGCCTATTCCCCGCTTAGGCGGATTGGCCTTGTACGCCGGTTTTTGGCTGGCGGCTGCATTAACTCAAAAATGGGATCTATCATTCTGGGGGTTATTTTTAGGTAGTACGTTAATTATGGTGGTCGGTGTATGTGATGACATATGGGAAATTCGTCCGCTCGTAAAGCTCTTTTGGCAAATTGTTTCAGCGGCGTTGCTCTTTGGCTTTAATTTTTCCATGGATTTTATTTCCCTGCCTATAATCGGGCAGATTAATTTCACAGGTTTTTGGCTTAGTACTATAGGTTTTGCTTTAATGCTCTTTTGGATCGTTGGCCTGGTTAATACGGTCAATATCTCTGATGGTTTAGACGGTCTTGCCGCAGGGATATGTTTTATGGCGGCACTGCTATTGTTCTGGTCGGCTAATCGAATCAGTAGTCCTGCAGCGCATCTGACCTTGGCTTTAGCTGGATCACTGCTGGGATTTTTATTGTTTAATTTTCCCCCGGCGAAGGTATTTATGGGGGATTCCGGTAGTATGTTTCTTGGCTATATTATTGGTGGCCTTTCCATTTACGGATTGCTTAAAACCGCGACTATTTTAGGCGTGGTTTTTCCGCTTCTCGTTATGGGCATGCCGGTAACGGACTTAACCTTTGCTATTATTCGCCGTAAACTTAGAGGTCAATCCGTGGCCACCGCCGATCGGGGACATTTGCATCATCGCCTGCTTGACGCGGGACTTTCCCAGCGTCAGGCGGTTTTGTCAATGTATGGAATCAGTGCTTGCTTCGGGATTTCGGCAGTCTTAGGAGCTAAAGGACAATGGATTATGGCTTTAGCCATTCTCATCCTTGTCTTTGCACTCCTGGTGATTATTTTAATGCGTAGAACCGCAATGCTGGCAGTTTTTGGAAGGCGTCACTCAAAATAAAATCTTGATTATCCCAAATCTATTCTCAATAGTTTTCTTCACACTTATACCCCCCGCGATGCATATGATGATCGGAAAGGGGGTATAAGTATGCCATTGAATGTTTTTGCCTTTTACAATGGTCTGACGGAACAAGTAAAGGGTTACCCATATTTAGCACGTTACGGAAATACTATCGATCAGTTGGATATTTTTCAAGTAGCCATTCAGAATGATGGAACACTTCAGGGCCGACCCAGTCAAAAAATAATAACCGAAGCCCATGCCAAGGGGATCAAGGTTTTTTTAACCGTCAGCAACTTGACACAGAGGGGACTCTTTTCTACAGATTTAATGACCCAGTTGGTGCGGGACCGACAATTCGCGGATTATGTTTGGGGGAATATACGGAATCCTCTGGCACAGTATCAGTTTGATGGAGTCAATCTAGATCTGGAAAAAGCGAGTCCGGGAGACCGGTATCTTTTCACTCAGCTTATCCAAAGATGGTCAACTTTGTTTCACCAAGCGAACTATATTATTACTATTGATGTTCCGGCAAAGTCCTCGAGTGAACCTCTTGATCCGTGGAAAGGTGTCTTTGACTATCAGGCTCTCGGCCAGGTTGTTGATGAGGTTATCATCATGACTTATGAGGAGCATTGGCCGGCAAGTCCTCCGGGATCAGTAGCTTCTTTGCCTTGGGTCAATGAGAATTTAAACTATGCTTTAGCAAATATCCCGGCCCGTAAAATCTATATGGGTATTCCTCTTTATGGCTATGATTGGTCAGAACGAGGCGGGGCGCAGAGCATCAGTTACCAAAGGGCAGTAGACCTTGCTAAACGTTATGGCGCCCCCATCCTTTGGGATTCAAGACAACACGGCTTGCATTTTCGCTATGAAACTATGGGTGTTAAACATACTGTTTATTTTGAAGATCCTCGCAGCTTGAAGGATAAGCTGGATCTTGCTTTAAGTAAAGGCATTCGAGGAGTAGCCCTTTGGGAAATGAATTTAAGTTATCCTGCAGTGTGGGAAGTGCTTCAAGTATATTCAGCGCGTTAAAGCGATCAGATGGAGGTTAAAGAATGAATATTCGTTTCCACGGACATTCGTGTTTTGAAATTGAGAGCGAGGCGGGAAGAATCATCATTGATCCCTATTTAAAAGGGAACCCGAGTACTACTGCGAAACCTGAAGACTTCAAACAGCTTGATGCTATTTTGGTTACCCACGGTCACTACGATCATTTAGGCGATGCTGTAGAATTGTCGCAACAAACAGGTGCTCCTATTATTGCAGTCTATGAGCTGGCAGCCTATTGCCAAAGTCAAGGTGCAGTAACTCATGGTATGCATATTGGAGGGAAATATCTTTTTCCTTTTGGATGGGTTAAGCTTACATTGGCACTTCATGGTTCAGGGATTGAAGAAACAGCAGGAGGGCCTATGATTTATGGCGGTCCGCCCTGCGGTTTTCTCCTGCAAATAGAAGGAAAGTGGATATACCATGCCGGAGATACCGGATTATTTGGAGACATGGAGCTGATTGGCTTGCGGCATCCTTTGGAAGTCGCTATGCTGCCCATCGGTGATAACTTTGTCATGGGCGTCGAGGAAGCGACCCACGCATCCCAATTACTGCGTTCCAAAGTAGTTATCCCCATGCATTACAATACTTTTCCCCTTATCAACCAAGATGTTAACGAGTTCCTGCGTATGCTGCAACGCAGAGTACCTGAGACGAAGGGCATAGTACTTAAAGCAGGGGAATCTTTTGAATTAGCTTAGTCCGTATACATAGTACATATAAATAAAATGAATACTGAACAATAAATTTTTCTGAAATATCCCGCTTGTAGATCAGGCGGGATATTTTTAATTAAAAAGGGTAAAACTTTTAGATAAGGAGATGAGAACATGACCAGAAAAATGTGTGCGCTTCATTGTCTTTACGGAGTCGACGGACGTTGCCGTTTAGAACATTTGCTAGGAGATAGAGGACCAAATTGTCCGCATTATGAAGAAGATGCATTTACTATGAGCAGGGGGAGAATATAAGATGAAATCAGCAAAACCAAGAGTAAGGCGAACAGACCCCTTAGAACCATTGAAAATGGAAATAGCCGCAGAATTGGGACTTTTAGAGCAAGTTAAGACCAAAGGATGGCACTCCTTAAACGCCAAAGATGCCGGTAAAATCGGCGGGTTAATGACCCAACGGCGGAGACGGGAAAATCTTAAAGATAGAAACGAATAAGCTAGTTCGATCTTCAATCATATGGTATAATTAATGATTGTATAGTAATAGGTGGGGAGCGTTATCACTTGACAAAACATCAACAAATATTAACATTCATTGAAGATTTAGCTATCGGAAGTAAGGTTTCTGTCCGTTTTATTGCTAAAGCCTTAGACGTCAGTGAAGGGACAGCTTATCGTGCTATTAAAGAAGCTGAGGCTAAGGGGTTAGTTCGCTCAATTCCCAAAGTTGGTACCATACGAATTGAAGGGGTTAAGGAACGCCAGATCGAGGATTTAACGTTGCGCGAAGTGTCACAGATCGCCGAAGGTGTTGTTATCTGTGGCTTTGAGCATCTCGATCGCTCCCCTCATAAATTTATTATTGCATCTATGGAGCTTGATGCAATGGGGCGTTATTTGGAAGAAAATGCTTTGTGCATTATGGGCAATCGTCATGATGCTCAGATTCTGGCTTTAGAACATAATGCTTCCTTATTAATTACAGGAGGCTTAGAACCTGACGAAGACGTTGTAGCTTTGGCGCGGCAGCGTGAGTTAGTCATTATTCAATCACCCTATGATACCTTTGCCGTTACTTCGATGATTAATCGCGCTCTCTATGATCGGTTAATTCAAAAAGAACTCATTTTAGTCGAAGATATTATGGTCAAAGATGTTAAGTATTTGAATGTTGATGCTACCGTAGAAGATTGGCGGAATCTTTCCCAAAGTACAGACCATAGCCGTTTTCCAGTCGTTGATAATGACATGAATCTTGTGGGAATTGTCACGGCGGTTGATGTTGCCGGGGAGGATCTCAAAGCTCCGATCAAGGACGTTATGAACGGCAATCCCTTTATGGTTGGCCGCGATGATCCTGTAACCCATATTTCGCGAATTATGGTTTGGGAAGGATGGGAAATTGCGGTCGTAGCGGATCAGGGTAAGTTAATAGGCATTGTTAGTTTACAAGATGTCATTGAAGCTTATCAGCAAGTCCAGAAACAGCCTCAATTCGGAGAGACCGTTGATAATCTGGTGTTAAGCGGATTTCGGTTTGTTGATGATTCCGAACATCTTTCCATTGAAGGTGAAATTACCAACGCCATGGTGGATGACTACGGATCAGCCAGTTGTGGTGTTATAGTTACAGTCATGAACATGGCTGGATATATCGGGCTTCGTAAGAAATACAAACTCAACGCAATTACCGAAAACTTTACCCTCTATCAGCTTCAGCCCATACCCGTAGGGACGGAAATTACCGTTACTGCTAAACTTCTCTTGGTAGCTAAGAAACATTGTAATATTGAAGTAGAAGTTAAGGTTGAAAATGAAATAGTTGCTAAAGGTCTGATGACAGCACGTATCGGAGATAAAAAACTGGTGAATGAAAGCAGTTCATTAATTTAATTGACGATGAATTTATTCCTTGACAAAGTTACAAGTTACAAATAAATCAACAATTATTGAATGACGGGTCTTGAATTTTTCAAGGCCTTTGCTAATATCTTGAGGAGAGATATGTGATGTTTGTTCACCTTCACAACCATACGGAGTACAGTCTGCTTGACGGAGCTGCCCGCATTAATAATTTAGTCAAGCGCGCTGCTGAATTGAATATGCCGGCACTGGCAATTACCGATCATGGGGTAATGTATGGAGTCATTGATTTCTACAAAGCGTGCCGCAAAATGGGCATTAAGCCGATTATCGGATGTGAAGTTTATGTTGCGCCCAATAAGCGGACGGATAAAGTTCCGGGAAGAGATGATAAAAACTACCATCTAGTTCTTCTCGCGGAGAATGAAGAAGGATATCGTAACTTGATCCGCTTAGTATCCATGGCTCATATTGAAGGCTTTTACTATAAGCCTAGAGTAGATAAAGAAATTCTGCACAACTATTCCAGCGGAATTATTGCCCTTAGTGCCTGTTTGGCCGGTGAAGTGGCAGATTTTCTCCTTAATGATCAATTAGAAATGGCAGTTCAAAGCGCGTTGGATTATGAAAGGATTTTTGGCAAAGGTAATTTTTATCTTGAAATTCAGGACCATGGAATTGACAAACAGCTAAAGGTTATGCAGGGAATATGGAAGATTCATGAACTCACGGGAATTCCTATCGCAGCTACTAATGACGTGCATTATGTAAATCGTGACGATGCTCTTGTCCAAGATGCACTGCTGAGTATCCAAACCGGTAAGACCTTAACGGATACCTCGAGAATGAGGTTTTCAAGTCAGGAACTTTTTCTTAAATCAGAACAAGAGATGGCCCTGCTGTTTGGAGAACATCCTGAGGTTTTAGACAATACTGTTAAAATTGCCGAACGTTGTCAGGTGGATTTTAAGTTTGGTGAAAATTTCTTGCCGGTTTTTGACGTTCCCCCCGGATACACCTTAGACGGATATCTGGAAGCTCAATGCCAGGAGGCTTTTCCGCGCTTCTATCCCCAAATGACTAAAAATGAATGTGATCGTTTAGACTATGAGCTTCGAGTTATTTCTCAGACCGGCTTTTCGGGATATTTTCTGATTGTTGCTGACTTTTGCCGATTTGCCAGAGAGAACGGGGTAGCTGTCGGGCCGGGACGGGGCTCTGCTGCTGCCAGCATGGTTGCGTACTTGCTTGGAATCACTTCCGTTGAACCCCTTAGTCATGATTTGTTGTTCGAACGTTTTTTAAATCCGGAGCGAATTTCTATGCCGGATATTGATATAGATTTTGACCCGGAGGGCCGTGAGCGAGTCATTCGCTATGTGACGGAAAAATACGGTTCAGACAAGGTTTGCCAGATTATTACCTTTGGAACCATGGGGGCCAAAGCAGCTATTCGAGACGGGGGGAGGGTGTTGGCGATTCCTTTGGCCCGTGTGGATAAAGTTGCCAAGGCCATTCCTTCAGATCCGGGTATAACTTTGGAAAAGGCTCTGCAGGTGTCTCCCGATTTAGCTCAAATGGTCGAAGAGGATGAAGAAATTAAGAGGCTTTATAAGCTGGCCCAATCCCTTGAAGGTATGACGAGGCACGCTTCTACCCATGCCGCAGGGGTCGTGATTTCTAAAGATCCTTTGATGAATCATTTGCCTCTGCAGAGAACTTCAGAGGATTTTGTAATGACTCAATTTCCTATGAAAATAGTTGAAGAAATTGGGTTGTTAAAGATGGACTTTCTCGGCTTGAGAAATTTAACCATCATCCAAGAGGCAGTGAAACGGGTAGAGGAAACTCAGGGGATCAAACTTGATTTGCGGGCGCTGTCTTTAGATGATCGTAAAACTTATCAACTGCTTGCCTCTGGAAACAGCACTGGGATCTTTCAGTTTGAGTCCGGTGGGATGAGAGCCGTCCTCAAAGAAGTAAAACCAACCTGTTTCGAAGATATTATTGCTGTGGGAGCATTATATCGGCCGGGTCCTATGGATCAGATCCCCGAGTTTATTCGCCGCAAGCATGGGGGCCAAATCACCTACTTACACCCTAAATTAGAACCCATACTTAGATCAACCTACGGAATTATCGTTTATCAGGAACAGGTTATGCAGATTGCCAGAGATTTGGCGGGTTATTCTTTAGGGCGAGCAGATTTGTTACGACGGGCTATGGGAAAAAAGAAAAAGGAGATTATGGCTGAGGAACGTCAGAACTTTATTTACGGCCTGCAGGATGAAAAGGGACAGTGGCTTATTCCGGGGGCCCTTCGCCTCGGTTTAACCAGTGAAAAGGCTGAAGAAATTTTTGATTTAATGGCCAAGTTTGCGGAATACGGTTTTAATAAAGGGCATGCTACTGCTTATGCTGTGATCTCGTATCAGACAGCTTATTTAAAGGCAAACTATCCCTTAGAATTTATGGCAGCTCTTTTAAGCAGTGTCATGGGTTCTCCCGATAAAATATCGTTCTATATACAGGATGCCAAACAAAATGGAATTGAAGTTCTTCCGCCGGATGTGCAGTACAGTCAAATAGGATTTTCCACAGAAAAAAGGGCCATTCGTTTTGGACTGGGGGCCATCCGCAATGTTGGAGTCAATGTGCTGGAGAAAATCTTGGAAGTCAGACAAGACGGCCCCTTCAAATCTCTTTATGATTTCTGTATGCGCGTGGACCAAAAGGTCTTAAACCGACGTGTTCTGGAAAGCTTAATTCGGTCGGGAGCCATGAGTTCCTTTGGCACTCGGGTTCAGGCCTTGGCAGTTCTCGATCAGGTTCTGGACACTGCTCAGCGGCGGCAAAAAGATCGAAATAATGGTCAATTCTCCCTTTTTGATCTAACCGAAGATATGGACCAAGGAATTACCCTGCCTGAACTGCCCGAGTTTAATGAACGAGAAATTCTGGAGATGGAACGCGAATATTTGGGTCTTTATTTAAGCGGTCATCCCCTTTCGGCGGTTATTCCACAACTAAAGCCTTTTGTCTCTTCGGATATTTTGACTTGCCTTGAAAGCGAAGAAGAAAAAAAGGTTGTTCTTGGAGGTCTAGTGACCAGCTTACGGCAAACAGTAACTAAAAAGGGCGAAATGATGGCGAGCTTTATTTTAGAAGATTTGACCAGCGGAATTGAAGTCTTAGTGTTCCCGCGAGTCTTTGCCTTCACTCGGTCCTTGAATAATGACCAAGTGGTTGTTGTAACCGGCAGGTACAATATTCGCGATGATGAAAAGAAGATCTTTGCCGAGAGGATTACCCGCCTAGAAGAACTTAAACCCTCTGCAGCACTTGTATATGAGGCTAAATCTCCAAATTCCTCGGCTCAAGATGCGGGGGAGCGGCTTTTTTTAAGATTTTCCAGCAATGAAAGCAACCACATGGCGGACGTTTTGGAAATTTTGAGACGTTATCCAGGGAATCAGCCAGTTTATTTTTATTTTGCGGACAATCAGAAGGTTATTGAGGGTAATCGTGAGTTTTGGGTAACTGATGATGAGGAATTACGAAATGCTTTGCTTAGGGTTCTGGGTAAAAGTAATGTTGTCTGGAAACCAGGAAAAATTTCACCGAAATAATTTTGTTAGCAGGATTTCTGTGTTTTAAGGCGAAACCCATGAAAATATCCTGATATCTTGATATCCTGAAATAAAGGAGATTGAATGTGCGAACAGCGATTTATCCGGGAACCTTTGATCCGGTTACGAATGGACATCTTGATATTTTAATTCGTGGCAAAGAACTCTTTGAAGGGGTAACGATTGCCATAGCAGCTGACAGTAAAAAGACGCCCCTGTTTACCCTTGGCGAGAGAATGGAGCTGCTTATTGAAGCTACAAAAGATATGCCCAATGTAAATGTTCGTGTTTTTGAAGGCTTAACTGTGGAATTTGCTCGTAAATGTGGTGCTGTGGCAATTTTGAGAGGTCTGCGCGCTTTATCTGACTTTGAATATGAGTTTCAATTGGCCCTTATGAATAAAAAAATTGCTCCTGATATCGAAACTGTTTTCTTAATGACGCAAAGCAAATATTCATTTATTAGTTCAAGTGCTATAAAATGGGCTTCCAGCTTACATGCCGGAGTATCAGATTTTGTAACACCTAATGTGGAAAAAGCTTTAATGGCCAAATTCTCCAATCTTCGCTCAGAAGTTCATGATGAGGATTTATAATTGGGCCCTTTGTTGCACAATTAATTGGGCTATGGTATCATAATACGGATTTAATAAGGGGGCTATTACTGTGTGGACCGTTATTTATATTGCACCCAACAAGTTAATTGCGGAAAAATATAAAACAATTCTCACAGACGAAGGAATGCTTGTTCAATTACGACCCATTGGTTCTGCGCATTTGGGGGATCATGCTTCTGTGGAAATTCTTGTACCTGAATCTGAAGCCGATGAAGCCTATGAAATTATTACCGGCGCAATAGGGAGCTAACTATGTTCAAAGATATCTTCCGAAGAACGAAATACGTTACGATTCAATCGGCTCCTGCACCCAAGCGTACGACGGCTGTAGGTACACGCCAAGAACCTAAAACTGTCAAGAAAGAACTGCCTGACGGGCTGTGGGTAAAATGTCCAAAATGCGGTGAAGTACTTTTCATTAAAGATCTTGAGGAAAATGCACGAGTTTGTACAACTTGTTTCTATCATTTTCGGATTTCCGGTCGGGCTCGTTTAGCGCTGCTAGCTGATGAAAACAGCTTTGAAGAATGGGATTCGGAAATACTTACTCTTGACCCCTTAGAGTTTCCCGGTTATGAAGAGAAACTTCTTGAGGCTCAGGAAAAGGCGGGAATGATTGAAGGGGTTCTTACAGGCCGGGCTATGATTGAGGGAATTCCTGTTGTTTTAGCTTTTAATGAAGCTGATTTCATAATGGGCAGTATGGGGTCTGTAGTTGGGGAAAAGATTGCTCGGGCAGTTGAACGGGCGATTGATTTACGCCTGCCCGTTGTTATTTTCTCTACTTCCGGCGGTGCCCGAATGCAGGAGGGAATCCTTTCTCTCTATCAGATGGCTAAGACAAGTGCAGCTTTGGGACGTTTAGCTGCCAATCATTTGTTATATATTTCGGTACTTACAGATCCGACTTTTGGAGGGGTTACGGCCAGCTATGCTTCTCTTGGTGATATTTTAATTGCTGAACCGAATGCTTTAATAGGATTTACCGGACCAAGAGTCATCAAGCAGACAATGAGGCAAGAATTGCCGGCGGGAGCCCAAACGGCAGAGTTTAATCAAATGCACGGTTTGATCGATCTCATTGTGGAACGTGCTCAAATGCGGTCTACACTGGCACGTTTGTTGCGGTACCATCAGGAAGGGGTTCAGCATGGCGCAACTGTTTGAATTTGAAAAGCCTATTATAGAGCTTGAACGGAAAATTGCGGAACTGCAAAAGTTTTCTGTCGAAAAAGATATTGATCTTTCCCGTGAAGTAGAGACCTTAGAGAAAAAAGTCTCTCTTCTTAAGAAAGAAATTTACGGCAATCTTGAACCGTGGCAAAAAGTCCAGATTGCCCGACATTCAGAGCGACCAAACTTTTACGATTATGCGCCGCTCTTATTTGACGATTTTATTGAACTCAAGGGAGACCGGCTGTATGCTGACGATCAGGCTATTGCCGGCGGAATGGCCCTTTTCCGTGGTGTACCTGTGACGGTGGTCGCTCAAGTTAAAGGAAAAGACACCAAGGAAAACATTAAGCGCAATTTCGGTATGCCCCATCCTGAAGGCTACCGTAAAGCCTTGCGCTTAATGGATCAGGCAGAAAAGTTCGGACGACCGATTTTGACCTTTATTGATACCCCTGGTGCGGCCTGCGATTTAGCAGCTGAAGAACGGGGACAAGGTGAAGCTATTGCAAGATGTTTGCTGGCTATGTCCGGGTACCATGTTCCGGTGATCAGTACGGTTATCGGAGAGGGTGGAAGCGGCGGCGCTTTGGCGCTTGGTGTAGGAAATGTTATTTTAATGCTGGAGAATTCCTTTTTCTCTGTCATTTCTCCGGAAAGCTGCGCGTCTATTCTTTGGAAAGATACCTCAAAGGCTAAAGAAGCTGCGGCAGCCTTGAAGTTCACAGCTCAAGATCTGTTTAAATTGGGAGTCGCTGACGAAGTAATCAGGGAACCTCAAGGCGGAGCTCATTATAATTTAAGACAGACAGCTGATGAATTGTCAGCGGTTATTGCCAAGTACCTCGTCCGTCTGCGGACAGAGTCTCCTGAAGCCCTGCAGGAGAAACGGTATCAGAAGCTTCGGGCTATTGGTCCGTTCCAAGAAAAATCGATTTGATTCTTAAAAAAAGCTTGACTTAAGTGTTCGAATAAGTTATTATAGCTAAGTCGTATTAATTCATCGCGAATATGATTTGGGCGAGTGGCGGAATGGCAGACGCGTCGGTCTCAAAATCCGATATACGTGAGTATGTGGGGGTTCAAGTCCCCCCTCGCCCACCAAAATGAAATTTGTAAGAGCCTTTAGGGGCTCTATTTTATTATATATACTTTATCCACTATTCCTTCAGCAAACTTTCAGGAACTCTTCAGTACTAATTCAGCTGCATATAGGAAAATAAGTTAAAAACGTTTGGAATGATGTCTGAATAAAAGGTTCTATGATTGGGAGGACTTAGGAATGCAGAGCTTAAAAGGTATAAAAATACTTCTCGTAGATGATGAACCCAATATTTTGCAGTTTTTGGAAATGGGACTTCTGAATGAGGGCTTAGAGGTCCAAACGGCTCAAGATGGAATGACAGCGGTTACCCTTGCTAAAGAGTTTCACCCTCACATTATTATCCTGGATGTTATGATGCCGGGCATGGATGGTTTTGAAGTATGCCGAATGCTTAAAAAAACTGAAAATGCAGCCATCATTATGCTCACTGCTAAAGATGAAGTTGACGATCGTGTAAAGGGACTAACCTTGGGCGCGGACGATTATATGATGAAACCATTTAGTTTTGAGGAGCTTTTGGCGCGTATACAAGCGCGAATACGCAATCAATTCCCATATCTTATGGGAGAGGTAGTCATCGGAGACTTTCGAATCGATGACCGGCGTAAAGAAATTCTCTATCAACAGCGCGTACTGGAGCTTTCAACGACAGAATATGAGCTGCTCAAATTTATAGTGCTGAATCAAGGTATCGTCTTAAGTAAAGCGAAAATTTTAGATAAAGTATGGGGTTATGATTTCGGTGGAGACGAAAATATTGTGGAGGTTTATATTCGATCTTTGCGAGATAAACTTAATGACAAAGAACACCGCCTAATTCGAACGTTACGCGGAGCGGGATACAGAGTTGACATATCATGACCATAAAAACTCGGCTGAGACGTTATATAGTTCCTAATTCCCTGCGCTTTCAGCTCTTGTCCAGTTCCCTTATGCTCTTGGCTGGATTATTAATCGTTATTGGGTTCTTGCAATACATTTTTATGCAGGGATTTATTTATCAGAATCAGGCCAAAAGCATTCAGAGCCAGATTCAGTCCCTGCCCCCTGATGCTTGGATGATGATGGCCAAAAGTGTTCATGATACCACAGATGTTCCAGATTCAAGTTCGTTGGGGCCTCATCGTCATGGGCCTTTCTTTTTGCTTCAAGACGCCCACATTGCCCTTATCGATCAGAAGGGGACATTTACAGAGCTTACGAATGGCTCCGGGGATGGGGGAACATCCCCTCGTTTAGCAGAGGAAGATTATAAGAATGCTTTGCAAAGCAATGAGCATCATTTATCCTATCAAATTGTCAATCCAACAGGGGAAAATGAGCAGCTTATCGTTCTCCAGACGATTCGCACAAAAAATCATACTCAGGAATTAATTCAGGTGAGCATCAGTACTAAACCTCTAAAGAATATGATGTTGCATCAACTGCTTGTTTTTCTTGGAGTTTCTTTAATTGCTCTTGTCATTGGAATATTAACCTTTATCCCCGTGCTGAGAAAAACACTTGTCCCTTTATCAAACATGGTTGACAAGGTGGAACAAATTGATGCCGGAAATCTTGCTGAACGTATACCAGCCGATCAAGGTCAAGTCGAGATCGATCATTTGGCAAATTCCTTTAATGGGATGCTGCAGCGACTAGAGTCATCCTTTGACGCGGAAGTAGAGTCCAAAGAGCAAATGCGCCGCTTTGTTGCTGACGCTTCTCATGAACTGCGTACTCCCCTGACAGCTATTCATGGTTTTTTGGAGGTACTGTTGCGCGGTGCTGTAAATCAACCGGATATGCTTGATCGTTCCTTAAAGAGTATGTTCGTCGAATCAGAGCGTATGAAGAAGTTGGTCGAAGACCTTCTCTTGTTGGCTAAACTTGATCGCTCACCCAATATTCAGAGAAAAGAAGTTGTTTTGGACGAAGTTATTAAAGAAATGGCGCCTCAGCTACGAGTATTGGCTGGAGACCGGAAGGTTATCTTAGAACTGACATCTCATTTAAGAGGTTGGTTTGATGTTGACCGTCTTAAACAAGTTATTTTAAATCTTTTTCATAATGCGGTTCAACACACCGACTCTGAGAGAGGTGAAATTAAAATTTCATTAATTAATGTTAAGGGCGGCGTAGAATTGTTGATCCGTGATAATGGTTCCGGGATCTCTGAGAAACATTTGTCAAAATTGTTTGATCGTTTTTACCGCAGTGATTCTTCCAGAACTCGAAAATACGGGGGATCAGGGCTCGGCTTAGCAATTACAAAATCAATTGTGGAACTTCACGGCGGTACAATAAGGGTCGATAGTGTTGTTGACGAAGGAACTATGTTTTGCGTTTGGTTCCCTCTTATAGAAACATCTAAATAATAGCCATTGTAAAGGACTCTGAACACAGTGATGCGTACAGAGTCCTTTTTGTTTGCTCCCAATATTCCTCTTTTACTCAGAGCGTTCTCGGCTTCCTCAAACGATGTACCGGTGATGATAGAGATTTGATTAGGCTAGAAAAGATTATTTGAGTCAGTGGCAACAGATAAAGATAAAAGGCATAGGGGATGAATCCCATCAAACTAACATTAAGTGTGGCAGTAGGAACAAAGGCTGCAGTGTTCCAGGGGATGACAGCTGCTAAGGGGACTGACGTATTTTCTAAGTCAAGAGCTAATTGAGTCCTTGATGATTGACCATTGGTATAAACGTCGTTCATCAAGGAATGGGTTAAAACGATAGAGATCGTTTGACTGCAGCCGAGAATTGAGGTGAGAAGACTCATGAGTGTCGTCATCAGAAATCTTGCGGACGGTGAATTTATCGTCCTAAGAAATTCATTTAAATCCTTTAAAAGGTCTGTTTCAGCAAATAGACCGGCCCAACAGCAGGATACGTAAATAACCACAGATACTTTCCACATCGATAGGATACCACCGCCCTGGAGAATTGCGGAAAGAGGGCTGCCGGCGTGAAGAGTGAAGCCAAATAGAATAAATTTCAGTATTTCAAGAATTTGATAATGTTGTACTTCTAAACTAATAAAAATGGCCAACAAAATACTGACAACCATAGAGATTTGAACGTCAACTCGGAAAACAGCAAGCACCAAAATCGCCAGGGCAGGCAGCAAAACAATCCAGTGAAGAGTAAATAGAAGAGAAATCTCGTTAATCATCGTAGTCCCGGTGAATCGTAATGGCTGGGAGATTGATAATCCAAGATAGGCTAAAACAGAGAGAAGAAAGGGTAACATCCCTGTGCGAAACATGCCTTTAATATTAGCATACAGGTCAGAATGAGTTAAATGAGCAACTAAATTTGCACTTGAGGACATGGGGGAGCAGCGGTCACCAAAATAGGATCCGGCAATAATGGCTCCTGCCGCAATGTTGCTGTTAATGTGACCGCCTTTCGCCATGATCATCAAAGCTAAGCCAACCGTGCTGACGGTGCCGAAGGAGGTTCCCAGCAAAAAGGAAACTGCAGAGCTGATCAGAAAGGTGTACAGAATGAATAAGTGGGGATTCATCCGGAGCATTCCATAATAAAGAATGGCCGGGGTCGTTCCGGAGGCTATCCAGAGAGAGGTAATAGCACCTACCAGAACAAGAATACGTAAAACAAGGAGAGATTTTTTGCCGCCCCGGTATGACATTCCCATAATCTCTCGAAGGGGATATCCGCGTTGATGTGCAATGCAGGCAAAGTTTAAAAAACATAGAATCAGGGGAAAACCTATAAATATGCCTTTGAGGGTACTAAAGAGGAGAAGGAAAAAAGTAATAAGCACACTGAACAAAAGATACATATTCTTATATTTCACGCTAGGTTTCCTTTCGGTGTCGAAATTTTAAATGGCTCTGATGAATGTAAGAAGTAGTTTTTGTGAACTAATGTTAACTTTATTGTAGCACTGCACTTGATCCTTGAGCAAAAAACAACAAAAAAAATAAACAGGAAGTTGAGAACCTCGGGAAGGGTAGTAGTGTTTGTTAGAAACAAGTGGGTATGATATAGTAAAGTGCGAAGAGAAAGGGGTTTTCACGATGCCGAAAATGCTGATATTAGACGGAAACAGCTTAGCGAATCGCGCTTTCTATGCTTTACCTTTACTAACAACATCCGATGGACGCCCGACCAATGTGCTGCAGGGTTTTCTGACGATGTTATTTCGTCTAGAACAAGAACAACATCCGGACTACTGGGTGGTGGCTTTCGATAAAACCAAGGCAACGGTGCGTATAGAGCAGTACGCAGGGTATAAAGCCCAAAGAAAAGCTACTCCGGAAGGTTTGCGTCCGCAATTTGACTATCTCAAAGAAATTCTCGCCGAATTGGGCGTGCCGATGCTGGAACTTGCAGGCTACGAAGCTGATGATCTCATCGCGGCCGTGACAAAGCAAGCTGAAGCGCAGGGGATGCAGATTCAGGTCTACACCGGTGATAGAGATGCTTTACAACTGATCTCGCCTAAGACTCATATTTATTTAACGAAGAAGGGAATCAGCGAGGTTGAATGCTACGATGAGCATGCTTTATGGGAGCGTTATCAGCTGCGTCCTCACCAAATTATTGATTTAAAAGGCTTGATGGGAGATACTTCCGATAATATTCCCGGTGTTCCAGGTGTCGGGGAGAAAACTGCCCTAAAATTGCTTTGGGAATATGAAACAGTCGAGGGCGTTTTAGCGAACGCTGAGAAGGTCTCCGGGAAAAAACTGCAAAGCAGTTTAAAGGAATATGCAGACCAAGCAAGATTAAGTAAAACCTTAGCAACGATGTTAACGGAGATTCCTCTGGAATTTTCCTTGGAGGACTTTATTTATCGGCGGCCTCAAGCCAATAAAGTTCTTCCCGCGTTAAATAAATACGATCTAAGAAATGTCACACGTATATGGCAGGAACGTCATTCCAAGGATGAAGAGGCAAGGCAGGATACTGCAGAAATGTCTCTAGCGACCTGGCCGGTCCGTGAACTTTCTGAAGAAGGCTGGCTAACTCAGATTAAACAATGGCAAAACTCAAAAACCGTCCTTACGTTGACTTGCCGTTATGAGAGAACTGGGCTGCAAGGAGGACGTTGGCTTGAGTGGGGAGTTGCTGTTTCAGGGGAGTCTTTTAAACTGTCCCGCGAAGAAGTATCCTCAAAGGTTTCTGAGGCATGGCTGGAGCTGTTGGCAAATGAACAAGTTCCCAAGATTTTGGCTGATTCAAAAACGGTGGACTTATTACTTGGGAACGAGAATAAGTGCTTAAAGGGAGTGTCCTTTGACCTTGGCTTAGCATCCTATTTGATTCAAGCGTCCCGCACGAAGTTTACTCCCCTGGATTTAGTCAAAGAATATGTTCCTATGCTAGACGCTTTTGATAGTATTGCAGAGGAGGCTGCAGCCCTGGCTCAAGTTGCTCCGAAATATCAAAAGGACATCGAAACTTTGGGCTTGGAAGATTTGCTGCATACGATTGAAGAGCCTTTAAGTCTGGTCTTGGCTCAAATGGAGCGTCAAGGGATTGGCGTTGATATTGAGCAATTGAAACATTTCGGTGAAGGAATCAGTATTACCTTAAAACAGTTGGAACAAGACATCTATGATTTAGCCGAATCGTCCTTTAACATTAATTCTCCGAAACAGTTAGGAACGATATTGTTTGAAAAACTCGGATTAGTCGCCGCTAAAAAGACTAAAACAGGATATTCCACAGATGCTGAGACGTTGGAAGAGCTTCGCTCGGCCCATCCGGTTATCGAGAAAATTTTAGATTATCGCCAGCTGAATAAACTTATGTCAACCTATGTCAACGGGCTACTTGCCCAAGAGAAAGAGGGCAGAATTCATACGACCTTTCAGCAGACCGTTACGGCAACGGGACGACTGTCCAGTACGGAGCCGAACTTGCAAAACATTCCAATTCGCTTGGAACAAGGGCGGCAGTTAAGAAAAATCTTCCATGCGACGGAACCGGGCTATCTCCTTCTTTCGGCAGATTATTCTCAGATTGAACTGCGTATTTTGGCCCACTATTCGCAAGATCCCCTGCTCTGCGAGTCTTTTGCCTTAGGTCAAGATGTTCATACGAGAACTGCTGCCGAAGTTTTTGGAGTTTCCCTGGAAGCAGTTACCTCAGATATGCGCAGAAGCGCCAAGGCTGTCAATTTTGGGCTCGTTTATGGTTTAACCGAGTTCGGCTTGTCCAGGGATTTGGGAATTCCCCGCAAAGAGTCTAAGTTTTATATAGAACAATATTTTAAACGTTACAGCGGCGTAAAATACTATTTGGAAAGTGTAGTCGCTCAAGCTAAACAAGATGGACAAGTCCGTACTTTATTTAATCGCCTGCGCCGGATTCCCGAATTATATCATGCTAACAGAGTCCAAAGGCAGCTTGGAGAAAGGATTGCTATGAATACGCCGGTTCAGGGAACAGCAGCAGATATTATGAAATTGGCGATGATTCAAGTCGCAGAAGGGATAAAACCCTATCGAGCTGCTGTTCTCCTGCAGGTCCATGACGAACTGCTGCTCCAAGTTGCTCCGGAAGATTTGAAGAAGGTAGCTCTGATTTTAAAAGAAACTATGGAAAATGCTTTTCCTTTATCAGTTCCCATGACTGTCGATTGCAAAGTCGGACCAAATTGGTATGATATGAAACCATATCAGCCTAATGATAACAAGGAGTAACCATGCCAGAATTACCAGAAGTTGAAACTATTCGACGAACTTTAGCAGCACACATTAAAGATTCAAGGATAAAAGATATAGCTCTCATTTGGCCCTCCGCTGTCTGCGGCTGGAAGGATAAAGGTTTTAAAGAACTAGTCCTGGGACGCCGTATAACACGTCTTGACCGGCGGGGAAAATATCTCCTCATCCGCTTGGATGAGGAGATGACCTTAATTGCCCATATGCGTATGACGGGGCGGCTAAATTATTATCCGGATCATAGAGAACCGGAAAAGCATACTCATGTAGTTTTTACCTTGGAGCATGGCGAAGTGCATTTTTCGGATGTCCGAAAATTTGGCAGAATACAAGCTATTCCAACGTCACTCTGTATCCAAGAGTCCTCACTAAGTAAGCTTGGCCCGGAACCCTTGGAACCTGAATTTACACCAATCGTGCTCAAGGATCATTTAGCCAAGAAAAGAGTTGCCCTTAAGGCCGCCTTGTTGGATCAGTGTGTCCTTGCCGGATTAGGGAACATTTATGTAGATGAATCTTTATTTCGAGCGGGAATATCTCCGCAGCGGCAGGCCAATACTCTTTCGGAAGAGGAAATCAAGCAGCTGCATAAATCAATACAAGATGTTTTACAAGCGGGTATTGATGCCCGAGGGACTTCTTTTAGAGATTACCGAGATGCCAATGGAGAAAAGGGACAGTTTGAACAGGCTCTCCAGGTTTATGGCAGAGGGGGAAAGCCCTGTCGTATTTGTGGTGAAACTTTAGAACGCTTGCGTTTGGCTGGACGTACAACGGTCTATTGTCCAAAATGCCAGAAGTAACGTTACTCAGCGGTAACATCCAATCAGCCCGTTTTGAAGGGCTGTTTTTAGTGGGTAAGTTATCGGTGAAAATCTGAGGTAAGTACGAGGTATGCACAATGGAAAAGCAAATTGACCCCCAAAATACTAACAAAATATCTTTCAATCGGGAATATCCATCCTCATTTACAGATATAATTCTCCCTAAACTTCGAGCCGACTGTGAAAATTGCTTTGGCTTGTGCTGTGTTGCACTCTATTTTTCGGCTTCAGAAGGTTTTCCGATCGACAAAAAGGCTGGTCAGCCTTGTCTTAACCTGCAATCTGATTTTCGTTGCCGAATTCATAAAGATCTTCAGAAACGCGGCTTAAAAGGATGTCTTGCTTTTGACTGTTTTGGCGCCGGTCAGAAGGTTTCCCAGGTCAGCTATGCCGGAAAGGATTGGCGAACAGCCTCGGAATCGGCAAAACAAATGTTTGAGGTATTTCTAATTATGCGGCAGCTTCATGAATTACTTTGGTATTTAACTGAAGCGCTGACCTTAAAGGCTGCCTTTCCAATTCATGGCGGAATCAGCACTATGCTTGAAGAGATAGAGACCTTGACGCAGCTGAGACCAGATTTAGTTCTGGGACTTGATGTTGCTGCCCTTCGAGCTGATGCCAATGTATTGCTCCTAAAAGCCAGCGAACTCCTACGCACTGATGCCTGCCTGGAGCAAAAAGTTCATGCAGGGCGGCGAAAGGCATTTTCACGGGGAGCTGATCTTATTGGCAAAGATTTAAGGAAGTTTGATCTTAGAGGGGCTAATTTAAGGGGAGCTTTTCTTATTGCTGCAGACCTGAGAGGAGCCGACCTCAGCGGTACAGATTTTATCGGTGCTGATTTTCGTGACACAGACATAAGAGGAGCTGATTTAAGTAAGAGCATTTTTCTTACACAAGGACAAATAAACGCCGCCAAAGGTGATAACAGTACCCTGTTGCCATACTCACTGCTTCGACCGGTTTCTTGGAATCATAAGCTTGGAACCATAGGATAGAAACGACTGATCATCATCCGTGAAAGGGCGGCATCTGTTCTGGATTATAATTATAAATTTAAAAGGACCGGATACCCGGTCCTTTGTGGATATTATCCAGTGCCCACAGGACACTTTTGTCACCGAAGCCCCGATGTTCAGCTAGAGCTGAATGAGTTCACTTTGTTCTGTGTTAAATTATAAAACCCTTTGAGCCCCTTTATAGGCGTTTAGCCAATAGGATGAAGTCAGTGGGTAAATGGCCACACCTTTGTGAGTTGTAGCACTAATGAATTGTGAGTTACCAAGATAAATACCTACATGGTCAATGGTTCCGTTTCCAGCTGTGGAGAAAAAGACTAAATCACCAGGTTTCAGGTCTCCATAAGATACTGAAGTTCCGACCTTTGCCTGATCCTGACTGGTACGAGGCAGATTAATCCCCTGGGAAGCGAAAACATATTGAGTAAAACCGGAACAGTCAAAACCACCAGGAGTAGTGCCTCCCCATAAATACGGTGTTCCAAGCAGACTTTTCGCTTTGGCAATGATCCCCTCAATTTGAGAGGAGTTTGTGGCAGGAGCTTGGGTAGTTAGATCCTTATCTAAGGCGCTTTGAGTCAGCGGGCCAACGATTCCATCTACTTGGAGATGATCATTTTGTTGGAAATTCTCGACAGCTGAAAATGTTTTGGAACCGAAAATTCCGTCGATTGGGCCAACAGTATATCCCAAATTAACTAATTCCTTTTGCAAGGTTACGACATTATTACCAGTTGAGCCAAATCTCATAAGGGTTGCTGCCTGAACTGTCGGTGTGAAAGTTACCAGGCTTGTAAAGATAAATGTACTGGCTGCTAAAAGCTTAAGTGTTTGACTCCATTTTTTAGATGAATAATTCTGCTGCATTTTTGCCTCCTAATGAATTTTATCACTTTTTAGGTTTTCCGCTGCAATGTTCATGGACAAGTTATGGTTTAAATCTTAGCATCTAAAAACTCATGTGAAAAGTAAAGGTTGTTGGTTTAATATCCGTATTTTTCCTTATATTAAATTTTTAATAAACAAAGGAAGTTAACAAAACCCTGCATAAATAGTGGCGTAAATCCTCCACTTATATGCAGGGTCTTGTTTATAAAAAAAGGATAGATTTTCATTATGCAACGGACTCAGTAATCGCCAATCTTCACTTCATATATTCCAAACTCTCATTTGCTTGCTAAATCCGCTTGCTGAGCAGATGATTCAAGGTTTAGTCCTATTGCTTCCGGTTCGCGGCTCATCCGGGATAACAGAAGCACGGCTATCCAAACTATGGCAAAACCAACCCATTGTCCCAGATCAATAGTCTGATGTAAAATCAGCCAGTTTAGAAGTAAGCCGGTTGCAGGAAAGGCAAGTTCCGCGATGGTGGCATGAGAGGCCTTGACGCCATCTAACCCACGGTAGTAAAGAAGTAAACTTACAAGGCTTGGAACGAGCGTTTGAAACAAAAGGTTTGCCCAAACAGGTGCCAGACTAAGGGCTTGACCGATGATAAGCCAGTTTGGATGTTGGACTAAGATAATTACTGTCAACAAAGGCAGAGCAACAGCGAAGCGAAGTGCCGTTAAAGTAGTAAACGACAATTTGCCAACGAGATGTTTACCCATCACTGTAGATCCCCCCCAAAGTGCGGCAGCACCGATGGCAAATAAGGACCCAATTAGCTGTGAGGTGTTAGCAGCGGTAGTTGGAATGTGCAGGCCAAAGGTGAGTAAGTAGGCACCGATGAGTGCAGCAATAAATAATTTCCAATAGTTTTTCCGCAGTTGCTCCTTAAGTACCCAGGCGGCAAGGAGGACGGCAAAAATAGGCTGCAGTTTTTGCAGAATGAGAACAACATTGGGGTTACCGTAAGTAAATCCGGCAGTAAACAGGATCGAAGCTATAGCAGATCCGCCCCAGCTGATGAATATGACGGCTAACCAGTCAGCGAGCTTTAAATGGCGCAGTTCCTGACGTTTCCAAATAAGCACCGGAGCAGCGAAGAGGAACAATAATATATGTTCCATCCAGACAATTTGAGAGGATGTCACATAGTGGAGCAATGTAACAATAAAGACACCATCAAGTCCCCACATGGCTGCTCCAAGGGCGATCCACCAAATGGCCCAAGGAGATGATTGCTTTTTTTGAATCAAATTCAAACCCTCCATATCTTTTGCATGTATTTGAATTGAACCTTCATATGTCACAAAGAGAAAATTGTGCATGAAAAATACCCCGAGAAACAATTCTTTTCACGAGGCATATACGAGGAACCAGGATAGCAGCTTGGCCAAACCTAGTTTTAACCTTCTCTCGTCCGGACTTTACCGTCGGCCTTGGAATTTCACCAAGTCAGTCGATGCATCGTCAAAGATGCATCGAGTCGCGGGCTGAATTGCACATGCAATCGTCACCGCCGGTAGGGAATCTCACCCTGCCCCGAAGGATCAAATTCAATTAATGAAAGTATAACAGAATTTACAGTTCTAGGGTAGCCTTTATTTTATTAAAACATTAATTCTTGTCTCGGACTTCACAGGTCGAGATTCCCAAAATAGCGCTTACCGGACAATATCGCAGTAATCCTGTTGCTATTCCCAGGAGTCCGATAAGCCCCCACCAGCTTTTGAAGGCCAAACCTAAAAGTATAATAATTGTTCCTACGATAATTCTAACAATTTGCTCAGTTTTCCCAACATTACATTTCATACAATCACCTCCTTATTAATTTGCCCAATTTCTTGAAGAGTTAATGCAATCAAAGAAAGAGTCTACATGAGAAGAGACAATGAAATGGCTTAAAACAACAAATTAAATTTAGAGGGGATTTTCAAAAGACAGCGAATTAACTTGGTGGAGAACTTTGAAAGGAGGGATTTTTTTGGCGAAAAAGCGAAGTTTAACTAGGGTAATAATGGAAGCTGCAGAAATTCTGATATTTGCCTTTATATTATCGTGGGGTTTACGAAGTAATGTGGTGGAAGCGGCAACGATACCGTCCCCTTCAATGATGCCTACTATTCATGTACAAGATAGAGTCATTGTAGACAAGTTGTTGTATAAATTTACCGGAATACAAAGGGACGATATCATTGTTTTTAACCCTCCAAAGAACTTGGATTCCAGTGGGGACTATTGGATTAAGAGGGTTATTGGATTGCCGGGAGACAAGGTTCAAATTAAGGGCGGGAAGGTCTACATTAATGATCAGCCTCTGTCAGAACCCTTTGAAATGGAAGCTCCTAATTATAATTACGGTCCTGTAATTGTTCCCAAAGATGCATATTTTTTACTTGGTGATAATCGCAATCATAGTCTCGACAGTCATTATTGGGGAGCTTTGCCCGCCAAAGAGGTCGAAGGAAAAGCGGTTTTAAGATATTGGCCCTTACAGCGGTTTGGAAAGATAGCTAAGTAATAAGTAATTTAGAAAGATTCATGATAAGGGAGACTTTCTGGAATGGAAAGGACTCTCTTCTTTATTCGTTCCTGAATTTTAGTTAGAAAGATGGGGGATCATTTGACAAAGACATCTCTCCAATCATTTCTGCCGATAATTGATGAGACTTCCCGCGTTTTAGTTCTCGGTTCAATGCCCAGTGTTCAGTCCCTAAGAGAACAGCGATATTATGCCAATCCTCAGAATCAGTTCTGGCGGATTATATATACTATTTTTTCCGCGTCTCTGGACTCTGATTATACCCGGAGAATCGAGTTTATTAGGAGTAAAAGAATTGCCTTGTGGGATGTTATTGCTACCTGTCACAGAGAAGGAAGTTTAGATTCCAAGATCAAGGATGAAAAAGCAAATGATTTTGGTCAGCTATTCAATACCTATACAAACCTAGGCCTGGTAGTGTTTAATGGATCAAAGGCTTATGCAACGTTTAAAAAACAGGTAGGGTTTGACTTCACCAAGGTAAGTTTCAAGCAATTGCCTTCAACTAGTCCTGCCAACACTATAAAGCTGGAAGAGAAAATTTGTCATTGGTCAATTATCCGTAGCTTTTTAGACAATTCATAGACAATAATGTTGATTTTTGGCAATTTGTTAATATTCAATGAAACAAGGAGGATAATTTTAGCATGACCTACAAAGCTGTTATTTTTGATCTCGATGGGACCTTGGTTAACTCCCTTGAGGATATTGCTGATTCAATGAACCTGGTTTTGAAAACCTTAGACATGAAAGTGCACAACCTGGAAGATTATAAATACTTTATTGGCAATGGGATCAGAAATCTGGTTAGTCGAGCTTTGCCTGAACAATCCAGAGAAGAAACCTTCATTACAGAATGTTTCGATCTGATGATGAAGGAATATCGCGAGAGATGCCTTGAAAAAACAAGACCTTATGAGGGTATCCCTGAGCTGCTTGATGAATTGACAAGACGTAAACTCAAGCTTTGCGTTCTGTCTAATAAGGTTGATGAACTGACTCAAAAAGTTGTGTCAGCTCTTCTTGCGAATTGGAAGTTTGAAGTTGTTTTGGGACCTAGGGAAGATATTCCTAGGAAGCCTGATCCCACAGGCGCTTTCTATATCAGCAAGCAATTAAATATCCCTCAGGCTGAGATTGTTTATCTGGGAGATTCAGGCGTTGATATGCAAACGGCAGCTACTGCCAAGATGTACGCGGTGGGAGCTCTTTGGGGCTATCGCAGGAGAGAGGAGTTAAGCCAAAACGGTGCCCAATCTTTAATTAACCATCCCTTAGAATTTTTAGAGCTCTTATAGGAAATAATTGTTACGAGAAGGAATCTTTAGCATAATATGACCTTCCTTCGGACATCTTAGTTATTTAGAGAATTATTTAGACGATAGTGTTTGGTTCGGAGGGGTTACTGTGCGAGTTTTAGCCTTTTTACTCGCGTTAACGATTCTTTTTCTTTTGAGCTTAGCAATAAAAGCGGAGGTTGATTTTCGCTATCGGCGAGTGGAGGAAAAAGATCATCTGGAAATTGATTTTCGAGCATTACATGGGATTTGGCATACTCAATATCAAATTCCAACACTCCAATTGGAATGGGAAAAAGGTCCGGAATTAGAAGTAGATCAAGTCGCTGAAGGAAAGGGCGGCAGGCGAAAAGCAAAATCAAGCGTACGTTTTCGATATTTCCGCGGAGGATGGATCTATCGGCTTTGGCCTAAGCTGCAAATTTATGTTCATCGATTAGTTTGGCTAAAGAACAAGTTTTATGGCGGAATCCATTGCAAAACTATTAAATGGCGAATTGAGATTGGCTTCAAGGATGCGGCTCAAACAGCGATGGCTGCGGGAGCTTTTTGGAGCCTGTTTGGATTTGCCCTGGCCCGTCTCTACAAACAAGTTATCGTGGAGGCTAAGAATCCTGAACTTGTGGTCGTTCCACAATTTAAAAAAGAAGGATTTTTATGTGATATCCAATGCATATTCCAATTAAGAATCGGTCATATTATTTTTGTTGGATTTAATGCTGTGCGTAGTTTCAAGCGGGCTAGAAGGGGGTAGTAGCATGGGTAATCATCCTATAGAATTATTGATGAAAACAGCCATGGAAAGTATCCAGCAAATTGTTGACGTTAATACCATTATTGGTGACCCGGTAGAAACCCATGATGGATCCGTTATTATTCCAATATCACGGGTAGCGTGTGGTTTTGCAGCAGGGGGCAGCGAATTTTCCCCGCCCGATCAGCAAAAAGAGAACGGAAATAATTCAGGGGATTCGGCAAACCAACTTCCTTTTGGAGGCGGCGCAGGTGCCGGGGTATCCGTACAACCCGTCGGTTTCTTAGTCGTTGGCAATGGAACCATTCGCCTGCTGCCTGTCGACAGTAATGTCGTCATCGATCGTATCTTAGATACGGTTCCAGATCTTTTAGACAAACTGTCAGGAATGCTTCACAAAAAGAAGAAGACTTCAGATGAAATTATACTGGCCAGAGAATAAGTTCTAGCCGCCCAAATACATAGGCAATATTCAATAAAAGAACGAGAAGATCTCGTTCTTTTTTGTCCGCCCTTTTCATAGATTTTTTCAAGGGGGGTGGGCTATGGTTAACCTCATCTGGCTGATTATGTTAGTCATCGGCATTTTGATTTCAGCACTTAATGGACAGATAGAAATTGTCACAGTTTCGGCTATGAAAGCTGCCGAATTAGGGGTAGAGGTAGCCATTGAACTTATCGGAGTAATGAGTTTATGGTTAGGGTTGATGCGTTTAGCCGAAGAAGCGGGAATTGTAAAGGGAATCGCTCGTCTTTTTGGGCCCGTCGTTCGCCTCTTATTTCCTACCTTAAAACCGGATAGTCCGGCTCTTGGAGCCATAATTATGAACTTGAGCGCCAACATTTTGGGATTGGGAAATGCAGCGACTCCTTTTGGACTAAAAGCTATGCAGGAATTGCAAAAGGAAAATCCCACGCCGGAAACGGCAAGTCCTGCGATGATAACATTTCTCGCCCTAAACACCTCGTGTATAACTCTAATACCCGCTACAATTATTGGGGTAAGGCTGAAGGCTAATTCGGCTAATCCAACAGAAATTATCGGAACAACTATTGTTGCAACGGGGTGTGCTATGACCTCGGCTATTATTGTGGATTATCTTTTCCGTAGGAGGGCAGCCAAATGAAGGCAATTGCTGAAATTTCACGTTGGGCGATTCCGCTGCTTCTTTTGTTTATCCCGGTGATTGCCTTTTTGCGTAAAGTACCTGTTTATGAATCCTTTGTGGCAGGAGCCGAGGAAGGGTTTAATACCGGTGTTCGCATACTTCCGTTTTTAATTGGCATGTTGGTATCAATTCGAATCTTTGTTGATTCGGGAGCTTTGAACATCCTGGCCCATTGGCTGCAGCCGATATTTGCTTATTTCGGATTGGATTCCAACGTCGCGGCAATTATTCCTTTAGCAATAATGCGTCCTTTAAGCGGATCGGGTGCCCTTGGAGTAGCGACTCAACTGATAAACCAATATGGTCCTGACTCTTATATAGGACGTTTAGCGTCTACCCTTCAAGGAAGCACAGACACAACATTTTTTGTGTTAACGATCTATTTTGGATCGGTAGGCATACGAAAGTATCGCTATGCTCTTAAATTGGGATTATTGGCCGATTTTATAGGCTTAATTGCTTCGATCTGGATTGTTACAAAAACGTTTTAATGAGTAATTTTTGCGCATACTAACAATATCCGAAAGGAGGAATTTGTTAGTATGCTTTATATTCTTTTACCAGCCTATAACGAAGCCGGTTCTCTTCCGGTGCTGCTTGATAATATTGAAGAGACCTGTGCTGATCTTCCTCATTTAATTATCGTAGTTAATGATGGAAGTACTGACACGACACCGGAGGTAATTGCGAGGTATACTCGGATTTATTCAACGGTGCACCAAGTTAACCATGTTCAAAATCAAGGCTTAGGAGCAGCTTTAAACAGTGGATTTCAATACGTTTTAAACTACAATACAACTCATCAGCTTTCCTTGATAAATGCTCCGGATGATTTTCCTGACTTGGTTATAACGATGGATGCTGATAACACACAACCAGCTGACCGCATTCCCTTGCTATTGGAGGCGATTCGCTCCGGTGCAGACTTAGCCATCGCTTCAAGATTTACTAAGGGTGGAGAGCAATATGGCCTTTCCTGGCTGAGAAAATTACTTTCTTGGGGAGCAGGAAAAGTTATGAATTTTTTCCTGCCAATCAGAGGTGTCCATGATTATTCCTGTGGTTACCGTGCTTATCGGCTTTCCTTATTGGCCGAAGGAACAAGGCAATACGGGCCGAACATAATTCAGAGCCGTAATTTTTCCGGAATGGTGGAACTGCTCTTGAAAATAGCCCCCTTTGCAGATCGTGTGACAGAAGTTCCGCTAAAACTTCATTACGAATTAAAACAAGGTGCAAGCAAAATGAAAATTTGGGCTACGATTTGGGGCTATGTTCAGTTAATCTACCAGATTAAACGGCAAAGGTGGAGTCTTGTCGAATGGGTCGAAGAGTAAGGTGGTGTTTGTTGGGATCTATCCTAGGGGTTGCTTTATTCCTTCGCCTCAAGGGGATTTCAAATCCCTTACTGGATAATCAAGGATGGCGGCAGGCTGATACGGCCAGTATCGCGGTTCATATGCTCAGCCATCTGGCAGATTTTCCTAAAGTCCTGATCCCTCAGCTGAATTACGACGGTGTAGTACCTCAAAATGTTGAATTAGAATTCCCCTTATTCCCCTATTTATTAGCGTGGACATGGAAATTATTTGGCTGGGCGGATATCTGGGGTCGGCTTTGGGCTGTAGCTTTATCCTTGGTGGCAATTTATGGATTATATGATTTGGGGAAACATTTGATTTCCGAGAGAGCAGGTTTTTTAGCGGCAGCGATTTATACTTTATTGCCTCTGTCAATTTATTACGGAAGGGTGGTAATGCCCGAGCCAATGGCTCAAGCTTTAAGTATTTGGGCTTTGGCTCTTATTATTCGTTGGAGGAAATCGCTTGAGAAACAAGGAGTCTGGATGATTGGAGTTATGATGGCAGGGGCGATATTAGCCAAGCTGCCTCAGTTAATGTTGTTTCCTGTTGCTCTGCTGTTTGGCTTTTATCCTTGGAGGCAAGCGGATCGGAGGAAATTTATCAGCTATAGCTTGATTGCACTTGGTTTCCCTATGGTATATTATTTATGGGTACACATGAATGTCAGCTCCTCAAGCCAATTTGTATCCGGAATAATAACCAATCAAGTTGCAGGTTCTAAACATTTGAATTGGAAACCACTTCTGAAAAATTTACATCTTGGTTTAACAGACAGCGTTCTTTTTCTTTCGGGAATGGGTTTGTTAAGGTTATTTTTTCAGCGATTTTATGGACGTATAGCCCTTTTGGCATGGGTAATCATAGCCTTGCTTTATCTTGGCATAGTCTGTGTTCGTATTCCCTTGGATTATTATCTTGTTCCTATTATGCCTCTGGCTGCTTTATTAGGTGCTTACGCCTTAGAAGGATGTAAAAGGTTCCAACTGCTTCTTGTTCTTCTGCTCTTAATTGTACTCAACCGAGGATCATATTCATATTTAAAGCCCAAATATCAATGGGATCCGGAATACTTGACCCAGGCAGAGTGGATAAAGGATCACACAACTTCTTCTAGTGTTTTGGTGTTAAGCGACCCGGAACCCATGACATTTTATTATGCCCATCGTGTGGGTTTTCGCCTTTCCGAAGTGTTAGATATAAGAGATGAGAAATCTCCGGTCAGAGTGCTCTCGCAATTTCCGGGGGATTTTTTTATTCGACTTCCCAAAACCCGACAACATGAACTTTTCTGGAAAATGGTTGAAGAAGCTTACCCTGAAATCGGACCTGGGGTTTTTGCGCTCAAACAACCAAAATTCAAGAAAGGCTAAGTGAACTTGAGGGTTTTAAAACTGGATAAAAGCCTTTAAAGAGGATAATAGTGAAAAGGAATGAGATGCTTCATGGAGGTTAAATCCAAACATGAAAAAAACCCAGAATCAGGTGAACGGCTGCAAAAAGTGTTGGCTCAAGCTGGAGTTGCCTCGCGCCGCCAAGTTGAAAAATTAATTCAAGAAGGTCGAGTGAAAGTCAATGGTTTTACGGTAGCTGTTTTAGGTACTAAAGTCTGTGCCGAAGATGAGATTATTGTGGATGGAGTTCCCGTTAAAAAGGCTGAGGAACTGCATTATTATTTGCTTAATAAACCGGCAGGAGTAATTTCGAGCGCTCGGGATCCTCGGGGAAGAGCAACTGTTGTTGATTTAATGAAAAACGTTCCAGTTAGAGTTTATCCGGTGGGTCGGTTAGATTATGATACTTCAGGTTTGCTGATTATGACAAACGATGGAGAACTAGCTCATCGCTTAATGCATCCCT
Source organism: Desulfosporosinus sp. FKA (assembly GCF_002196785.1). Taxonomy (NCBI): domain Bacteria; kingdom Bacillati; phylum Bacillota; class Clostridia; order Eubacteriales; family Desulfitobacteriaceae; genus Desulfosporosinus; species Desulfosporosinus sp. FKA. Next base: position 285,197 of record NZ_NAHZ01000034.1, on the reverse strand, counting down.
CCTACGGAGTAAATAAAACCTATAGAGTTTGGGTTAAGGGTCCGATGGAACGGGAAGCTCTGGAACAGTTAAGAAAAGGGGTTGAGCTTGAAGACGGCAAAACCGCTCCGGCTAAAGTTATCAGCAGGAGCGGTTTCAGACAAGGCAAGCCGATGGATCATAAACAACATTTTCCTGAAATTCTCGAAGTCACGATTCATGAAGGGAAAAATAGGCAGGTACGGAGAATGTTTGAATCTGTCGGCTATCCTGTTGTTCAATTAGAGCGTATAGCTTATGGACCCTTAACCCTGGATAGGCAGCGTTTTTCAGCAGGAAACTATCGATCTTTAACCAATGAGGAAGTTAAAAGTCTCCGCTTATTAGTTGGGCTGTCTTAACCAATAGGATATAGAGGATGATCTATGGAGGTATTCCATTTTTCAATGTCTTTCCCTCCAAAAGCTCCTAAAGCATTGGCGACTGAATTCTGCTTTTCATGATTGGTTGTGATAAGAACAAGCCAGTGTCCGGTTCTAACCTCGTGCTCATAATGACGAGCCCGTTCTGCAGAGATACCATAGACTAAGAGGGCTTCTGTCAATCCACGTCCCTGGGGTTGATGCATCAACAGGTTGGCTATAGGTCCGGCTGCTGCCACCTCGCCAAGATTGGGAACGTTAAAAGGGGGAGCTTGAACAAGCCAAGCGTTAAATTTGTCAAGATTAATTTCGCTCGGATAGTAGGCAAGTTCATTAGCAATTTCTTCTTTAAATTCTCCTTGATGCAGATAATCGCTTAGAACAACAACAGAGATTTTACTATTGGCTAAGGATTCTCCTTGGATCTCTTCAATTGCTTCTTTTGTTTGTTGAGGGCCTTTAAATATTGCAACTACAGTTTTTCGCATATCCTAATCTCCTTTGACAGCATTTCCTTTTCCTAATAATAAGTTTAGTATGTCCACAAAGTGTGAGCATATAGCAAATTAGGCAGGAGAAAATAATCCCTATGGAGAATATTTTGCTTAAAAGATTAAAAAAATGTAGCTTTAGATAGAACGGAGAGATCAGAGATGAAAATTCGGATCGGAGAGGAACTTCTAACGGAACATGTCCGTGTGAGGATTCGTTTAGATTTTCGTGGTGAGGCACAAAGCGGACGCTTCTTTTTCGGTAGCAAAAGTAAAGAACAAGTAGCTGAAGCAACGAGGGAACAGCAAGTTGCCGTTTTACGAAATGTCCCATTACAGGGAATTATGATAGAGGATGTTGATTTGAGTCTGGATGTCTACACAGTTACTGAAGGTTCGGGACGAAGAACCCAAGAGACAGCATTTGCCCCTATTATTCTTACGCTTAGGGTAGAAGATCTCGATGATTTATTGCCATTATTAATCAAACCGGAATTTCGTAAGATTGAATTTTTAAGTCCCGAAAGTATTTCTTTGCATCGCTTGGACATGGAGCGCTTGTTATTTCGCTTAAGTCAATCTTTTCAACAGGAACTTAAAGCTATAGAACAAAAATACTTGCGCTAGAGCTCAATAAATTTAAATGTTGTCTCACAATTTTAATAATATTTAAAATTAAAAATAATTAGACAACTAACTAAATAATTTATTCACAAAGATCCTAACATATTGTAATTTTTTTAATATTATATTATCCTAAAAGGGAGAGGGAAATACCACAGAAATACCATTTTTTTAATGTACATATTGAAACAGAGTATTAAATATTAAACAGTTTCGAAAAGGTTAGTATTAACTACAGTCTTTTAATATTAATTTTCAGCTCTGTAAATTTGAATAATAAAACAAGGATACAAGATATATGAAAGGGAGTTTTATTGAATCTAACTCTTGTATATTTTGTATTATGTATTCTAAAAATTCGAAATAGAGGTCCAAAACTATTAAAATTAGACAATATGTTAAACAAAGAATTTATTAGCATATTGAAATTTTCATTTTTTAGAGGTAGTATATTAAGCGGGTTAATGGTCTGACAGTCAAACAGTCAGCCATTTGCTATAATCTTAGCAAAGAAGGGATGGTGACGTAGTATAAGTTAATTCTTAATTGGAAACGCTCTAGACATAACTAAATGAAAGGTGGAATTAAACAAATGCCATGGACACAGAATTACGCTGCCCTTGGAAATAGCATTCCATTAACTGCGCTTGCTGTTTCTCTGCCTATTTTTTATTTATTTTGGGCTCTTGCTATTAAGCGAATGAAAGGGCATATTGCAGGTACTACTACGCTCTTATTTACGATTATTGATGTTATTCTCGTTTACAAAATGCCAGTTGGCCTTGCTATTTCAGCAAGTATACTCGGTGTAATCAATGGATGGTTCCCGATCGCCTGGATTATTGTAGCCGCAGTTTTTCTATATAACTTGACAGTTGAAGCAGGTCAGTTCGATATTATTAAAAGTTCAATCGCCTCTTTATCTGATGACCGTCGTCTTCAAGCTCTTTTGATTGCATTTTCCTTTGGTGCCTTCCTCGAAGGGGCTGCAGGATTTGGTACTCCAGTAGCTATTACCGCTTCCATCTTGGTGGGATTGGGTTTTGAACCAGTTTATGCTGCAGGCATTTGCTTAGTTGCTAATACTGCCCCGGTTGCTTTCGGAGGAATCGGTTCTCCTATCATTGCAGCTCAAGCTGCTTCAGGATTTGATCAAAATATCATCGCAGCCGCAATTGGGCGACAATTACCATTTCTCTCCGTGTTTGTTCCTCTGTATTTGATCATTCTCATGGCTGGTTGGAAAGGCGCTAAAGAAGTACTCCCTGGAATTGCTGTTTCCGGTATTACCTTTGCCGTTGCGCAATGGTGGTCCTCTAACTATCTCGGAGCTATGCTTCCTGATATTATTGCCTCAATCTTCTCGCTAATCTGTACCGCTACCCTGCTGAAATTCTGGAAACCTAAGAATATTTGGCGCTTCCCGAACGAAAAGAACGCCAAAATCGAGCAACACAAAAAGTACACCGGTGGTCAGGTTTTAAAGGCTTGGTCTCCATTCATTGTTCTTACAGTTATGGTTGGAATCTGGGGTTCTAATCCTTTCAAAGATTTTGTTACGAAGCAGCTGAAATGGTTTATCATGATTCCTCATTGGCCTGGTCTCGATGGCTTAGTTTATAAAGCTGCACCGATTGTCAATAAGCCGACTATTTATGGTGCCAATTATAAATGGGATTTCTTCCTGGCAACTGGAACAGTCATTTTATTCGCTTCTATCATCACCATGATCATTCTCAAAATCAGTCCTGCCCGAGCTAGTAAGGTTGCCGGAACTACTATTAAGAGCCTTATCTATCCAATTATCACCATTGGTTCGGTACTTGGTTTCGCTTATATTGCTAACTATTCCGGACTTTCTTACACTCTTGGCTTATTCTTCTCTCTTACTGGACATGCTTTCCCGTTCTTCGCTCCAATCTTAGGATGGCTCGGCGTTTTCTTAACTGGATCCGATACATCAGCCAATGCTCTTTTCGGACAATTGCAGCGTGTTACTGCTACTCAAGTGGGAATCAATCCTATCCTTACCGTTGCTGCCAACAGCTCTGGTGGTGTCGTAGGAAAAATGATCTCTCCGCAATCCATCGCCGTTGCTGCCGCAGCTACCGATTTGGTTGGACGAGAATCAGATCTCTTCCGCTTTACAATTAAACACTCGGTGTTCATGTTGGTAATTATTATGTGTATGACTTATATTCAGGCTTACTTCTTGCCTGGTATGATGCCTGTCATACACTAAGTGTTATTAATTTAACAGAACGTGGGAAGGGGTAAAGCTAACCCTTTCCCACTTTTTAATGCCGGCAATAAGCAAGTTTCCTAATCATGTAACTATATGAATTTGTCAACTTATTTATCTAAAATTCTCATATTGAAATTTCAATACAGTTAGATTATTATTATATATATCAAAGATATGAAGATTTTTTAATATTTTAGCTTTTGTGTGGTCTGACAATCAGACATTAAAAAGGGGGAAACAAAAAAATGTTAGCTCGTGAAGTTGTCGAAGAACTTGTGCAAGCGCTCGGCCGAGAAAATGTTCTTACGGAACAGGAAGATTTACTGACCTATGCCTACGATGCAACTGCGGCTTTGAAACATCAAAAGCCGGATGTTGTAGTTTCGCCCATATCTACAGAACAAGTTGCAGAGGTCGTGAAAATTGCTCAGCGTCATCAAGTTCCAATTTACCCCCGGGGATCAGGAACTAACCTTAGCGGGGGAACTGTTCCCATTCAGGGGGGCATTGTTCTTTCAATGCTCAACTTGAATAAGATTCTCGAATTTGATCAGGATAATTTAACAGCTACCGTACAACCGGGTGTTATTATACAGACCTTAAATGACGAAGCAGCCAAACATGGCCTGATTTATCCCCCTGATCCGGGAACCGTTACTACAGCCACCATGGGCGGGTCAGTGTCCGAATGTTCCGGAGGATTACGAGGCCTTAAATATGGAGTTACCAAGCATTATATCATGGGGTTGACCATTGTTCTGGCCAATGGAAAGGTCATTCGCTGGGGCGGAAAAACTGTCAAGAATGTTACGGGCTATGATTTAGTGGCTCTTTTCACAGGTGCAGAGGGAACTTTGGGGATTATTACTGAAATGATCGTCAAATTGATTCCTGCTCCCGAGACAAGAAAAAGCGTTTTAGGTGTTTTTGATAACCTTGATAAGGCAGGCAATGCCATAGCAGCAATTATTCGCAATAAGATCATTCCAGCGACCCTGGAAATCATGGATAACGTGACCATTCAAACTGTAGAGCATTTCGTTCATGCCGGACTTCCTCTGACTGCTGAAGCCGTACTCTTATGTGAGGTGGATGGTTACAAAGAAGTTGTGGAACGTGAGTCCGTATTAGTGGAACGAATATTAAAAGAAGAAGGCGCCGTCGAAGTTAAAGTGGCTAAAAACGATCAGGAACGTGACCTTCTCTGGCTTGCACGCCGCAGTGCCCTTCCTGCTTTAGCACAAAAACGCCCGACGACTGTTCTCGAGGACGCTACTGTTCCGCGGAGTAAGATTCCTGAAATGCTTAAAATAGTCCGTAAAATTGCTGATAAGTATAATCTTCAAATAGCAACCTTTGGGCACGCAGGAGATGGAAACCTGCACCCAACGATTTTAACGGATGTACGTGATGAGGACGAAATGAAGCGGGTTCATCTCGCCGTCGACGAAATTTTCCATGGGGCTATTGCTTTGGGTGGTACCCTTTCGGGAGAGCATGGAATCGGAGTTGCCAAAATGGACTTCTTAAGTTTGGAATTTGGTGAAGCGGGAGTAGAAGCCTTGAAGGCGCTCAAAGAAGCCTTGGATCCTAACTATATGTTGAACCCTGGCAAAATTGTAAGGAGGGATTAATCGTGTCCGTATATGATTCTTTGGATTCGATTAACGAGGAACTCCATAAATGCATGAAATGTGGTAACTGTCAGGCCGTTTGTCCAATTTATAAGGAGACGCGCCAAGAAGTTGGGGTTGCACGAGGGAAAATAAGCCTGGCAGAATTTATTCTTTCAGGCGAGGCAGAAATGACTGAAGGCATGGCTGAGCGTTTTTCTCTTTGTACCACATGCATGGCTTGTAATCAAAATTGTCCATGTGGAGTTCGTTTTGACAAAATTATTTTAGCGGCTAGAGCAGAAGCGGTTCGTAAAAAGGGACTGCATCCTGTGAAAAAGATCGCCTTTACAGCCTTGAAAATGCAACGCCTTTTTGATTTTGGCATGAAAACAGGCAGCGTTTTTCAAGGGGTCGCTTTGAAACATTTACCTCACAAAAGTGACCGCCTTGCCCGGATGCGTTTTGACATTGGCATAGGAACAGAAAAAGTATTCCCTATGCTCGCTAAACGTCCTTTGCGCTCTGAGCTGCCCGAAGTTGTCAAGGCTAAAAATCCTAAAATGAGGGTCGCTTTCTTTACAGGATGTATGATTAACTATTTTTACACGGATATCGGTAAAGCAGTCGTTGAAGTTTTGACAGAAAACAATATTGAAGTTGTTATTCCTCGAGGACAAGGTTGTTGTGGGATACCAGCATCAGTAAATGGAGACACTGTGTCAGCCCGAGCGCTTGCACGACGAAACTTACGAGCTTTTGAACGATTGGGTGCAGATGCCTTAGTTGTTGCTTGTTCTTCAGGAGGAACAGCTTGGAAACATGTATTTATGGAGCTTTTGGAGAATGATCCGGAATTCAGCGCTTTGGCTAAGAAGTGGTCGGAAAAATCCTATGACATTTCGGAGTTTCTGATCCATAAAGTACCCTTTAAGAAAGAAGGCTTAGGCCGCGTTGACCGTAAAGTGACTTATCATGATCCCTGCCATTTAAATCGTGGACAAGGTATTAATAAAGAACCACGAGAGATTCTTAAAAGTATTCCCGGAGTAGAATTGATTGAAATGAAAGAGCCTGGACGTTGCTGCGGTATGGCTGGATCGTTTAGTCTGGTTCACCCGGATCTTTCGGTTAAGATTTCGGATCGTAAAATTGCCGATATTTCTCAAACTCAAACGAATACTGTAGCTACCGGCTGCCCTGCTTGTCGCTTACAACTGCAGAGCGGTGTTGAAAATGCAGGTATTCAGGAACAAGTTATGCACACGGTTCAAATTCTGGCCGAATCGTATCGTGCCGGTAAAAAAGGATCTAAGTAATTTTAACCTCTAACTAAACAATTATAGTCTAAAACTATTATGGTTTGATATTATTTAGAGGACGGTAAACTAAATGGAAACACTAATTGACTTAGTGTTTCCTCTTTTATTATAGAAGATATTGGATTTTCGCCGATACTCATGCTAAACTAAAAAGTATGATAGAATATGATTATAAAATTGTGAGTTGTCAGCTATTGGCGGAGAAAGTGTTAACAAGGAGTGAATAGGGTGATTTTAAAACCCATAAAAACCCAAAAAATTTATGAGCAAATTGTTGATCAAATTAGTCAACTTGTCATCGATGGTCATCTAAAACCCGGCGATCGTTTGCCATCGGAACGTGAGTTAGTTGACCGGTTTAAAGTTAGTCGATCCTCAATCCGTGAAGCTGTAAGTGCCCTGGAATTAATGGGACTTATCGAGGTTCGTTCCGGAGAAGGGATGTATATCAGACAGGTTAACGTTGATTCCGTAGTAGCTCCTTTAGCATGGATGCTGTTTATTGAAAAAGATTCGGATTTAGAACTCTATGAAGCTCGAAAGGTTCTTGAGGTGCAAGCTGCCGGATTGGCGGCGGAGAGAGCAGAAGAGGATGAGATCGCCGAGATGCACAAACATCTGGAACTTATGCGAACTGATCTTCAATTAGAACGAACCGGAGAAGAAGCCGATCACAATTTTCATTATTGCATCGCTAAAGCTACCCACAATAAGATCTTGATACGTCTTATGAACACGATTTCAGATACCATGCGCATAACTTTAAAAACCAGCCGTAATATACTTGCATCTGATAGAAACAAGCCGCGGAGATTGTATGATGAACATTTTGCCATCTACGAAGCGATACGATTGCACGATATTGAACAAGCTCAGAAATTAATGCTGGATCACTTAGTTGGTGTGGAGAATGAACTGGCAAAAGATTTGCTTCGTAAGCACAAATAGTAGAGGCGGAAACACTAGAGGGTGTGTTTCCCGCCTCTTTTACTTCAGAGCGTTTTAGAACAGACTGTTATTTGGAATGAAAAAGTATAGAACAGTGAGGTCTAAATATGACTTGCCAAGTTGTTTATCACAACGGAAATTGTCTTAATACTAAAAAAGCCTATACGAATACCTGCCGGTTATGTATTGAAGTTTGTCCCTACCAGGCTATTTCTGAATACCGGCAGCTCAATACCGAGAAATGTTCCGAATGTGGGGCCTGTATGGCCGTTTGTCCAAGTGATGGTTTTGTTGATACTCAGATTGATAAGCTCTACGAATATCTTGAAGAGGCCAATGAAATCCGTTTGAATTGCCCCAAGGCTCTTCCCGGAGGTTTTGAGATTCCTTGTTTAGGTATGTTTGATATGGATGGCTGGGTGACCTTAATTCTCTGGGCGAAGAAAAAACCTGTAACCCTAGTAACAGGAGTATGTTCGGCTTGCGAGGATCGTTCTGCCTGTACTGTCAGCGTCCAGGCCTTTAAGCAAGTGCATTCGTTCTGGCCGGATCATCCTCCGGTTCATATCCAAGTACGGCCGGACGATGGCAGAGACCCTCAGAGAATTGAAGCTTCTAAATCGTTTGAACGAAATTTTTCCTTGGATAATTGGCGCCAAAAAAGCATGAAACAGGTTGAACATTGGTTACCGAATTTAACGGCCGATCAGACCTATCCAATTCCTAAGAGTCGACAAGGTTTGCTGCAGGTTCTGGAAAAAGGCGAAGATGACAAGATACCATTTAGAGTTTTATCCGTTTCCAAGATGTGTACGAATTGCGGAGTTTGCGCTTCGATTTGTCCCCAGGGTGCTCTGCAAAAAACAGAGGAATGGGATCCTGATCCGGCGGCCAAGGAGTCGCCGCTGGAAGATAAAATAGTATCCCAGCGGCTTATCCTTGAACCTCAGAAATGCGTCCATTGTAATCGTTGTCTCGAGGTCTGCCGCATTGAAGCTTTGTCCTATTCCACTAAAATGTTAAATTATCGGTTTTTAACAGGTAAGGTACTGATTCATGAAGGCAGCCCATTGTATTGTAAACAATGTGGAAAACGTATTTTTGACAATTCGGAGTTATGTCTGGTTTGTTCAACGAGTGATCCCAAGGGACGAAGTTCTTTCTTCCTTTAACGGGTTTTCCCATTTGAAGTGCCGGAAGAGAGAGGGAGCCCCGAAGGACGTCCATAGTCCGCCGACGGAAAGGACGGGAAGATAGATCCAAGGATACATGCGGGTAAGCGGATGCCAGATCCAGACCCAGAGTCCTAAAATGCAAAGGCCAAGGAAAGTTTTGAAGATCGAGGGGACTAGAGGGGTACGCTCACGGTAGTCAAGATAAACATTTTCTAAAAAATGTCCGCAGGTGAAACCGATAACAAAACCGACCATTTGCAGTCCCTGATGGGTATGATACAGCAAGAGAAACAACAGCGGGACTAAGAAAGATATGAAGAGTTTTAAACCTAGGGACATTTGAAGTTTTAACAATCGTTCATCAAGCTTTTGAAACCCGAAAACCACCACAGCCCCCAGCAAATAGGCCCCTAAGACATCTTGAGGCCAGTGTACGCCAAGATAAAGGCGGGAAAAGCCAATTCCAAGGATCATGAAGGTACCAATACCCAGATAGATTTTACGGGACCGCCAACGGTTCCAAACATAGGGGTAAAAGGTAGCTGCTCCTTGGCTGTGTCCGCTTGGGAAAGAACTGCCTGTTGCCGAAGAAAGATAGAGAGAGCGAATACCAGGTTGCCCAATGGGACGAGGGGCATTAAATATACCCTTAAAAAATCCGTTTAAACCCATAGACGTCAGAAATAAAATAGCCAGTCTAAAACCAAAACGCTTATCAATATTCCAATAGATGACGGTAATTAGAAAAATATAACTTGGCTCGCTGCCTAAAAAGCTGAGCAGAATAAAGAAATAATCAATCAGCGGAGTATGAATGGATTGAATTGCTTGATAAAAGCTTACCATACCTTGTGCCCCTGCTTACACATGGTGACCGCCGCATCCGCAAGTGCAATGAGCATCGTGTTCGTGAGGCTTTTTCATGGGTTCGCGCAAAAGCTGTTCTGTAAGATGTGTTGCATGGCTTATGGGTTGCTGCTGAATTTCTAAGGCTAAGTTTATGGCCTCGGTAATGTCTGCCTTATTGATACCCATTTCTAAAGCTTCCATAATCGCTACACGAAGAGAAGCAAGGGCATTACAGGCAACTGACGCGGAAATTCGGGCTAAAATAGCGGTGCGGTTGTCAAGACTCATGAAACATTCCTCCTAAAATTTATCTACTTCTGTTTAATTTTTATGGTCTACTTAGTGAAGCGCATAAGGTTTTCACGAATTGTTTATTAAAGAAGACCTTTTATGTAAATAGTTTAAGTAGGGATAATTTTAGCACAGTCAGGTTTTAAGGGCAAAACTTGGGCCTTTTATCAAGTCAGGGAAGAAAAACGTACTTATTAGAGTATATGTTAAACTAAATAAACGGCTCAAGAGATACAGATAATCTAAAGATAAGTGAACTCGTTCAGCTAAAGCTGAACATCGGGGCCACTCCCACTTGAAGTGGGAGTCTCATGACTAGATGAAAGGAAATTAGGATGAAGGACTATCAGGTAATTGTTGTCGGCGGAGGTGCTGCCGGCATGATGGCGGCTGGTCAAGCCGCGAAAAACGGTGCAAAGGTTCTTTTACTTGAGAAAAAAGAACGCTTGGGCAGAAAAATTGCTATTTCAGGTAAAGGCCGCTGTAATGTCACTAATGAAGAGAATGTCTCGGATTTTATTCGTAACTATCCAGGCAACGGGCGGTTTTTGCATGGAATCCTCCGGGATTTCGATAATGTAGCCTTACGACATTTTCTTGCTCGCTATGGAGTAGAGACTAAAGTTGAACGCGGAGGGCGTGTTTTTCCTGTTTCTGATGATGCAGAAAGTGTCAACAAGGCTTTGACAGCGTATTTGACTGAAATGGGAGTTACGATTCTTACCGGCATTACTATCGAGGATATTCTGGTTGAGAATGACCGTGTTATCGGTGTCCAAGGAACGGGTCAAAAGCGGTTTTTAGCCCGGAGTGTGATTATCTGTACAGGAGGAGCTTCCTATCCGGCAACGGGATCAACAGGTGATGGCTTTCGCTTTGCCCGTAAGCTGGGACACCACGTGATTTCCCCGCGACCGGCTTTAGTCCCCCTCAAAACGGCCGAGACCTGGGTCAAGGAATTGCAAGGTTTGTCACTAAGGAATGTTGAAGCTTCTTTGTGGATCGGAGGAAAGAAAAAAATTACTGAGTTTGGGGAAATGCTCTTTACACATTTCGGAGTATCCGGCCCCATTATCTTAACCTTAAGCCGGCAAGCGGGCGAGGAAATACGTAAGGGGGAGACTGTTCAGCTGCGGATTAATTTAAAACCGGCTTTGAGCAGGGAACAACTCGATCTGCGCCTGCAAAGGGACTTTCAAAAGTACAGTAATAAACAATTTAAAAATGCTCTTGAAGACCTTCTGCCCCAAAGTTTGATCCCGGTGATGATTCGGTTAAGCGGAATTGATTCTGAACGAGTTGTCCATCAAATCAATCGAGAAGAACGAAAAACGTTGCTTGCTTTACTGCAAGGGTTAACTCTCACTATAACCGATACCCTCTCTCTTGAGACCGCAATTGTCACGGCCGGCGGGATCGATGTTAAAGAAATTAATCCTAAAACCATGGCCTCCAAACGAATCGAGGGGCTGTACTGGGCAGGGGAAGTGGTTGATGTTGATGGAATAACCGGCGGTTATAATTTACAGGCTGCTTTCGCCATGGGTTTTCGCGCCGGACGCGCAGCTGGTGCAGAAGGCTGTTCTCTGGTCTGATAAGGATACTTGACGCATAAACTTTTTCTGAGGTGGTGTTTGTGCGTAGAAAAGTTTCAATGATGGAACAGCTTTGGAGCAATGTTCAAAATGGAGAACGGCGAATTATCCGGGTCATAGTCCTGGCCTCCGTAATACTTGTTGTTATGCAGTTAAGTGTTGCTCGTGATCCCCTGCAATTCTACATATCTGTCGCCTCCAAAGTAGAGTCTCCCCCTTTGGATTTGCCTTCTCTAGCTGCCGGTAAGTCGACAAAATTATGGCAATTAACTTTAAAGTCAATTCCTGCAGCGCCCATTCGCGTCTTGCAAAATGGCAAGGAAATAGGGACTCTGACGAAGGGAGAACAGAAGGTACTTGCTCAAAGGGGCCAAATTCAGCTGGATGGCACGGGCTTATCCCAGATAATACGGGTTCAGATTATTAAGGACGATGGCGGATTAAAAGAGCCGCATCAGACGCAAGTGATTGTCTTACCAGGATCTGTTCAGACCTTCCAGGTTAGCCCGTAATATTGCAAATCCGCAATCGGTGGACTATAATGCAATCATTAGGCGATGAATTTGCCTTGAAGATGAAGGAGGGCAGGATGGTAGGAGTTATTAAAGCATGATAAGAAAGGAAGGACGGAATGATGGCACAAAGTAAGAAAATCGCCCTTGCCGCTTTAAAAATGGCCATGACAGAGAGCAGAGACGAGGAAACTCACCTTAAGGAGCTCTATCACAAACAGGGTGTTAAAACTGCTGCTGTTGATTATGGCGGCGAGTATATTAATTCAGTACGCAAGATTGTAGAACGAGCTATCGTAGCGGCTAAACGCGAAGGGGCTATTCACGAAACCCATGGAGACGAAGGTGCTGTGGCAGGTGCCACACGTGAGGCCTTAAGCCAAATTATGAATAAAGCTATGGGTTTAAATATTGGTGGTAAAATCGGAATTGCACGTCAAGACGACCATTTGAGTGTCGCTGTCTTCTTTGGTATTGGGCTTCTTCATTTGGACGAAGTAGCTGTAGGGCTGGGGCACCGCGTTGCTCCCAAGGATTAAAGGAGGAACAGAAATGGTACGTGGAATACGCGGTGCAACCACCGTTATAAACAACGATTCAGGAGAGATTCGAGAGGCAACGAAGGAACTCTTGCAGTTGATCCTTAAAGAAAATAAACTGAGCACTGAAGATCTGGTTAGTGCGATTTTTACCGTGACGTCAGACTTAAATGCGGATTTTCCCGCGTCCAGCGCCAGGGAGATCGGCTGGCAGTTAGTTCCTTTGCTTTGTGCCACCGAAATACCGGTGCCCGGTTCTCTGCCTCGCTGCATTCGTGTCTTGCTTCATGTTAATACATCCTGTACGCAAAAGGAAATTCGGCATATTTTTCTCAGAGAAGCTGCAAGCTTACGCAAGGATCTTTTAGAAACGATTGAATAATCTAATTTTTCTCAAGGGGTTGTAGGGACAGCCTCTTATGTGGTAAGATAATTTCAATTTATTACTCTAGTGATGAATGAATTGGCTTTGTTAGGCAAAGCTTAGGTAGGATGGTATTTATTAAATGGGGAATCCTTAAAGGATAAATAAAGGATCGTAGGATAGTAGGATGGGCGCAGTTATAAACGGAGTAAAAGCACCCTCTTCATTTGGGGTGTTTTTTTGTAACTATCATCAGCCTCCCATGATGCTATGCGATATATTTTTTAAGCATAAGTGCAGCAGCTTGGCAGTTGCCTGTGTCAAAGGAGGTAGGATAAGAACTTTTCCGAGAGTTTGCGAACATTTTAGGTTGAAAACAATAGTTAAGCAGGATGGTAGTAAGTGAATAAACGAGTAAAAAAGTAGTATGGTTGAAAGGGGTAGGTCGCAAATGATTATTGTTTTAAAAAAGGGTGCTACACCTGAGCAGGTCGAAGAAGTCTCCACAAGATTGACGGAAGAGGGCTTTAAAATTCATCTTTCTGAAGGAGTCGAGAAGACAATTATGGGTGCGGTTGGAGATCGCACTCGACTTAAGGCTCTTGACTTAGAAGCGTTGCCTTGGGTCGAGAAGGTTGTGCCCATTTTAGCGCCTTATAAATTAGTCAGCCGCGAGTTTCATCCCGCAGACAGTATTATCCGCATTGGTGACCATGAAATTGGTGGCCATCACGTTCACATGATGGCTGGACCCTGTGCCGTGGAAAGCAGAGAGCAGATCATCGAAACGGCTCATGCTGTCCGCGCAGCAGGGGCAACCTTTTTGCGCGGCGGAGCGTTCAAGCCGCGAACATCTCCTTACTCCTTCCAGGGGTTGGAAGAAGAAGGACTGCGCTATTTAGCAGATGCTCGGGAAGAAACAGGACTTCTGGTCGTGACGGAGGTTATCGATGCCCGAGACGTTTCTCTGGTCGCCCATTACTCCGATATTCTGCAAATTGGTGCCCGGAATATGCAAAATTTCAATCTGCTTAAAGAAGTTGCTAAATGCGGTAAAGCTGTTCTTTTGAAACGAGGTCCTTCAGCAACTTTAGAAGAGTGGATGATGGCGGCAGAGTATATTATGGATGGCGGCAATTACCAAGTCATGTTCTGTGAACGCGGAATTCGCACCTTTGAAACGTATACTCGCAATACTCTTGATTTGACGATGGTCCCGGCACTGCATTCTCTGTCTCACTTACCGGTTATTGTTGACCCCAGCCATGGAACAGGCCGCTGGCAATTAGTTCATCCGATGGCTAAAGCAGCCTTGGCAGCCGGTGCTGATGGCCTGATCGTTGAAGTTCACCCTCAGCCGGAGAAGGCAGTATCTGATGGGAAGCAGTCGTTAACTCCGGAAACGTTTAAACTGATGATGGATGATCTAATCGGATTAAGTAAAGCCCTTGGTCGTTCCCTAGGGGATGTGAGTTTGTGCTGAAACCTGCAGCGGTCATGTTGACACCAGGATGGTCAGGCCTTCGGATTCCGAAGGCCTGCATCTTTGGCTTAGGACTAATCGGCGGTTCCTGGGCCGGTGCGTTACACCAGCTCGGCTGGCAGGTTGTTGCCGTTGATCCTGAAAAATCAAGTATTATTGAAGCGATTCGTCGAGGCTGGATCCAAGAAGGATGGGCAGAACTACCGGAGCATCTGGATGTTGATCTTGTTGTTTTAGCCCTTCCGCTTAAAGAATTAGTTGGAGGCTTTAATCATTTTGCCTTAAAACTTCCTCAAGGAGCCATTGTCACAGATGTCGGGAGTATAAAGTCTGAGGTTTGTCAAAAATATCAAGAAGGTTTAAGCGGGTCTGAGGTTTATTATGTTGGCGGTCACCCCATGACGGGTTCTGAACAGTCTGGTTTTGAAGCGGCCAATCAAGATCTTTTCCGCGGTTATCCTTACGTTTTAACTCCCTCAGCGGATTGCCCGGAAATCGTTGTGGATAAAATTGTTCACCTTGTTCAGGGATTTGGGGCCAGGGTAGAATTCAGAGAGCCTTTGGATCATGACCGTGAAGTTGCTATGGTGAGTCATATTCCCCATATCTTAGCAGTTACTTTGTCTCTAGCGGCTAAAGATGCTTCCTCTGACGGGGAATCGTTGTTATCTTTAGCAGGACGAAGTTTTCGGGATATGACACGTGTTGCAGACAGCTCCCCTGAGATGTGGAAGGAAATCATGGTTAGAAATTCCGAGACGATTCTCGAGGGTCTGACCCTTTGGGAAAAGAGGCTTCAAGAATTCCGGGAATACCTTGAGCAAGGAGATGGGGAGAAAATAGCTGACGTCTTTCGGATTGCCCACACGATTCGAGCGGCTCTTTGATATGGGAACCACTCTCCTTGTAGAAGTGGAAGTCTTACGATTGGATAGATATAATTATAATTCTTAACGTTAATGTAATAATAGTTCTGCGATATGCTGCAGTGGAAAGGGGAATTCCAATGGGAGGCGTTTTTGTTAAGCCGATCACCGGCGTTAAGGGTGAAATACGAGTCCCCGGAGATAAATCCATCTCTCATCGGGCAGCGCTTTTAGGCGGAATGGCCTTTGGGGAAACCCATGTTACGGATTTCTTACTGGGTCAAGATTGTTTAAGCACCCTGAAATGTTTAAGAGAACTAGGCGTAGCTTGGGAAAGACATGGAACTGAAGTTTGGCTTCATGGTCAAGGTATGGACGAGTGGCGAGAACCGACCAATATTTTAGATGCGGGTAATTCTGGGACGACGTTCAGGCTCATGTTGGGCGTGTTGGCAGGGAGTCCCTTTTCTGTTACCTTGACAGGAGACGATTCTCTGCGTTCACGCCCCATGCGGCGTGTTACAGAGCCTCTAAAGCAAATGGGCGCCCGTATTTTGGGACGAAGAGAAGGAAATTTGGCACCAATCACGATGCAAGGCGGTCATCTGCAGGGGCAATCATTTCAGACCGAGGTTGCTTCGGCCCAAGTCAAATCCGCTCTGCTTTTAGCTGGCTTAAGAGCAAAGGGTGAGACGAGTGTACAGGAGCCCTCTCGTTCACGAGATCATACAGAACGGATGCTCAGAGGTTTTGGTGTGGAAGTTCACAGCAGCGGTAACTTAGTGAAACTTCAGGGCGGCGGAAGATTAACGGGTCAGGAGGTTTCTGTCCCGGGAGATATATCCTCTGCAGCTTTTTTTCTTGTTTTAGGAAGTTTGGTTGAAAAAGGTGAGCTTCTTCTTCCGGAAGTTGGAATAAACCCGACACGCACTGGAATTATCGATGTTCTAAAAGCCATGGGAGCAGACATTGAATTTCTGAAGAGTTCGGAAATATGTGGTGAACCAAGAGCAACTTTACGAGTTAGGCCGGCACATTTAAAAGGAATTGAGCTTGGGGGAGATCTGATTCCACGTCTGATTGATGAAATTCCGATTTTAGCCTTAGCCGCAAGTTTAGCGGAAGGAGAGACAGTCATACGGGATGCATCGGAATTAAGGGTCAAGGAAACCGATCGTATCGCACGAGTTGCAGAAGGCTTGAATGCTTTAGGTGCCAAGATAGAGGAATTGCCCGACGGAATGAGAATCCACGGCCAAAGAACGCTGCGAGGCGGAGAAGTGAGCAGTTTTGGTGATCATCGCTTAGCCATGGCTTGGGCTGTAGCCGGTATGCTTTCTCAGGAAGGAGTCAGTGTGGAAAACATGACTGCGGCAGATGTCTCATTTCCGAATTTTTTAGAAATTATTAAGAAGGTTGTTCTATGATACTGTGCCGAAAGAATTGACACTTTGGCACATTGCTGCTGCTAAAAAAGATGAAAACTCCGAGAATGACTCGGAGTTTTTGATTTTGGCTGGTAAATTAGTGTTAAGTTAGGTATAGTAAAAGTCATGGGTTATATTCGCTTGCTTGATAGTTTAAGTATAGTAAGGTTATGTGGCGGGCTTAAGGTTTAGTTCCCTTGCTAACTAACTTTGATAGTTAGTCTCTGCTTGGGAATCATTCATCATCCCCATCTCATTATCGTTGTCATCCGAATCTGAGTAATTACTTCCTCGTGAAACGATGGTGTATCCATATTGTTCGGATTTGCGGCCTAACATAAAGGCTGCAATGAGGCTAAGGATAAAGAGTAATCCATGCGAATGGTAGTGTTGTCTTTGCCAGAACATAGTTTATCCTCCTTTCTTACATTTTAGATTAGCCATTTTGAAGAATTTCATCCGGGTAATATAAGGAAAAAACGAGGAGGTCCAATTGTGCGTTTTGATTATTTGCTCTGGGATCTTGATGGGACGTTAACTGACCCTAAACCAGGAATAACTCGCTCTGTACAGTATGCGCTTCAAAAACTCGGTTTTGCCTATCCCCATGAAGACGAGTTAGAGTGGGTTATTGGGCCGCCTTTAAAAGCGAGTTTTCAAGTTCTCCTTCAGTCAGAGAATGAGGACTTAATAACAAAGGCTGTCACCTTCTACCGAGAGCGTTTCCAAGAGCTTGGAATGTATGAAAATATGGTTTACCCCGGTATTCCTGAATTATTGGACTTGTTAAAGGAAAAAGGTTGTCAACACTTTTTGGCTACTTCAAAACCGAAGGTCTTTGCCGAAAAAATTCTGCAGCATTTCTCTTTGAACAATAGTTTTTCTGTAATCATGGGCAGCGAATTGAGTGGAAACTTTGTGGAAAAGGAAGATTTAATCTGTGAAGTTTTAAAAAGTGTTTCTCCCCAAGCACAGTCGAAAACGGTAATGATCGGTGACCGTCTCTATGATGTTAAAGGTGCCAGAGCAAACAATATTAAGGTTATATCTGTCGGCTATGGCTACGGGACTCTTGAAGAGTTGGAAGCTGCAGCTCCGGATTATTTTGTTTCCAGTGTCCAAGACTTGAAGCAGCTTCTTTTAAGTTAGAGCATTTAATTCGATATCTTTTCGATGGTTGCCTGCTGGATTATAGGGTACCGTACTGCTGCATCAAGATAAATATAGTTTTCATCCCTATCTTGACGAACCATGCCTACGATGCCGTGATCATCGGTTGTTTTAAGGTATTGCTGAACAAAGTGCTGGTATGCGCGTTCGTCCCAGGGATCTAAAAAATCAGTAACGGTATTTAAATAGTGTTCTACGGGAATTTTAAAATAACGATGGTAAACTTGTAGTGTTGTTTCATTGGAATGCATATCTATTCCTCCCTTGAGAGTTAGTCTGAGATATTTGCCAATAAACTATGTGTCAAAACCATAAAAGGGAGAGTGTATATGGACGAAGGACTTGAATATCACGAACACTCTGAGTGCTTTGAACCTCCTGAGCGAAAACGCACCTTAAACTGGGTCGACTTACTGACAGTTATGATTGGAATTGCCGTGATTTATGTTATCCTGGCTTTGGGAACGGTTTGGTTGATGAAGTGGTGGCCTAATGAACGGGTATTGATGTACTTAAATGCTTTTCTAACTCAGTTTTCCTTTTTTCTTTTGATTTGGCTGCTTAAAAAACTACGACATTGGGAATGGTCCGACTTTGGCTGGCGGCGGCCGGTTTTTCTGCGGAAGGCCCTGCCGAATATTTTGGGGATTTATGGGATTAGCTGGCTTTTTAATATTGCCTATGCTATTTTCTTATATAAACAAGGAATGTCTCCGCCCACGACAGATGTCTATACTAAACTTCTGGGACAATCTTCGGGAGTTACCTTGTTTTTAAATCTAATTTTGGCAGGCGTTTTAGCTCCTTTGGTGGAAGAAACCATGTTCCGGGGACTTATTTTTGGAAGTCTTAGAACTTATTGCGGTAAATGGACAGCTGCCGTTATTAGCGCAGCAATCTTTTCGGGACTCCATTTTCAGGCTTACGGTTTCATCCCGCGCTTTATTCTTGGGATCGCTTTAGTTTATCTATACGATAAATACAAATCTCTTTATCCTAATGTTGCACTACACTCCTTAAACAATATTATTGCAACCTTAATTGCTGCTAAATTTGTTTAACCAGGTTGTAAGAGTTTATCCGTTATAAGAGTTTATCCGTTAAATAAAGGCGTTCTCACTCCACTGTCATACTAGTGGTGTGAGAACGCCTTTGTTATTTTATTGCCTAGTTCCTAGTTCTTTGGAATAATTTTCTTTTCATGGCAAACACTAAAGAACATAAATCCAGGACCACTATGCCTAGACTGAGGGAGGGAGACATTTGTCGAAATCTGAAACCTATTATCAATGGGCTCGCCGCAAAGGAGTATCTAGGAGAGACTTCTTTAAATTCTGCACTCTTATGGGAGCGATGCTGGGTTTAGAGGCCACAGAGTTTCCAAAAATCGTTTCGGCGTTACAGTCGAAACCTCGCTTGCCGGTTATTTATCTAAACTTGCAGGAATGTACTTGTTGTGGAGAATCGTTTTTGCGCTCATCGCATCCACTAGTCTCTGATCTGATCTTTAATATGATTTCACTTGACTATATGGAAGTTCTCCAGGCCGCCGCAGGTAAGCAAGCTGAAGAAGTACGTTTAAAAACGATGAAGGATCATCCTGGCGGTTATATTTTGGTTGTTGAAGGCAGCGTAACTTTAGGGAACGGAGGAGTCTTTTGCACTATTGGTGGTGTATCTACAACGGATATACTTAAGCAAACCGCTGAGGGAGCGGCTGCCGTTATCGCCTATGGGTCTTGTGCTACAAACGCTTGCGTTCAAGGGGCTCATCCTAACCCTACAGAAGCTGTGCCGATACGGCGAGTTATAAAAAACAAGCCGGTTATTGACGTTCCCGGCTGCCCTCCCATTGCTGAAGTAATCACGGGAACCATCGTACACTATCTTACTTACGGAGAAATCCCGGAGCTGACTAATCAAGGACGGCCTAAGGCATTCTACGAACATCGCGTCCACGACAATTGTGTGCGGAGAGCATTTTTTGACGCGGGTCAGTTTGTTGAGTCCTTTGATGATGCCGGAGCAAAACAAGGGTGGTGTCTCTATAAAATGGGCTGCAAAGGTCCCACGACTTATAATGCTTGTGCCATCACTGAATGGAATGATGGTGTAAGCTATCCCATAAAATCGGGGCATCCTTGTATAGGATGTTCGGAAAACAACTTTTTTGATAATACTCCCTTCTATACGCATTTGGCGAAAATACCGAACAATGCCCTTGGCAAGGATGTCGATCAGGTTGGGATGGATGTGGTCGGTGTCGCCGGTCTTGCAGTGGTAGCTCATGCTGGAATGACAGCAGTTGTGAAACATGGCGAAAAAAAGGCTAAGGAAGGAAGCAAACCATGACCACAAGAATCGTCGTTGACCCAATTACCCGAATTGAAGGACATTTACGAATTGAGGCAGTAGTTGATGGTAATCGGATTACCGATGCAATCAGTGCCGGTACAGTCTTTCGAGGAATCGAAAAAATTGTTGAAAACAGAGACCCGCGTGATGTATGGGCCTTTGTGCAAAGAATTTGCGGAGTATGTACTCATATTCATGCTTTAGCTTCAATTCGGGCGGTTGAAGATGCATTGGATATACGTATTCCCAAAAATGCCAACTTAATCAGGAATATTATGACAACAACCCAGTTTGTCCAAGATCACGTGATCCATTTTTACCATTTGCATGGTTTCGACTGGATCGACGTCCTAAGTGCTCTCAAGGCTGATCCTGCTCAAGCAAGTGCTTTAGCTCGTTCTATTTCTGATTGGCCAAGGTCCTCAGATGGCTATTTCCGAGATGTACAGAATAAGGTTAAAACGTTTGTGGAAAGCGGGCAGCTCGGCATATTTGCCAATGCCTACTGGGGGCACCCGGCTTATCGGCTTCCTCCGGAGGCTAATTTAGTTGGCGTTGCCCATTATCTCGACGCTTTGTCCTGGCAAAAAGAAATAGCGAAGATTCATACCATTTTCGGCGGAAAAAACCCCCATCCCAACTACTTGGTTGGAGGGATGGCCAGTACTCTTAATATGAATGATAATGACGTTATTAATATGGAACGTTTGGATTTAGTAAAAACTAAAATTGATGAAGCTCAGGTTTTTGTTGACCAGGTACTTATACCGGACATTTTTGCCATCGCAAACTTTTATAAACAGGATCTTTATGGCGGAGGCGTGGGAAATTATCTGGCTTATGGTGGTATTCCAACGGTTGATATTCGCGAACCGGATAGTTTTCTATTTCCCGGGGGAGTTGTTCTCGATCGTAATTTAAGTAAAGTAGAGGAGGTTAATCTCAAAGATCCTCTACAAATTCAAGAATTTGTTCCCCATTCCTGGTATCGTTATGATGATCCTAAAGCCGGACTGCATCCCTGGCAAGGAAAAACTGAAGTCGCTTATAATGGGCCGCTTCCGCCATATAGCAATTTAGACGAGAGTAAAGGGTATAGCTGGATAAAAACACCTCGCTGGAAGGGGCGCCCGGTAGAAGTGGGCCCCTTGGCCCGCTTTGTTGTAGCGTATGCCAAAGGTAATCAAGAAATCAAGGGTTTGGTTGATGATGCCCTTCATCGCTTGAATTTGCCGGTTACGGCTCTTTATTCGACCTTGGGAAGGACTTTGGCCAGGGCTTTAGAGTCTAAATTTCTGGTAAATCATCTTGCCGGTTTTTACAGCGATCTAGTAGCTAATATTAAAGCCGGTGATAGTCAAACCTTCAACGGTGAAAAATGGGAGCCGGAAAAGTGGCCTTCTCAAGCCCAAGGCGTCGGCTTTGCTGAGGCTCCTCGCGGGGCCTTAGGGCATTGGGTCAAGATCAACCAAGGTAAGGTTAGTAGTTATCAAGCGGTTGTACCGACAACCTGGAATGCCTCTCCTCGAGATGCATCCGGTCAAAAGGGGCCTTATGAAGCTTCATTATTGGATACCCCCCTTGCCCGACAAGATCAGCCTTTAGAACTGTTGCGAACGATTCACTCCTTTGACCCATGTTTAGCTTGTGCCACTCATTTGTTAAATCCTCAAGGGAATGAAGTTCTCAAAGTTCGAGTGATTTAAGGAGGATTCTTAAGATGAGTATTCTTCGCAGTCAGGTTTATGTTTGGGAATTTCCTGTGCGCTTTTTTCATTGGGTTAATGCTCTGGCCATCACGATTCTTTTTTTAACGGGAATGTACATCGGACATCCTATATTAGATACTCCGGGCGAAGCTGTTGGACATTTCTTTATGGGAAGAGTCCGATATTGGCATGGCATATTTGCCTTTATTTTCATGGCCAATATGCTTTTTCGCTTGTATTGGTTTTGGGCAGGCAATGAGTATTCTAAAATGAGACTTTGGAAGAAAGAGTTTTGGCGGGATGCTGTTACAACGTTTAAATATTATACATTCATGACTCGAGAACACGTGGAGCACGTGGGCCATAATGCCCTTGCTCAGTTAATGTATTTCTTTTTTGTATGGCTCGGCGGTTTGCTCATAATGTTGACGGGTTTGGCGATGCGTGGGGGAAGTGATCCGAACGGAACAATTCAGACCCTTTTTGGCTGGGTAGTTCCTCTTTTGCGTAATGAGTATCAGGTGCGTAATTTACACCATTTTTTGGCCTGGGGATTCGCTGTTTTCTTAATCGGACACTTGTATATGGTTTTCCGTCAAGACATTTTAGATGACGACGGAACGATTTCTTCAATGATTAATGGCTATAAATTTGAACTATCTTCCCAAAATAATAAGAAAGCCAGGCCCTGATAGTTTAGGAGAATCTAGGGCAGACCCCAAAAATGCATACAGAACTGAGGCCGCGAAAGAAAGTGGTCTCAGTTCTGTTTTCTCGTTTTATCCAATCGAAAGACTCCATTTCTTCATTAAAAACGAAGGATTGTTTGGCCTCAAAGTCGTATGTTATAATCTGTTTAATAGTATTTTAAAAAATAGGTCTTTAATAGGATACATCAAGATCGTCCTGATTTTATTAGACTATGAATATTCTTTGAACAGACAGGAGTATAATTGTGGTACATAGAAAACAAAGTGACCTGCAAATTGCTATTGATGGCCCTGCCGGAGCAGGGAAAAGTACGGTTGCCAAACTCGTGGCCAAAGGGTTGGATTTATTTTATGTTGATACTGGTGCCATGTACCGGGCCATAGCTTATAAAGCCTTGTCAAGCGGAATTTCTATTAACGATGAAGAAAAAGTCAGTCAAATTGCTCAAAGAACTGAGGTGATGTTAGACCATTCCGATGAACGTCTCGTATGGTGTGATGGTCAAAATGTAACCCAAGCCATTAGAAATCCGGAAGTTTCCCGAGCTGTTGCTACTGTAGCTGCATATGCAAAGGTGAGAGAACGGTTAGTAGAGCTTCAACGTATGGAGGCGGCTCGAGGCGGAGTAGTTATGGATGGTCGGGATATCGGTACTCATGTACTGCCCGAGGCGGATCTCAAAATTTTTTTAACGGCTTCAGCTGACGAACGAGCTAGGCGCCGGTGGATTGAGCTCCAGAATTCCGGCCGAAATGTCTCCTTTGAAGAAGTGTTCCAAGATATGCAGCGACGTGATCGTCAGGACATGGAGCGGGAAGTGTCTCCCTTAAAGCCTGCCCGAGACGCGAAAATTCTGGATACCACTGGCTTAAAGGTGGAGGATATTGTCACAAAAATCCTTCGTTTAGCACAGGAGGGATAGTAATGACGTTATACAACGTTGCTAAAGGAATGTTTCGCCTGCAATTCAAACTAATGGGGTGGAAAATTCAGGGGGTTGAGAATCTGCCTCTTGAAGGCCCGGTGATTTTGGCGATTAATCATGTTAGTATGTGGGATCCTGTTGTGGCGGCCTCCAGTCTGCCGCGTCCTGTTCGTTTTATGGCTAAGGAGGAGTTGTTTTCTTTTCCTATATTAGGAAAGCTGTTTCGTACTCTGGGGGCTTTCCCGGTGAAAAGAGGGCAGGGTGATATGAATGCCATCAGACAATCCTTGGCAATTCTGAAGGAAGGGCAAGTGTTGGGCTTGTTCCCCGAAGGAAAACGTTCCAAAACCGGGACGATACAAAAAGGGATGCCCGGGATGGTCCTTTTAATGGAAAAAAGTAAGGCTTCCATCGTTCCTATAAAGGTCAATGGAACGAAACATATGTTCACAAAAGGCTGGGGAAAGATTTCTGTTGTTATTGGCAAGCCTTTAACCTCTGAATTGCTTAAGGCCCCGGCAGGGATTGACAATCGGCGAGAATGGATTGCCGACCGCATTATGCAGGCTGTCTTGGACCTGCAGCTGCCCAAAGCCCAGTAAACAAACATTTGCTTCTAATAGGGGATGCGAACAGAATAAGCGGCTATGAATAGGAACGCCGCTTATTCTGTCGCATCTTTTTTTAGCAGATAGGGCAGGCTAATTTCGAAAGAACCTTAGACAGAATCGAAAAGTGTCATTTACATAAAACTCGTTCATATAGCAGGATTTTTGAGCAAGAGTAGAGAAAGAGTAAGGGACAAGTTCTTATAATTTTGTGGGAGGGTCTTGTTTTGAAAGTCAAACGGGCAGATAAAGCCGGGTTTTGTTTTGGCGTAAAACGTGCTTTAGATATGGCAGAACGAACCGTTGAAATATCATCGGCAGTATCACTTGGACCATTGATTCACAACCAACAGGTTGTGAAACGATTAGAAGAGCGAGGAATCCGAGTTATTAATGGGCTGGAAGAAACAAAAGCCGCCCAGGCTTTAATTATTCGGTCCCATGGCGTAGCTCCTTGTGTCTATCTGGAGGCGGAGAAAAAAGGTGTCAAGATCGTCGATGCTACCTGTCCTTTTGTGCAAAAAGCTCAGCGCTTAGCGGCTGAATCGGCTCAAAAGGGACAGCAGGTCATTGTCATTGGAGACAAACTCCATCCGGAGGTACAGGGAATTCTGGGCTGGGCAGGTGAACAAGCCATCCCAATCCAGACAGTGGAGGAGGCTCGTGAGCTTCCTGTTTACTCTCGGTTAGCAGTTTTGGCTCAAACGACACAGCTGGCGGAAAGTTTTAGCAAGATTGTCGAGGAATTAAAACACCATTCGGAGCATTTAACCGTTCATGATACAATTTGCAATGCTACTGCAGAACGTCAGAAGGCCGCCCGTGAGTTGGCGGGGCTTGTAGACATTATGGTTGTTGTCGGTGGGCGTAACAGTGCCAATACACGAAAATTGGCAAGCATCTGTGCCGAAAGCACAAAAACCTATCTTATCGAAACAGCGGATGAATTAGAACCTGACTGGTTTGCCGAAGCCAAGAGTGCGGGCTTAACCGCCGGAGCTTCGACTCCAGATTGGATAATTGAGGAGGTTTTTAAGAAAATGTCGGAAATGAATGATGACGGAATGGACATGGCCAGTTGGGACGAGGGTTTTCAGGAACTTCATCTTGGAGCTCATGTCACGGGGAAGGTTGTAAAAATTACGAATGATGAGGTCTTCGTGGATATTGGCTGGAAGTCCGAGGGTGTAATCCCTTTGTCAGAGCTAAAGGTAACCCGCCAAACAAACCCCGAAGATGTGGTTTCCATTGGCGATGAAATAACGGCGGTTGTTATCCGTGTGGAGAACTCAGAAGGGCATACCGTCCTGTCAAAACGTAAAGCTGATGAAGCAAATGCTCAGGAACACCTCAAGAAATTAGCAGAAAGTAAGGAAGAAATCCAGGCTAAAGTTATTGAAGTGGTTAAAGGTGGTTTGGTTGTTGATGTGGGAATGCGCGGTTTTGTTCCGGCATCCCAGATACAATTAGGCTATGTTGAAGACTTAAATCAATTCTTAGGGCAAACCTTGCGTTTGCGAATGTTGGAGTTTGAACCTGCTAAACGAAAAGTTGTTCTTTCCCAAAAGAGTATTTTGGAAGAAGAAAAAGCAGAAAAACGAAAACACCTGTTGGAGACTCTCCAAGAAGGTGACGTTGTTACGGGAGAAGTTCGCAGAATGGCCGATTTTGGCGTCTTTATTGATATCGGCGGGCTTGATGGACTCCTTCACATCTCAGATATGGCTTATTCGAGGATAAAGCATCCATCAGAGATATTGAATGTTGGGGATAAGGTCGAAGTTCAGGTGTTAAAGCTTGATCAGGCATCCGGTAAGATTTCGTTAGGATTGAAACAACTTAAAGAAAGCCCTTGGGCCCAAGCTGCACAAAAATATCCCGTGGGATCGACGGTAACGGGAAAAGTTGTTCGTATTGTGACCTTTGGTGCCTTTGTACAGCTTGAGGATGGTGTGGACGGATTGATTCATATCTCCCAAATTTCCAACAAACATATCAATAAAGTTGAAGAGGTACTTAAAGCGGGAGATATGGTCAATGCTAAGGTTATTGAATCTAACCCTGAAGCAAAACGAATCAGCCTTAGTATTCGTGAAGCAGCTGCAGATGCTGACAAAGCCCAAGATCAACAGGCTATGGCTGAACAACCGGAGGTTAAAGCCATGACCATTGGAGACGCAGTAGGCGAAAAGCTTTCCTCAGAAAATAATAACGACTAATAGTGTTCGTTGGTATAAAAATCTTAGTTTCGAAATGACTTCTTGCTCATTAATGCAGGGAGTCATTTCCTTCTAAACCCCCATGCAGCTAATATGGGCAGAAAGAGGACAGGAAGGTGATTAAACTGGTTAAACGGCAACCGATTTCACCTATTGATTTTCCCATTTTATTTTTAACCCTGGTGCTTCTCGCTTTTGGCTTGATTATGGTTTTGAGTGCCGGAGCGGTTCTTGGTTTTAATACCAATCAAAATTCCTATTATTACGTTTTGCAGCAGCTTAAATGGGTTTGTATTGGCGCCGTCTTTGCGGCGATTGCCATCAAATTGCCTTACACGTTCTGGCGCCGCTTTGCAGGGCTGGGAATTATCGTGAGCGTATTGCTGCTTGTTGCTGTTCTCTTTACAGGAGCAGGGATCGCAGCTAAAGGTTCAGCCCGCTGGATCTCATTTGCCGGTTTGCGAATTCAGCCTTCAGAAATCACAAAATTGACGCTTGTAGTTTTTTACGCTCATATTCTGGATCGTTATCCAATTAAAAAGGGGAAAGACTGGCGTGTGCCTTTAGGAATACTTTTGCCCCTTACCGGTGTGGTTTTGGCTCTCGTATACAAACAGCCGGACCTTGGAACGGTTATGGTCTTGGGTTTGACAAGCGCCGTTATGCTGCTGCAGACAGAGATCCCGACTCTGTGGTTTGTATCTGCAGTTCCTGTTCTCGGAATTCCCTTGATGTATTTTATTCATGGTTACCAATGGCAGCGAATTTTAGTTTGGCTTGATCCGTGGAAATATGCCAGCGACATTGGTTATCAAATTACGAATGCCGAGATATCCTTCGGTTCAGGAGGCGTGTTTGGAGTAGGCTTGGGAAGGAGTCTGCAGAAATATGGTTTTCTTCCTGAAAACCATACGGACATGATTTTTGCTATGGTTGGAGAAGAATTGGGGCTTATTGGAACATTTTTCTTAATTGCTCTTTTTGCATCTCTCTTCGCCCGCGCCTTCTATGTTATACGGAAATGTCCGGATCGTTTTGGCCGTCTTTTAGGTTTTGGACTTATCTCTTCTTTGGCCATTCAGACAGCAATTAACCTCTCTGTTGTAACAGGTGTTTTACCCGTTACCGGAATAACCTTGCCCTTAATTTCTTACGGCGGGAGCTCCTTGGTTATCACTTTGACAGAACTAGGCATGATTTTAAACGTCACTCGTTATTGCCAAAAATCCCAAAACAACAATAAAAGCAACAACCCAGGTATATCCAACGTCCCGGTGTAATCTCTTTCTAAGTGGGAATAATAAGTATAGGTTTTCCCATTAGAGGAGGAGTTCCCAGTGAATTTTCCTTATGGAGAATGGATTCTCTTAGGTATAACCCTTGTAACCTTTGTGGAAAAGCAACGATCACGTTGGTTTTTTCTGAAATTATTGGCGATCTGGCTTGGAGGAAAGGTTTTTGAGCTAATCCTCAGTTCATCAAGTGTTTGGCATTACCATTATGCTCGGCTGGCTGTTATCCTCTTCTTGGGCGGATATGCTTGGAAACGTGCTCGGCGCAGAGTTTGGCCTTTGGTTGCAACAAGTTTTGTCATAAGTATAGAAACCTTATTCCTTGTCAATGATCCTGGAGTTCTTCCTTTCAGTTCTTGGCTTTTCGCCCTTGCTCTCGTGTCAGTTGCCTGGTTAACCGCGAAAACGTACTGGGGAACAGTTTTAGCCTTGGTTGGGAGCGTTCTATGGGATCAAGGCTTAGAACGATTTGTCTATGAGGGGATTCTAAGGCACGTAGATTTACCGGACCCTTTTATTTGGAACTTCGGTACGCTTTTCTTGACTGTTTGGGCGGGTTTGCTCTTAGGTTTAAAATGGAAGGCTGATTCACGTGAAGTAAGGGCAATTCCAGCTTCTGATAGTCTAATATCTGCCCGTGATGAAGGAACTTTTGACCTTTCAAAGGAGCAGGATCTCAGGTAGCATGTGCAATCTAAATATAGTATACTGTAAGGCAGTAAAGAACTGGGATAATATTCCCTGCTCTGATTGCTTAGGAGGATGGAACGTTTGGTTAAAGGTCTGGTGATTGCGGGGGTTAGCCCAGGCAGTATCGCAGAAGAAATGGAAATTCAGGTCGGGGATCGAGTTCTGGCTGTAAATGGTGAGGAATTGAGAGATGTTATTGATTTCCAGTATGGCATTTCTGATGAGGAATTCACGTTACTTATCGAAAAAGGTAATGGCGAAGAATGGGAATTGGAAATCGAGAAGGCTCCAGGGGAATTTTTAGGTATAGACGTGGAAACTATTAGCTCAGAAGGAACAAAACTCTGTTGTAATAATTGTACCTTTTGCTTTGTAGCTCAAATGCCAAAGGGGATGCGGGCTACACTTTATGATAAAGATGATGATTATCGGCTTTCCATGACTCAGGGGAGTTTCATTACTCTTTCGAATTTGAGTGACGAAGAAATCAAGAGGATTATTGACTTTCATCTTAGCCCGCTCTATATTTCGATTCATGCTTGGAATCCGGAAGTACGTGTCAAGCTAATGAAGAATCCACAGGCCGGGAAACTTCCTCAGCAGATTCAACGTCTAACGGAGGCGGGCATTGCTATTCATGCCCAAATAGTCTTAGTTCCTGAGCACAACGATGGAGAGGTGCTGACGGAGACAATTATGAAGCTGGGAGAACATTATCCGTCCATACAGTCGATCGCCGTAGTTCCCGTGGGATTGACCCGCTATCGGGAACGTTTGACGCCCCTGCGTGGATTTACTCCCGCAGAAGCAGCTCATATATTGGATCAGGCTGAACTGTGGCAGCAGGATTTTTATAAACGAACAGGACAGCATTTGGTTTATTTTGCCGATGAGTTTTATGTTTTAGCGGGACGGGAGTTTCCTGAAACTTCAGTTTATGACGATTTTCCCCAATTAGAAAACGGAGTAGGTATGGCTCGAACGTTTATTTCAGAACTGGAAATAGGGTGGCCCTATTTGCCAAATTCAATTTCGCAAAGACATGTGCATCTTGTCACCGGAACTTCGGCCCAGGGGCTTTTTGAGAAATGGTCCCGGAAATTAATGGACCACGTGAGGGGTTTGACGATAACCGTTCATGTTATTCGCAATGACTTTTTCGGAACCTCGGTGACAGTAGCTGGTTTACTGACTGCTCAAGATATTGCCCTTCAACTGGGTGATTTGGGGGGGGATGACTTTCTTATTCCCCAGGTTATGCTGAAAGCGGATGAGCCGATCTTTCTCGATGATTACAGTGTTCAATGGTTAGAAGAAAAGGTTAACGGCCGAGCTAAAATTGTTGAAAATCATGGAACAGCGTTTTTAGAACAGGTCATTGGATATAGCTTGGGGGTGGCACAGTTTGAGTAAGCCAGTGGTAGCAATTGTCGGACGTCCTAATGTTGGCAAATCAACTCTTTTTAATCGTATAGCCGGAGGGCTTGTAGCCATTGTCGAAAATAAACCTGGAGTAACGAGGGATCGTCTCTATCGGGATGCTGAGTGGTTGGGGCGTAAGTTTGCCTTGATTGATACCGGAGGGATCGAGTTTAAAGCTGAAGGGACGCCTATCGCTTCACAGATGCGCAAACAGGCAGAGATTGCTGTGGAAGAGGCTGATGTGGTAATTTTTGTTGTAGATGCCCAATTGGCACCCACGCCTGATGACGATTTGATTGCGCGTACTCTGCGGCGTTCAGGTAAACCAGTGTTGTTGGCGGCAAATAAAGTTGAGGACTTTGAAAAGGCTGAGGGACAACTCTACGACTTTCTGGCCTTGGGGCTTGGGGAAGCGATTCCTATTTCAGCGGTTCATGGCATGAATATGGGTGATCTGTTGGATATGGTTGTTTCCAATTTGCCAGAAAATGCTGGGGAGGATTATGATCCCGACGTTATTCGGATTTCAGTTATCGGACGTCCTA
The DNA here is from genome assembly GCF_002196785.1 of Desulfosporosinus sp. FKA. Taxonomy (NCBI): domain Bacteria; kingdom Bacillati; phylum Bacillota; class Clostridia; order Eubacteriales; family Desulfitobacteriaceae; genus Desulfosporosinus; species Desulfosporosinus sp. FKA. The sequence goes on along the minus strand of NZ_NAHZ01000034.1, from coordinate 254,806 downwards.
ATGTGGGAAAATCATCCTTAGTCAATAATATGCTGGGGAGAGAACGGGTTATCGTCAGCAACATCCCTGGAACGACACGAGATGCTATCGATACTCCCTTTGAGTATGAAGGAAAACATTATATTCTCATTGATACTGCCGGTATGCGCCGCAAAGGCCGTATCGAGGAACTAACTGAACAATACAGCGTCGTGCGTTCCTTACATGCCGTTGATCGTTCCGATGTGATTCTTATGCTCCTTGATGCCACAGAAGGTGTCACAGAACAAGATAAAAAAATAGCAGGCTATGCCCATGATGCCGGTAAAGCCATCGTTATCGTGGTCAATAAATGGGACCTCGTGGAAAAAGACGATAAGACGATTAACAAATTTGAAAAGACGATTCGCGAAGAATTGGGTTTTTTGCAATATGCGCCTACTATGTTCATTTCTGCAAAAACCGGGCAGCGTGTGCATAAAATATTAGAGCTCGTTGATTTTGTAACCGAGCAGAATTCTACGCGAGTAACAACTGCGACCTTAAACACTTTGGTGCGCGAATGGCTTCATCTCAATCCCCCTCCAACAGATAAAGGGCGGAGATTAAAGGTGCTTTATCTTACCCAGGCAAGTGTAAAACCACCTACGTTTGTTTTCTTTGTCAATGATCCGGAATTGATGCATTTTTCTTATAAACGTTATTTAGAGAATCAAATGCGGAAACATTTCGGATTTGAAGGAACACCGATCCGAATTATAATTCGTCAAAAAGATGAAGAGAAGGAGTAAGTGATGTTACGCTACTTGATATTTATCTTAGCGTATTTTCTTGGAGCAATACCTTTTGCTTATTTCGCAGGTCTCCTTAAAGGAATTGACGTCCGGCGGCATGGCAGCGGAAATGTTGGTACCACCAATGCCTTTCGCCTCTTAGGCGTAAAATTGGGAATTGCTGTGCTGTTCGGCGATTTTATGAAAGGAGCTTCAGCGGCGGCTTTGGGTTATTGGGCTTTTGGTGCCTGGGGCGGCATTGCAGGAGGATTATTGGCTATGGCCGGTCATAGTTGGAATCCTTTTTTTGCTTTTCGGCCAAGCGGTAAAGGAGTAGCTGCAGGATTTGGAATTATCACAGTCTTGATGCCCAAGGTTATGCTGCTGGCTGTCGGGTTGTTTATTCTCGTTGTTTGGGCAACACGCTACGTTTCCTTGGGATCGATTGTTGCGGCCCTTACAGTGGCCATATCAGTGTTCCTCTTTCGAGAGCCCCTGGCTTATCGGATTTTTGGTTTAGTTGGGGCTTCAATTGTGATAGCTCTTCATCGCTCGAATATCAAACGGCTTCTACACGGGACTGAAAATAAATTTGGGAATAAGAAGAGTTGATTAGGAAGTGAACTCGTTCAGGACCCACCTAATCGAACCTCGAATATCGAGTATTTAACATCGAATTAGGAGGTAGGTTAATGTCGAAAGTTGCGGTTTATGGAGCTGGGAGCTGGGGAAGTGCCTTGGCTGTTCTCTTGAGCAAAGCGGGTCATCAAGTCTCATTGATTGGCCGGAAGGCTGATGAAATGGCACAAATGAGCAAGCTCCGTGAAAATGTGCGCTATCTACCGGGAGTTGTCTTGCCTTCAGGACTCACACCCACCACAGATGTCACAGAACTGAACGCTGATCTCGTGATTTTGAGTGTCCCCTCCCACAATATTCGCGAGGCTGCTCAGTTTATAAAACCTAACTTAAGACCGGGCGGAATTGTGGTTAATACGGCTAAAGGATTGGAAGAAGAAACACATAATCGTCTTTCGGAAGTATTGAAACAAGAACTGACCGAGCAGGCTATTGCCGTTTTATCAGGGCCTAGTCATGCGGAGGAAGTCGGCAGAGATATTCCGACAACCGTAGTGGTGGCTTCCGATGTTGAGATTGCTGAAAAAGTTCAGGATTTAATGATGACCCCAAAATTCAGAGTATATACCAATCCCGATGTCATCGGCGTGGAACTTGGGGGAGCCTTAAAAAACGTCATTGCCTTATGTACAGGCATTGCCGAAGGGTTAGGTTTTGGGGATAACACAAAGGCTGCTTTAATGACCCGAGGGCTGGCAGAAATTGCTCGTTTGGGAGTAGCCATGGGCGGGCATCCTCTTACCTTTGCCGGGCTGTCCGGTGTTGGTGACCTGATTGTGACGTGTACGAGCCAACATAGCCGCAACCGGCGAGCGGGCGTTGCTCTTGGACAGGGGAAACCTCTGGATACTGTTCTTCATGACGTAGGTATGGTTGTTGAGGGGGTTAGAAATACTCGAGTAGCCTATCAACTTAGTCTGGAAAAGAATATTTCCATGCCGATTACCCAACAAGCCTACAAGGTCTTGTTCGAAGGCGCTGATCCAAAAATTGCTGTTACAGATTTGATGATGCGCGGGAAGAAGCATGAACTTGAGGAAGTCGTAGAAATGAGTTGGTTTAAGTAAGCGAAACAATTTAGTTTGTCTGATCATTGGATAAAGGCGTTCTCACTCCACTATATACTAGTGAAGCGAGAACGCCTTTGGTTATTTGCACCCAATTTAGATTTTTAGAGTTAAGTTTTTACGCAACCCCTTTTTTCTACTGTCATATTTTCGGAAAAACCCCAATATAATTATATTGCTTAATGTGCTAGTCCAGTCATCGGGTATCCACGAGTTACAGGGAGGTGGAAGGGGAGATAAGGTGGAGGCCCTTCCCCAATTTTTGGGACAGCACTCAAAAGGGAGGGAAATTTCTAATGGAAAAACTAGACATTTTTAGGGATATCGCAGAACGTACGGGGGGCGATATTTACCTCGGTGTCGTCGGGCCAGTCCGCACAGGTAAGTCCACCTTCATCAAACGTTTCATGGACCTCCTGGTCCTACCCAACATTCAAGATGCCTTTGAGCGGGAACGGGCTAAAGATGAGCTTCCTCAAAGCGGGACAGGTCGAATGATTACGACGACAGAACCGAAGTTTATCCCCTCGGAATCCGTGGAAATCGTCGTCAAAGACTCCATCCATATGAATGTACGTTTAGTGGATTGTGTGGGCTACGGCGTTGAGGGCGCTATAGGTTATGAGGCCGAAGATGGAGAAGAACCACGTATGATGAAGACCTCTTGGAGCGATGAACCCATGTCTTTCCAGGAGGCAGCGGAATTAGGCACTCGCAAAGTTATTACCGACCATGCGACCATTGGGGTTGTCATTACAACCGATGGTTCGATCACCGATCTTCCCCGGGAAGCTTACTTAGATGCCGAGGAGAGAGTCATCTACGAGCTTCGTCAGCTTGGAAAACCCTTTGTTGTACTTTTGAATACGACTCGGCCCTATGCGGACAATACCATGGAATTATGTCGCGATTTGGAAGAAAAATACAGTATTCCGGTTCTCGCAGTGAATTGCTTGGATATGACCCAAGAGGATATCACTCAGATTCTCGAAGAAGTACTTTATGAGTTCCCGGTGGCTGAGGTTAATATTGATCTGCCGAAATGGGTTGAAGAACTTGAAAGTTCCCATCCGGTACGGGCGGCTTTTGAAGATACCGTCCGCAAAGCTATCGAAGGTGTTCGCCGCTTGCGGGATATTGATCAAGCTTTGGATGCTTTGGCAGAATGCGAGTATGCTCAAGATGTTCTTTTAAAGGAAATGAATCTGGGTACAGGCGTAGCCAATATCGAAATGACTGCTGTCGAGGGCCTCTTCAAATCAGTCTTACAGGAGCTTACAGGGCTGGAAATCGAAGGAGATCACTCCTTGCTGCGTATTGTTCAGGATTACAGCAAAGCTAAGAGAGAATGGGATAAAATGTCCGTCGCCATCGAAGAAGTTCGGGTCAATGGCTATGGTGTTGTAACTCCCCAATTGGAAGAAATGTTCTTGGAAGAACCTGAACTTGTTAAACAAGGAGGGCATTATGGCATCAAGCTCAAAGCGAGTGCTCCTTCCCTCCATATCATCAGGGCAGATGTCACGACCGAAATCACCCCTTTAATTGGTACTGAAAAACAAGCAGAGGAACTGGTAAAATACATTCTCGATGAATTTGAAAGCGATCCTAAAAAGGTTTGGGGTTCTAATATCTTCGGCAAATCACTGCATGATTTAGTCAGGGAAGGAATCCAAAATAAACTCTACAAGATGCCGGAAAATGCCCAGCACAAACTGCAAGACACATTACAGCGGATAGTTAATGATGGCAACGGCGGGCTGATCTGCATCATTATTTAACCACGAGAATCTAACCCCAAAAACGTGGATATTCATTAGGTATTTATCGGTTATCATTTGTTGATGCTGAAGTGCAAAACAGGAACGTTAGAGCGCCTGAAGGCTGTGTCTGACGTTCCTGTTTTCTATGGCTGGCTGACTTTTGTGAGAATTGACCTCTTGTCCTATCGGGACAAGAGGTTTAGACGGTGCGTTAATAAGTTTGAGTTCTTGCAAAACTTGTACTAATTAGCTTATAATAATTCTGAGTATTTAGGATGATCGAGAGATAGGTGAGATTTCGTGGTTGGCAAGACGAACGATTTTTTAATAGTTAGTAAAGACATACTGCCTGAAGCCATTTTGAAGACTGCAAAGGCAAAGGAACTCCTGGTAAAAGGAGATGTCTATACGATTAATGAAGCAGTTGAACGAGTAGGTTTAAGCAGAAGCGCCTACTATAAGTATAAAGACGGCGTGTTTCCGTTTTATGAAGCCAGCCGCGAAAAAATCTTAACCATTTCTCTGATTTTGGAAAACAAAGCCGGAGTGCTTTCTCATGTCTTGAATTTTATTGCTTCCTTAAAAGGAAATGTCTTAACCATCAATCAGGGAATTCCCCTTCAGGGCATTGCCAATGTTTCAATTTCCTTGGAAACAGCAGGAATGGATGACATCCCTGAAGATCTCTTGAACGGACTTGGTAAAATCACTGGGGTTCGAAAAATTGAGATAATTGGTCAAACCTAGGGGCAGAGAGCGGATTACTTGATAATTGTTCGTTTAATAGAAAAAAGAATAAAATGAGTTTAGTTTGGGGTTGCATTTTTTTCTTTAGTATGTTAATCTGTATAAGTCTTCTTTTGGAGAAACAATCGGGGCGTGGCTCAGCTTGGTAGAGCGCTACCTTGGGGTGGTAGAGGTCGCACGTTCAAATCGTGTCGCTCCGACCAGTAAAATCAAGGCTTTTGGCCTTTCGGATAAAGTGGAAATCATCTGGTAGTGCAATTGGTAGTGCAATTTCAAAAGGTTGTGTAATTAGAAAAGTCCTTCAGGCATTGAGGGGCTTTTTTCTATTACTAATAAAAGTATTTGTTTTTCCTCCACAGCATGATTTATTCCTGCTAGGTTGTTTTTCTTCAGTGCAAGTAAAATGCGTATAAATCATAATGACACTCATGATTTAACCATGATTATGTTGAATATGTTCAGAACCTAGAAAAATTGGAATTTGCCTCTCAATTATTGTGCTAATATTTTCATTTAGTATATCGGGCAAGAGTTGAATGCTATCTAAATTTTGTATGTTAATCCATTCGCTACTAACCTGCATATCATCAATTTCTGTAGGTCCTTTTGTAATGTTATCAACTAATTCACAAATAAAAATGTGATAGATTTTATGACTATATTCTGGATATAACTCTCTAGTTTTAGGATTTTCATATATTTCTTCAAATAATGCGGCAAACCTCTTTGGAATAACATTGTATCCCGTTTCTTCAAGACATTCTCTAATTATTGCTTCATGCAGTGTTTCATACATATGTTGCCCACCACCAGGTAATGTGTAATATTCTCCATTATCCTCATCGAAACATTTATTTAATAATACCTCGCCTTTATTGATAATAATTGCTTTTGCTGCGCTTCTGATAGACATTTTTAGGCTCCTCTCTTTTTATTTTATGAATCTTGTTTTAATAATAATAGCATAAACTTTAATTCTACGAGTTTTAGTGGATAGCTTTAATAGAGTTTTTCCTTCTTAATAGCCCATTGAGATTATTAACTGCTTTCCTTTTTATTTCCGGCATAACATGAGCATAGGTATTTCATGTAGTGGATATATCCGCGTGTCCCATAAGTCCTTGAACCGTCTTAAGATTTTCCCCGGTTTCTAATAACCTTGTTGCATAGGTATGGCGAAGGGCATGTGGATTAATTTCAGTCGATAATCCTGCCATGGTCTTATCGAGTAAAATCGTCTAGTAAAGTTTCTTGGATAGATAACCGTTCCGTTAGAAGTGGTGAAAACTAGTCCTTGATCTTGAAAGTCTATTCCAGGGACTGATTTTAATTTCCGCTGCAAGATTCTCCATAAACGTAAGGCAATAGCAACCTCCTTTGGTATTGGTAAAGTACGCTTGGATTTTTTTGTCTTCGGAGATTTGAAAATTAATCCTTCAGCATTTGTCCTTGAAATGGCTTCTTTTACAGTAATGGTGTAATTTCTAAAACTAACATTTTTTCATTTCAAGGCGAGTATTTCACCTTGCCTCAGCCCAGTTCCGATAGCTAATAAAAAAGCAGCTCTCGTATGTGGGTTTATGCCGGTAATCCGGCAGAACTGTGCGGCTTGTATTGTGTGTGCCGTTTGCTGCTCAACGCCCAGACACCTCTTTCAGTTGTATGTGTGCCGGAGCAAATTGAGACAGATAACCGTATCGTCAGTTATCGCTATACCGGAGAAATAAACCCGGAGGCATTTGGTGCTTACACGGACTATGAGGAGTTAATAAGCGAATTGCGGCGAAACATTTACGCGAATACCTGGACCCGTATGATACATGAAAATGCCACGCTCCTTGCATGAATTGATAGCTGGCTCTCACGCCCAAATTATCAATCTGCTGTTAAAAAACTGAAGGTGTCAAATTCCTGCCGCAAATACCCACGTATTTCCTCATATACCCTTTCGTTGGGTATATATGTCCTCAAATGGGCATATTATGGGTACAAAAATTGTTCAGAGGATGGTACAATATGGATAAAGATAAACGTGACGGTCTTCAAGAGGGGGATGATAATATGCCAGCATTAGCACCTATTAAAAAAAGGGGACTGACAACAGCAAAAAAAGAAGGTTTAAAGAAAATGATGGGTAAATATTCAGGAAAGGCTAGTTTAAGTACGATAAGAGACTTGCGTAAAAATGAGACTAATCAATTTTAATCGGTTTCATGGTTTTGAACCTTCAGAAGATATTTTTGTAGATACTGGAGTATTATTGGGTTTTTTAAATGAATTTGATGCATGGCATTCAACTGTGAATAAACTGTTCACTAATCATATATTAAACAATTCTAATGAAATTATTTTTTATACACATTCTGGAGTGGTAAATGAAATATCTCATCTTGCTGAAAAACCTTTAAAGCAATTTATTGAAGCTTTTAAATGTGGTATTTCGGAAGAAGATATAATTAAAACTGCTGAAAAAACAATTGAAGGTCTAGCCGAAATGATTGAGCAAGATTACCTTGAGATATTAGAAAGTAATAAGACTAGTACCTTACAACAAATTAAATATTCAAGGAAATTTGGGTCTATAGATTCTATGATTGCTTCAATTGTTCAAGAATATGGAATAAGTTTATTAACTGTCGATCAAAAACTTGCTAGAAAAATTCAAAGTGAATCCTCTGCTTTTAGCAATATTAGAAATATTTATTATACGGATTCATCATATACTGATTATTAATTTGATTAAACAATAAAAGAGAGGTTTTCAACCTCTTTTTTATTGTTTTGAGAGTAAGGATTTAGGACTGCTCTCTTCACTACTGGTAAAATAGTTTTTCGAACCAAATTACTCAAATAAATGATATTGCATATAGACGTTTTTTAATGCCCGCTCCTTGCATGATTGGGAGCGGGCACCGAAGCATGTATAAGTATTCCCTGAATCAGAGATATCCAATTACTTTTTGGATACCAACAAGTTAGCGTAAATACCTCTTGTTTATATGCCCTATATAGCTTGATAGTTGACTTCAATCTTGGCAAAATTAGCACTGTTTAATGCATCTATTATATTGCAGATACTAATGAACCAGAATCATATAATATATGTACATAATTATGCTATAATAATGTCAACACACATGACGAGGTGAGAGGATATGCCACATATTAGACCAATAACTGATCTGCGAAATACAAACGAAATTTCTGAATTATGCCACAAGCAGAACGAGCCGATTTTTATTACGAAAAACGGATATGGGGATTTAGTCATTATGAGTATGGAAACTTATGAACGTAAACTTGCGCTGGTTGAAGTTTATAAGAAGCTTGCTGAGGCTGAGAACCAAATTGCCCAAGGTGTTCCACTGTTAGATGGGGAAGAAGTCTTTGCAAAATTGAAGGAAAGATATGTAAGAAAAGAGTTATAGTTTAAAGTTCACGCCTAAAGCAAGCGAAGATCTTGAACAAATATAGCTATATTTCCGGGAATCTATTTGCTGATGTGCTGCACACAATTTACTTGAGAAAATAGAACGAACTATAATGAAACTAAGATATTTTCCGTATTCCGGAAGTTTTGCATTGGATGAACCGCTAAGAAATAAAGGATATCGAAAGCTAGTGGCTGATAATTATATGTTTTTTTCCTTGTAAATGAGCTTGAAAGACAAGTTGTTATAATGCGAATACTCTACGGTGCTGTCAATTATCAAAATATGCTGTAATTGTGCTACTACACCTGTCGGCGTGAGATACGCTTTTGAACCTAAGGGGTCTGAGGAGAGAGTATTGGATTTGCTTCGCTCCAAAGCCTTAATAAGGCAGAAGATATTGCAAGAATTTATGGAGGGATGCGTTCTCTCTTTTTTGTTACAATAAGATGAAGATGTCACGGATTTTATGGATGGCTAGCACTTGCTACAAAAGAAAACAGGTGCTTTTATATTAATCCGTCAGATCAAGGAAATATCCTGAAATAAAAAAGAGCTGGCTTGAAAACAGACTTCATGATCAGTGTGAAGAAAAGGTAGAAGAGCTTTATTGGGGTTTTCAGGATGTTATTTCTAAAGTAAGAGAAGTGATTTCTGATCTTGACAAGGTTGCCAAAGGAACAATATGGCCGCTAGAATTAATGGTCAATTTTGCCGAAACAGCCGTTCAATCCATTCATGAAGATGGTGATATCTTCGAGGATATGGGAGATTATTTCACTGACACTTATAAGGAAATAATCCAGAGGATAAATAGAGAAAAGACACCTGAGTTATATAATCTATACAAAGAGCGCCTGAAAGCGATCGCAGACACAAAAAACTGCGGGTGTTGGGGAATTCATGATTCATTAGAAGGTTCCTATAGCGTTTTGAAATGGCTGGAAGACGATCCTTCAAAATAGGGCTTTGGGAAACGTCTTGCCAAGGAATCTGCCGACCAAATGCCGACCAAAAGATTAACAAGCATTTTAAGCACTTACTTCAGTAACAAATAGTTGCGATTGCGAAATAAAATAGAGTGACTCGTCTAATCGGAAGTTAGGCGTGTCTCTCTTTTTGTGTCTTCTCCTTTGTGCATATTCCTGATGTTGATGGACAAATAATATAGCCGGAAATATCATAGTTTCCCGGCTATATTAGTCTTCGCAAAAAGATAAAGTGAGAGTAATAGGGATTACTCGGACGCCATAGCTTTGTTGCATAATAAATTCTTCTTATGAGAATAGTAATCTTAAGCTAACATTGGAAAAATGTAAATGTATAAATATATAAGCGTATAAGCGTTTTGCTAACAGATTTAAGTTCTATACGTACTGACTTGCTATTTTCTTAAGACTAAATGTACCAGTACAATCCTGATGGGCGCGCTTGGTCCAACCCAATAGGAAATAATGAATTGCAATATATTAGAGTCAATGGAGAAACTGCCCACATCTATGACGTTTAGATTAATGAGAGTCATAGTAAATTAGATAAAGTTTACTTGACCAATCCTAATCTGTGGGAATCGGTAAATGTTGAGTATTCAGTGCAAAAAGCTGCATAAGGTTAAACATGTTACGCAGGGAAGGACGCCTATAAAAAGTATGATACTATTATGGGGACTTTTATCAATTAGTACTATAGTCACATTTTTGGTGTTGTTAATTTTAGTACGTTTTATTGGAAGCACACAATTGACGCAGTTGACTTTTTTTAATTGGGTAGCAGGAGCAGCTATGGGAAATCTTGCAGCTAATATGATTGCGGCCCGAACTATTCAGGATTGGTTTTTCTCTTGTTATACCCTTATTCTCTTTTCAATAGTCTCTGTCTTAGCAGCAATACTTGCTCTTAAATACCGGCTATTTCGCAGAATTGCTAATGGTGAACCGATTGTGCTTATCCGTAAAGGAATTATGTTTCGAGAAAACTTGAGAAAAACAAAGGTTAATCTAGATGTCCTCATGATGCTATTGCGGGAAAAGGGTTATTTTTCTTATTCGGATATTGAATATGCTATTTTGGAACCAACAGGAAATTTAAGCATTCTCCCAAAACAGGAATATCAATCAGTGTCAAAAATCGATCTTGTAGAGGGGCCTGATCTTTCGCCGGAAGGACAAGGCCCCTTTGTGGAAATTATCGTCGATGGAGAAATAGATCATGACAAATTAAAGAGCACAAAGCATGATGAGGCATGGATACAGGAACAAATTGAAAAAATAGGCGCTAACTCATTTGAGGATGTATTATATTTAGCGGTCAATTCGCAAGGTGAAGTCATTGCGGATTTACATAGAAGGGGAAATATTTCAACTCCATGATGTTATTTTGTATGGTTTAAGGTTAAGCGGCAATATGATTAAGATCATATTGCCGTTTTTGTTGCCTGGAAAAGGATAATTATAATCTATCAGGAAAGGAGTTAACCCCATTGTCTCAAGTAAGAATCAGGCATGGACAGATGTGGCGATTTCTTCTCCAAAATCAAAGTTACAGGCTTAGAAACAAGGACGAATAGGACAACTGATTGAGGGCAAACTCTAATAGTAATCTTTCAATTAGATAGTTGAAATGTATTTCTTAGATGAAAATAAGGTTGCTTCTTTTAAAGGAAAAGGGTAAGGAAGTCTATAATTTGGGCTAAGTAATTTTCTGAAAGAAGTGAGGCGTTAATTAAAATGAAATTTTTGTCTTCATTATTGGTTGTTTTAGCTTTGACGTTTATTGCTTGGTTTGGGGTAGGAGTTCTTAGACTCTATGAAATCTTTGGAATCGCTATACCCTACTTGGCTTTAATCATATTCGCAATTGGTTTTATAAATCGTCTATTAAAATTTGAACAAAATGATTCCGTAAATTCGCCGGGGACTAAAAAATTGATGGCTAGAAGACTATTAGAATTACTGTTCTTCCGCTCTTTCTTCGGAAACATAAAAATGAAAAAGCAAGGATCTAAAGAAGAGTCAGGGCCTTCAAACTGGTTTTGGGCAGGTGTCTATATCTTTTTTGGGGCTTTTCTGATTATTCTATTACGGCATTTGCGGTTGTTCCTAAATCCAGTGCCCTTGTTTATTCAAGGTTTGGAGAATATTGATAGTTTTCTTACAATTGGTTTCCCCCACAATGCAATTTATATTACGGACATCGTGTTTATGGTGGCTTTAACGGTTATCATATTACGCAGTATTTATACTTCATTTGCGAAGAATACTTCTTTGCCTTTCAGCTATGTCCCTTTATTTCTGCTTCTCGGGAGTGTTTTGTCGGGAATTATTATGGCCTATTATTGGCGAGTGAATATAGTGAGTGTGAAGGAATTAGGCATGGGCTTAGTTACTTTCAGACCATTTATACCAACGAACTTAGGCAACATTTTATTTATTCATATATTCCTAGTCAGTAGTCTCTTGGTTTATCTAGCAATGTCGTCTGTAAAACCGATTTATCAGTGGAGTGCATCCGAAAACGAAGCGAATATTGGTTAAAACCTCCAGAAAGATAGGCTGTAAGATTACATGTCGAGTTCTTGAAAGGGAGTACTGAGTATGATTTATAGTAAAAAAGTCTACCTAGGAATATTGATATTTATAATCTTGCTTATTTCACCATTTCTCGCTAGTTTGGGAAAGGCAAATGTTCCACCTGCCCCATCGCTGGATACACCAGTCATTAATGCAATGGCGGTTAAGCAGTGCGTTGAGCCGACAGAGTATATGAAAGCTTATCATATGCAATTATTGTATAAATGGCGGGATGAGTATGTGCGAGAGGGTAACACCATATATGTTAACAGTCGTGGTCAGAAATATACGATTAGCCTTGAAAAAACCTGTCTGAAGTGTCATTCCAACGAAGAGCAGTTTTGTCAGAGATGTCATACATATGCTGGAGTAAAGCTTTACTGCTGGGAATGCCATCAGAAATGAAGCAATGACTAAGAAATACTGCATTACTTGGATGATCTGGTCAGGAACAAATGAAGTTGAATCATTAAAAATTCAAGGATCGAGACATATAATGGTAAGGGAAGTTCTAAATTTGTAACTTTTTCATAGGATACTCATATCAGCGAGTTACACTTAGAACATAGAAAAGGTAGATATCAGATTCAAATTCACCTTATCCATTCTTGGAGAGGGCCTTAATGTAGATAAATTTTCTTGGATTCTTGGGAACGGGTAGATAAGGGTTTAAGAATTCTAATTCTATAGGATAATAAAGCGGGAATAAATAACGAGATAATGCAGGAAAAATGATGATAAAAACAGAAAGCCATCCCTTGTAAATGTTACAAGGAGATGGCTTCTTTATCATCAACCTGGATGCTTACAAATATAACTTAACATGATTCTATACTTTACGTTACGATTGGGGGAACTTTAATGGGCTATGAAAGTACTGAGGGCAAGAATCTAAGAATTCTTATGAATGAACTTCGAGCTATGCTTGACTCAATCCATAGTGGAATCATCGCTGTTGATATAAATGGGAAAATAACGTTTATCAATGAAACTGCCAAGAAATTTATGGTATGCGGGGACGAAATTATTGGGCGTGATGTTAATGAACTTATTCCTTTGTCTAAGATCAAAGATGTTTTATATAGTGCTAAGCCCCAATATGGAGTTAAGATGCAGATTGGAGATAAAACAGTATTAACCAATCGCACTCCTATTATAATTAATCGACAAATAACCGGAGCAGTAGGCTCTTTTATAGATATTACTGACCTAGAATTGGTTTCTCACCAATTACATTCTGTTCAAGAGCTGAATAGCGAACTCAGCGCCTTGATCGATTCTTCGGCTGATGGTTTAGTAATTACAGATGGTAAAGGCTGCATAATCCGCATGAACAAGGCCTACCGATTAATGCTTGGCATTCCCCTTGAAGAGAATTTTACAGGACAATCTGTAACTGAACTTGTAACAAATGGTTACTTATCGGAACTTGTCACATCCAAAGTACTCCAAACCCTTCACTCCTCTACTATGATTCAAGAAATTAATGGTAGGGAAATTCTGTTTACAGGGACCCCCGTTTTAAATACTAATGGCAAGGTAGTACGTGTAATTGCCAATATACGAGACCTTACTGAACTAAATTCCTTAAGACGAAATCTTCATAAATTTTCTCAAGAGATGGATACCTATCGCTCTGAACTATCCCGCTTAAAAATAAAAGCACTTGAGGACGGCTTTATCTTTAATAGCCCTGAAATCCGAAAAGTAGTGGAATTATCCATTCGCGTGGCGCGAGTGGATACAAATGTATTAATTACTGGGGAATCGGGCGTAGGCAAGGAAATTATAACACGGATGATTCGTGAAGCAAGCAAACGATCTACTGGGCCTTTCATTAAAATCAATTGTGGAGCTCTCTCACCAAGTCTGATAGAGTCTGAACTATTTGGCTATGAAGAAGGCGCCTTCACAGGGGCCTCAAAGAAGGGGAAACCTGGAATCTTTGAACTTGCTTTAAATGGAACCTTATTTCTCGATGAAGTGGGTGAACTCCCTCTTGACCTTCAAGTTAAGTTATTAAGAGTGATCCAAGAGAAGGAGATTACCCGCCTGGGTGGGACGCGGAGCATTCCTGTTGATGTACGGCTGATCACAGCGACAAACCGAAATTTAGAACAAATGGTTAAAGAGGGAACGTTTCGGCAGGATCTTTTCTATCGCTTAAATGTTGTAAATATTTATGTTCCGCCTCTCCGTGAACGTGTAACTGATATTCCTATGTTAGTGGAATACTTCATTCGAAAATTTTCTAAGAAATATAACCTTAATCGTAAAATTCCTCCTGAACTCATGCAAGCTTTTACTGAGCACGATTGGCCAGGAAACATTCGGGAACTAGAAAATAGCATTGAACGAATGGTGATTTTAAGCCCTGATGAATGGATCGAGCCTTCCTTATTTAATGGTTCCAAAGAAACAACTGCTTTAGATTCGCCTCCGCTTAGTCTTTTAAAAGATGCCTTAGCCGAAACAGAGAAGAAAATGATCTTACAAGCCTATCATTTGACCAAGAGTACAAGGAAAGCTGCTTCGATGTTAGGTATTAATCAATCTACCGTTGTTCGAAAGCTAAAATTTTATGAAAACCAAAGTTCAGTGATGCCAAGAAGCATCACTGATTAGTCAGAGCATCAGGAATTTCCCTGTAAAAAGAGCTAAAGCGATGCAATGAGGCATCGCTAATTTTTTTTGTTAGTTTCAATTGCCGGGAAAATGCAGCAATAAGTGCACTGTTTATTATCTGAATATTAAGAATATACTGGCGCGCTTTTTGCAATAGAGTTAGCTGAGCGCGCTCTAAAGATGAAAATTTTTTGGGGGTGAAACTACTTGAATGAACTGCCATTAAAACCATATACGAAGGATGCTGCGTCTAAAGCCAAGGGAACAAAACCCACTAGAGTTCGTACTAACATTGTAATCCTAACCTTTTTAAGTATTGTCATTGCCTATATGGATAGAGCCAACCTTTCCGTAGCTTCTGTAACGATTATGAAGGAACATGGTTGGAATACTGCCCAATGGGGCTCGATTCTTTCAGCTTTTTTTGTAGGTTATCTAGTTTTGCAAATCCCTGCTGGATGGATAGCGGATAAAATTGGCGGCAAACGAGTTTTAGCAGCGGGTGTAGCCTGGTGGTCAATATTTACTGCAGCTACACCCTTTGCTAGAGGTCTAAACAGCTTATGGATCGTCAGAGCATTTATGGGGTTTGGCGAAGCTGTGACATTTCCTGCGGAAACGGCTATGGCTTCCAATTGGGTGCCTGTTAAAGAAAGAGCACGTTCGCAAGCTTGGAATTTATCAGGAATGGCTTTAAGCCTAGCCGTTTCAGTGCCAATTAGTGCCTGGATAATTAACACTTTCGGCTGGCCGGCAGTCTTTTATTTTGCAGGTCTGTTAGGCCTCATCTGGACTTTTTTCTGGTTATGGTATGCCAAAGATCGTCCGGCAGATCACCCTAAAGTCAATCAAGAGGAATTAGAGCTAATTGGGGCGGGACATGGGGCTAAGAAAGAGCATTCTAACAACATGAGTGCTGTCCTGAGATCAGGCCCTGTTTGGGCTTTAGCTATCAATTACTTTTTCCAGAACTACTCTTGGTATCTTTATTTAACCTGGCTTCCAGGATATCTTGTTATGGCCCGTCATTTTAGCATCTTAAAAATGGGTATTTACGGAATGATGCCATATCTTGGAGCCTTCATAATAACAAACTTGGCTGGGTATATTTCAGATCGCATGATACCTAAAATCGGTGTAACCCGTGCTCGCAAGTATATTATGTACGCAGCCTTTGGAGGGAGCGCTTTATTCCTTTACCTTGGGGCAATGGCAGCAACTGGCGGAATGGCTGTTTTGTGGATTACCCTCGCAGTCTCCTTCCTATCTATGAACTTTTCCTCTTTCTGGGCGCTCCCTATTGATCTTGGGCCCAAAAATGCAGGCTTAATATCCGGTATAATGAATACCTTTGGGACTATTGCCGGCATTATTGCGCCGATCGTTACAGGATTTATCGTTAATGCAACAGGATCTTGGGTCTATGCCTTGAGTGTCGCGATCATCTTATCGATTATTGGAATCTTCGTGTGTGCGTTCTTTGTTTCCGGAAAACAAGTTGTGGATTAAGGGACTCGTGAATTATTCGAGGTAATTTGAAATAGTTGAAAGGAAGGTAATCCATGAAAATTAAAGATAGAGTTGCTCTAGTAACAGGCAGCGGTCAGGGATTAGGAAAAGCAATTGCTTTCGCCTTAGCAAAGGAGGGGGCTAAACTCGCAATTAACGATATTTCCCTGAATGAGGTAAAAGCCCATGAGACTGTCTTAGAACTTCGTAAAATGGGAACAGACGCTGAGGTTTTTCTTGCGGACGTGACTCAAGAAAGTGAAGTCAATGAGATGGTTGGGGAAATCATAGCACGTTTCGGACGGATCGATATCCTTGTTAACAATGCCGGTATTAATCGAGATGGTTTGATCCATAAAGGCAATATACAGAATTGGAATGCAGTAATGAATGTAAATCTTACCGGGCCTTTCATCTGTACTAAAGCTGTATTGCCTAGTATGAGACAAAATAATTATGGCCGAATTGTCAATATCTCATCTCTTACGGCTAGACTAGGTATCTTTGGAACAGGGTATTATGCGTCAACAAAATCGGGTTTAATCGGCTTAACTAAAGTTACAGCTGTTGAGAATATGTCCCAAGGAATTACCTGTAATGCACTGGCTCCTGGCTATATTAAAACGGATATGATGATGAAATATCCTGAAGAACAACTTCAGGCACTCATTGCCAAGATTCCTGCCGGCCGTTTGGCGGAACCAGCTGAAATTGCTGATGTCGTTGCCTTTGTCGCGGCTGATTCTGCATCCTACATGACAGGTGCAGTTATCGATATCAATGGCGGGTATTTTATTTAGAGATCATGCAAACGCCTATTTGCGAAGTTATGTTATTGGAGATGTAGAGATGGAAAAACTTATTGAACGCTTAATCCAAAAAGATCGCATAGCTCTTAGTAAGCTAATCACGATGGTCGAGAACGATAGCCCTAAATCGCTCGATATTATGAAAGCAATCTATCCCCTGACCGGCAAAGCTTATGTTCTCGGGGTTACTGGTCCTCCCGGCGCTGGAAAAAGCACCTTAGTTGATAAATTGATCCGAAATTTTAGAAGTGAAGATTATAGTGTTGGTGTGCTCTGTGTAGACCCTAGCAGTATTTTTAGCGGAGGAGCCTTTTTGGGGGATCGAGTGCGAATGGAGTGGGCTTATAAAGATGACGGTGTATACTTGCGGAGTTTAGCCACCCGTGGTGCTCTAGGCGGTTTGGCCCCTAGGTTAAGTGAAATTATTAAACTGATGGATGCCTATGGGAAAGAGATTATAATCGTCGAAACCGTAGGAGTGGGTCAAATGGAAGCGGATATCATTCGTTATGCTGACACAAAGATTGTTGTTTCTGTCCCGGGACTGGGCGATCAGATGCAGGCCTTAAAAGCAGGGATCTTAGAAATTGCCGATGTGTTAGTCGTCAATAAAGCCGATCTTCCAGGTGCCCGAGATGTTGTCGATGACCTGCAAATGATGCTCTATTTAAAGAAAGAAAGTGACTGGACTCCGGAAATTGTCTTGACGGAAGCCCTCAATGACCGGGGGATCTCAGACCTCTATGAAGCCATTCACAGACACAGAACATTTTTATGCCAATCGGGATTAAAAAAACAACAGACCCATTTGCAGCGTGAACATGCCTGCTATGGTGCTATAGAAGAAGGTTTGAAGAACTACTTGCGTAAAAGTTTTCTAGAAGTTGACGAAGTTAAAACTATTTTAAAAAGAGTTCGAGAGGAGGATTTAAATCCTTATCATGCCGCGGATGAAATTCTGCAATTGCTTTTTGCCAATACACATTGAGGAGGGTGAATAATTATGCAAAGTAAGCAACAGAAAACAACGTTAGAGATACTTAAAGAGACTATGAAGGAAACTGATAATTGTCAAGTCTATGACCCAACTTATCTCGCCAAAGTTCAAGAAAGTCTTAATCAATGGAAAAAGGAAAGGGTTAAACCTAAGGATCTTGAAAATTGGAGTAATATTCCTCTTACAGTTCTGGGTTCTGAAATTCCACGGGAAATGATCTATACTCCATTGAATATTGCCAATACGGATTATGGTGATCAACTGGGAAACCCAGGCGAAGCTCCGTTTACTCGGGGAATTCACAGTAATATGTATCGCGGCCGCACCTTTACCCAACGTCAATTGGTCGGTTTCGGCGGTCCGGAGGACACGAACGCCCGAATAAGGTATTTGCTGAATCACGGAGCTACAGGAATTAATCTTCTTTTTGATATGCCAACGATTCAAATGTATGATTGTGACGACCCAATGGCACAAGGTTCCGTTGGATCCTGTGGAGTCAGTGTCAACCATGTTCAGGACTGGGAATTGCTTTATGAAGGGATTGATATTGCGAAAGAAACCTCCTCCATCGTTACGCACTACCCTTCCAATACTGCCTGCCTCTTTCCGATGTATTTGGTCATGGCCGAAATAAGAGGGGTACCTTGGGATCAACTTAAAGGCAGTTCACAAAATGATCTGACGCTGGAAGAACTTGTTCGTAATTCTTCTGAATATATTCCACCTAAAGATTGTTTCCGGATTGAGTGTGACAATATTGAATTCATCCGTAAGAATGTGCCAAAATGGAATTTTATTACGCTTAATGGTTACAATTTCCGAGAATTTGGGACATCCGGCGTTACAGAGATGGCTGTTGCAGTAACTCACGGGATGGCAATCTTGGATGAAATGATCCGCCGCGGTTACGAAGTGGATTGGGTAGCTGAGAGATTAGCCTTCTTCTGGTCTGGAGGGATGGATATCTTCGAGGAGGTTTCCAGACTACGGGCGATGAGGAGACTATGGTACAGAATCCTTAAGTATAAGTATAATGCTAAGAACGATCGCTCAACCTGGATGAGGTGTCATCTTCAGACTTCGGGTATAAGCTTAGTCAGGGAAGAACCCTATAACAATGCTATTCGATCGGCTTTTGAGGCGCTGGCTGCTGTTCTTGGCGGAGTCCAGTCTTTGCATGTCGATTCGTATGACGAGGCAATTTCGGTTCCTTCTGAGGAAGCATCCCTGCTTTCTTTACGGACACAACAAATTATTGAACATGAAACAGGAGTTACCGCTGTTGTTGATCCATTGGGAGGTTCTTATTACGTAGAGGCTTTGACCAATCAGATGGAAGAGAAAATCTTAGCCGAGATCACAGAGATTGAGAACCAAGGGGGCTATGTGGAAGCTATTGCCAACGGCTATCTCAGCCGGAAAATATACAATTATATGTATAAAGAGCAAATGCGAATTGAAAAAGGTGAAATTAAAATTGTCGGTCATAATTACCAAAAAAGTGGTGAAGGAGAAGATTTTGAAGCCTTCCATTATCCTGAGGAATGTGAGGCCAGACAATTACAACGCCTTGAGGATCACAGAAAGAATAGAAATAGTGATGAGGTTGAAAAGGCTCTTAATGAATTAAGGATCGCTTGCAGAGAGGGTAAGAACGTCATGGAATATACTGTGAATTGTGCTCGAGCAGGTTGTACGGTTGGTGAACAATGGAAGATATTTAAAGAAGTTTTTGGCCTTTGGAAACGACCCAGTGTATTTTAAGTGAAAGGGGTGGACAATCGGTGGAAGATAGGAAAATTAAAGTTTTAATGTGTTGCCTCGGACCCGAGACACATAATCGCGGAATCATCGTCGTGAGTACCATTTTAAAAGAAGAAGGTATGGAAGTTGTCTATATGGGTAACACCACTGCAGAAAATGCACTCAAAGCAGCGATGGAAGAAGATGTACAAATTATTGGTGTCAGCTCACTATCGGGCGCTCATTTGCGTACAGGAAAACACCTCTTGGAATTAGCGAAACAAAAAGGCATTGATAAAAGTATTGCCTTTGTCATTGGGGGAGTCATTCCGCCAAATGATGTTAAAATTCTTAAGGACATGGGCTTTTATGATGTTTGCGTTAGCGGCACGAAAAGGGACGAATTAGTAACCGTCGTGAAAAATGCCGCTAATACTGTCGGGTAAGGTTTACTGACTTTAAGATAAGAACATGTTGGAGCAAGCTTACAATAGTATGATGACAAATAACGAGGAGATACGTTTTGTCAAAGGGATATGGCAGCATTTAGCCGGCCTTTTGTTCTGGCTTGCTTGGCGGAAATATCTTCACTTGCTTAAATGGGCATTTTCGGTTATCATAGACAATGAGTTGGGTTTGATTAACCCTACTTGCGATGGGGCTCGCTATTGCATTACGCTGATGGCTCCTACTGAAACTTTTTCAGTAGGAGTCTTTTTGGTTTTTAAGGAAGGAGCAAAACTGTTGAATATTTTTGTCATAGCTTTAGGAGGCGCTCTAGGGGCATTGTCGCGCTACAGTCTCGGCTTATGGGTATCCACTAAGTGGAGTCATGGTTTTCCATTAGGTACGTTTATTATCAACGTAACTGGTGCGTTTTTATTGGGATTCTTGAATATTTTATTCATTGAAAGATTAACCCTAAGTCCATTATTGCGCCTTGGTATTGGCGTTGGTTTTCTTGGTGCCTACACGACGTTTTCAACATTTAGTTATGAAGCGATTATGTTACTGGAAGGAGGTAGTTTACTCACAGCAGGGCTTTATACTCTTTTAACTGTAACTGTTGGCTTCGCTGCGGCCGCCTTAGGAGTTGGCTTAGCTCGGATTCTATAAATTTCATACAATAGGAGGGACTCTAAATATGTTGGGGAAAGCGAAATTGCTGAAAGTATATTTGGGAGAAAGTGAACGATATAAGAACAAACCTCTCTATCAGTATTTAGTCCTTTGGCTCAAAGAAAAAGGGGTTGGAGGTGTCACGGTCAGTCGAGGAATCGAAGGTTATGGACAGGATAAGGTACTTCATACTGCACGCCTCTTGGAATTGTCTTCTGATCTGCCCATTATCTTGGAAATTGTTGACTTAGCTGAGAAAATTGATCCTCTAATTCCTCAAATATGTTCAATCGTTCCGAAAGGTTTAGTTTTTTCTTTAGATATCCAGGTTCATAAATATGGAAGTAAACAAGAATAAGGCGATTAGCATGCTCCTTCGATTATCAAACAGAACCCGAACAACGAAGGGAACTGTTCCAGGTTAGCGGCGATATGATTAAAATCATATCGCCGTTTCTGTTGCCTGGAAAGAAACTAAGACGAATAGGACAACTGATTGGGGGCAAACTCTAACAGTAATCGTTCAATTTAATGGCTGGTTTAGTCAAATGCAAAATAAAACTATTGCTGGCTAAGAGAGTGCTGCGATCATAAGAAATAGTAAAGCCGCTTTGGTGTTTTAATATTTGGCTCGCTGAATTTTTATTTTCAAGGAGGTACTAAAAATGAAAGCTAATAGACTTAAGGTTTTGGGTTCAACAAGAAAAACAAAAACTAGAAATCGGAGAATAATGTTAGCTGCATTACCACTAGCGGCTTTATCTGTGCAGCCTCTTTTACGTAAGCGGATTCAGAAAAATATTGCGGATGCGGTTACTACAATAACAACAGATGAATATAACCAAAATATTATGGAGTTGTGGACAGCTATTAAGCGTGCAGATATCCATAACATCATGGAAATCAACCTTAGAGCGACTCAAGGGACTGCTATTACAAGACCAATAGGAACGCCTAAAAAGTTTGATGGTTATGATAATATAATGTTCATACCACCACAGCTTACTGATCTTTCTAAGCCCGGTAATACAAAGATCGATATGGAGGTTGTGATTGGTAAGAAGGCCAGTAAACCGTTAATATTGCCAATTCCATTGATTATTTCTGGGATGGCATACGGTATAGCTTTAAGTGAAAAAGCCAAAAGGGCCCTGGCCAGAGGAGCAAAAACGGCCGGTACTGCAATCTGTTCCGGTGAAGGTCCGTACTTAGAAGAAGAGCGGCGGGAAGCAGGTAAATATATTCTGCAAATTTCCAATTGGCCATGGGGGTTACGAAAAGACGAGGAAATTTTGGCTGCAGACATGTTAGAAATACAAGTTGGACAAGGGGCACAAATGGGAGCCTATTATGTTGCTCCGGAGGAAATCAAAGGAAAGGCTCGAAGACTCATGGGGTTATCTCGGAATGAAGGTATAAGTCGAATGCCTGCACCTCCTGGCATACGGAGTAAAAATGATTGGCCAACATTTTTTAGTAAGATTCGTCAAAGAGCTCAGGGTATCCCAATTGGAATTAAAATGATGGCAACTGAAAAAATAGAAGAAGAGTTGGCAATGGCTTTGGAATACGGGGTTGATGTTATTGCAATTGACGGTGCGCAGGGTGGTGCATTAACCTCAAATCCGACGATTCAGGATGACTTTGGAATTCCAAGCCTGCATGCCTTAGTTCGGGCAGTTAGATATTTGAACGATCAAAGAGTAAGAAATCAAGTTAGCCTGATTGTAGCAGGCGGATATTTCAATCCAGGAAGTTGTCTTAAAGCCATCGCACTGGGCGCTGATGCTATTTATCTTGGGACCCTTCCTTTATACGCTATGGTCAATAAACAACATAAGAAGGTTTTACCCTGGGAACCCCCGACAACTCTTGTAAGTTATGTGTCAAAATATAACCATAAGTTGGATATAGGGGTAAGTGCAGAGAGGGTTGCTAATGTTTTGCGTTCGATGGTTGTAGAAATGGAACAAGTTTTGCGCAGCTTGGGCAAAACATCTCTTCATGACCTGAGCCCTAAAGATTTAGTCGCCCTTGACGACTTTTCCAGTCAATTAACAGGAATCAAGAAAGCGTACTAGTCTAAATTTATAATAGTGCCGGTTGATAAAATTGATATTATGATGGTACGTTAATAATTGCAAGCTGTGTCCATGCACAGCTTTTTTTTGTCCATTAATATGCTCTTATAGCCATGAGCATACGACTACTAAGTAAGAAATACTTCATTGGTCAAACACCGAACAAGTTGCTGATGGAATATTATGGAGTGTAATCATCATGAGGAGGGAATTTAAAATGTATCATTATGTACGCAGAGGCGAAACGCTTCATATAATTGCTAAGAACTATGGAACACACGTTCATCGATTGATAGTATTAAATCCTCAAATTTGTAATCCTAACCGGATCTACCCTGGCGAAAAAATTAGAGTTCGCTAATTAACAAAAGGGACAAGAATCAGGACAAGGCGCATTGCCTAGCAAAAAGAGATATAGTTCGAAGATCCAAAAGATGGTAGTAAACTTTAAGCACTCTCAAATGAGAGTGCTTATTCATGTTTTTGTTTTATCCAAAATGTTCAGCTTTAGCTGAACGAGTTCACTGTAAAGTTGCAGCCGGACCTTGGACAACATTATACATTTGCCCAAGGGTATGCATTACGGTTTGATCGGCAGCCTCCAAAGGATAATATCCTTTTTTGACCATCCATTGCCAAACGTCATAGGCATGATGGGATGACATTTTAAATGCATCCTCTAAAAAGGCACGTACCCCCGGATTACTTGCTTCCATTGCAGACCAAGCATATTCACGGCCAGCTCTTTTTAACGTTAACATATAAGACGTCGCAATCTCCCTGTCATTTAGCGAACTCACCTGAGTCCTTGGAGTAACGGATTGGTCGTCTGCTTGGGATTGAGTATAATTTGGCAGGGTATTGTTTAAGGGAGGAACCTGGAGGGTTGACTAAGAAAAAAAGCCATATTCGTAATTGAGTTTACACAGCTGAGTGTTAATTCATGTAGGTCATGGGCCTCATGGGCTGCTAATTGCATTTGTTAACCCCCTCGCGCAATCGTTTTATTTTCATCATGGTATTAAGTGTTTCAAAAGTATTAGACTTTTATTCTAATTCCCCATCCTACAACGTTTGAATTTTATAACATAATCTGGATTAATTTGGTGCAATTTAATATATAAAGTATTTGGATCGTTATTGATGTATTGATGATGCATAATTATGAGCTAGCGGGCAAGCATTTAGGGAGAAGAGTATTTTATGGTGCTCTCCTGGATTAGCCCCACTCCTTTTTTGTGATCTGGCAATATGGGGAGGCCTTGTCTACTTAGACCCTATCGTTTCGGCTGATAAAGAAGAACCCTTACAGGGCGGGCAGTATGGGTGATTAATTCATTTTGGACGATCAGAAGTTTAAGAAAACGTGTGTATTCTCGGATTTTTTAGATATTAAATTGTCATCATCCAATAATATATGGTAGTATAATTTGATGAAAACTAAATACTGAGGTGGCAAAATGAATAACGTGAGGGGTAAAGGGCACGGTGGCGGAATTGCTGCAATTATTATTTCAGCATTAGGCTTTGCTTTCTATCCAATATTTGGGAAATTTGTTTTTGCAGGCGGAGCAAATTTGGCAACGGTTTTGTTTGTTCGGTTTTTTATTGGAGCGATAGCCTTTTGGAGTTTAGTTATTTTGGGAAAAAGTATGAAGCATTTAACTAAACGAGATTTCTTTAGACTTTGGTTACTTGGCGGTGTCGTTTATGCAGGGCAAGCCGGGTTATACATTTCAGCGGTAAAATTCATACCAAGTTCCATGGCTTCTCTTATTTTTTATGTATATCCTGTTTTGGTGACAATTTTGGCTTTAGCAACTAAACAGGAAAGACTATCTATTACTAAAGTCAGCGGGTTACTTTTTTCCATTTTGGGTTTAATCCTTGTTTTAGGAGTGAGCTTTGAAGGTTTGAATTTACTCGGAATCTTCTGCTCTTTAGGTGCGGCGGCAATTTATTCGATCTATATTCTAACAAGTAATCGCATAATAAATTCGGTTAGCCCGTTGCTCAGTTCTGCAGTCATTACAAGTGCAGCGTGTGTAACTTATGGGATAACGGGTCTAATTCAGGGATTTACATGGAATATCGCTGCTATAACGTGGATGGACATTTTGGGGATCGCAATTTTATCAACCATTATAGCAATCTTAACGTTTTTTTGGGGACTTCAGAAAGTTGGACCGACAACAGCCTCAATTGTCAGTACGTTAGAGCCAGTGTTGACTGTGGGGTTAGCTTATATTTTCTTGGGTGAATATTTGAATTTCACTCAAAATATTGGCGCCGCCTGTGTCTTATTAGGAGCTGTTTTAGCTGCTTGGCCTCATAAAATAATGACTATATCCGTAAAAGAAGCAAAATTGTAAATTATCCCAGATTAAAATAAGGAAGGTGCCTGCTCAATATTGCAGCATGATAAGTTTTACATGATTAAATTGTGGTATACTATGGAATGTTATAAACTTGATGGAGGTTACTATGAATAACGGACAGGAACAATTTTTAAGTTTTATTTTAGAAAGAGTTCAAGCTGAAAAGGTAGAAGAAGCAAAAGTTTTACTTGCTGAAAACTTTAAGAAGCTGGCGGAAGGCAATTTGACACAGGATGATATTATGCAGTTTATTCCTAGAATGATTGCCTTGCTAAAACCGGAAAAGCTGGCGGAAGTACAAACAGTTGCCATGCAGTTTGCCGAAAATTTTAAAGATTTATTGCCTGACAACAAACTTGGATAGTACATAAGAAAGATCAGCGTCTTACAAAAAACTAAGGGGTATCGCTTTGCGATTCCCCTTAGTTTTTTGCGAATTCATAGGCCATATATGTAATAGTATTCTACAAAACAAGCGGTTAGGCTGATTGTTGACAATTTACCCAATCGTAAAACGGGGCCGTGTTGAAACTTAGTTTCTCACGGCCCCGTTGTTTCGGCTCCCGCTTCTATAAGTGGGAGTGGGTCTCCCGTATTCTGCTTCGGTGGGGGCCACCGAAGTCTCGATGTTCAGCTTTAGCTGAACGAGTTCACTTCAGCTTAATTTCAGTTTAGCAGCCTATAGTAAAGATATGTAACTCAAAACATTTAATGGTCAGGAGAAATTAACTATTTTCCATACTTTGGATTTGAGTTATGATGATTATACAAATAAATGTGGGAATGGTTCTCATACCTTGCTTCGGTGGGGGAGAAAACGGAGATGTATTCGCTATGAGGGAGGGCGATGATGAGGATCTTGCTGGTGGAGGATGATATTCATTTAGGGGAAATTTTAGTGCGCGGTTTATTTGAGGAAGGTTATCATGTTGATCGTGCGGTGGATGGGAACGAAGCAGAGCTATTTTATCTCCATCGTGATTATGGTGTAATTATCTTGGATCGTATGTTACCTGATATGCGGGGCGAAGATTTACTGCAAAAATGGAGGCAAAATAACTGCACCATTCCTATACTTATGTTAACAGCTATGGATGCTGTATCCGATCGAGTAACTGGGCTAAAGGCTGGTGCAGATGATTATCTTTGTAAACCGTTTGCCTTCGCTGAGTTATTAGCCAGGATAGAAGTTTTGCAACGTCGTGGAAGTTTCAACATTACTCCTCTTTTAAAAGCAGGAACGTTGGAACTTAATCCTCAGACCAGGCTTCTTACTTATCGTGAGCGTTCAGTAATGCTAAATAGGCTGGAATATGAACTGATGGACGTCTTTATCCGTCATTCAGGTCAGATACTGAGTAAGGAAACTTTGGCAGAACAATGCTGGCAGGATCCTTGGGATGCTTCAGATAATACAATCGAGGCTCAGATAAAAAATTTGAGAAAGAAACTAAGATTAATTGACAATCGCGCATGGATCAAAACCATGCGTGGTGTTGGCTATCGTTTGGAGGTAGAATGATTGCGTTTGTGGCAAAACAGCTTACCTTTGCGTCTTGCCGTAATTACCGGCGGTGTGTTTATTACGGTACTTTTTGCTGCCCTTTTTGCTTCCTATATGACAACGGATTATTTGTTGAAAAGCAGCCTTGACTCATCACTAACTTCTTTGGCTCAATCAATTGCTAGCAATTGGTCTGACAAAGGTTGGACTCAAGAATTATCAACTAGTAAGGAAGCGCAGCAACAACTATATATCCAAGTGATTGATAACCAAGACAAGATTGTATATTCTTCGACTCAAGGGGTTCTTCCTGTAGACGATGATTTGTTGCAGTTAGCATTAAAAGGGAGAGAAAGTTTTACTGACTCCCTCGGGTCTTTCTCTAATTCTGCATATGAGCCTTCACATGGGCGTCACGGGTCTCATGGGCATCGCGAGCATTTGAACGCATCCTCGTTGCCTATTTGGCTGCGTCCTTTTTGGCCCGAAGAAGGTGGAATGCGTATTTTATACTGGCCTTTGCCTAATGGCAAAGATGGAAATTATGTACTTCAAGTCGCCTCGCCTGTGACAAATAATGCCGATATGCTTTATAACCTGCGAAAAATCTTACTAATCATTTCCTTAGGCGCTGTCATGGTTGTTGCTGTTATTTCCGCTTATTTGGTGTGGAGTACCTTTAAACCATTACGCAAGATAATTGTTGTGGCTAAGAAAATTGATGCCAATACGTTAACATCGAGGATCGATGTTCCTATACGAGATGCTACTTTGAACCATTTGGTGGACGTCTTAAATGCAATGTTAAAACGGTTAGAAGCTGCTTTTACGACTCAAACCAGGTTCGTCAATGACGCTGCGCATGATTTGCGAACTCCATTAAGTGCACTTCGTTCTGAGTTGGAAATCACCCTGCGTCAGAAGCGCAGCGAGAAGGAATACGTACAGGCTTTAAAGGGATGCCTGACAGAGGTGGACTATATGAGTTCATTAACAGACAATCTGTTAGCATTGGCTAGATTTGACAGCGGGTTGCACATGCAATTTGAAGAATCTGTAGCCTTAGGACCGATTCTGCAAAGGGTGAACAGTGAACTTGGGGATTTTGCAGAAAAAACTCAAATCTCCATAATTATTAGTTTAGAAAAAGACATACGAATAGACTGTAACCCCTTGGCTATAGAACGGTTATTGAAAAATCTTTTGCATAATAGCATTCGTTATACACCTGCCGGAGGACTAATAGAATTGATTTTACGAGATAAAGTCAGTTTGGGAGGGGATGAAGGAGTAGAGTTAGTCATCAAAGATACAGGAATTGGCATTCATCCTCAGGATTTGTCCCATATTTTTGACCGTTTTTATAGGTCTGATGGGGCCCGCAGACGTGATGGGGGAGGCAGTGGCTTAGGATTATCAATTTGCCAGTCCATTGTTAAGAACCACGAAGGTACCATTGAGATTCAAAGTGAGCGGGGAAAAGGTACCTGTGTTACTATCTGGTTGCCTCGCAGTTCATATTTGTTATAATAGTGTACTTGATCACAAGTTTCACCTAGCCTAAAGTTCGACTTTTTTCAGTTGCAGCTAGATTCCAGTTTTTAAGACCCCCACTTCTTATAAGTGGGGGCGGGCCCTGGTTAACTATTTATTAGAATGCCTAGTGTTAAATGTATGCGTCATTACAGCAACCGCTAAAATTATTACGGAGTTAAAAATGAAACCAATAGGGCTGAAATTTCTATGCTCATTTTTGAACCTGCCATCACTTTGGGGTTGCAGTTTATGAGGTCCTCTAGTATTGCCGGTGTTATGTTGGCGTGGGGCCTGCTGTTGTAACTCAACATTTGGGACGTGATCTGAAATTAATTTATATCCGCCGAACAAGAGAAAGGAAACTAATAGAAATACTGCAATGCTTCCAATCATTTTTTGAAAGGTTGTATTAAATATCCGTTTGATATTTGACAAAAGCCTTTGCCCATGAAGTCCCATGTGAATACCGACTAAAACGAGTAAGATGTTGGCTGTTAGTGAATGAATTTGCCTGAAATGACGAAGACCAATTCCGGGAAATAATACTTGCGACATTGATATACCGCCTACTATCGTTATCAGCATTGATCCCAATAGCAAAAGGTTTATCAAGTAGGTGAAACGTGTTTTGCTTGGAAGTTGCGCATCAAATAATCGTGCAGAAACCTTTTTGACCCATTGTAGATTGATTAGACCATGAGTTAATACAAGACATCCCATTCCGATACCGGCTACTTCATGAAATGCTCCTCTAGAAACTGTCATAACAAGAACTAAGTTAATAAACATAATAGTATCCAATGCTAATCTTATGTTGTTGTTGTTTTGCAAAGTAACCCCTCCAATCGACTTCAATTTGGGCATCGAACATTGTTCCAGGCCGTTCAGGAAAGAGCTATGTCTAAATGTCTTGTAATATTATTAATTATTAACCTGAATTTTAACTGAATTAAAATAAATATTTAAGCAACTACAGCAAGGGCGGGAGAGACTCGATTATGTTTAAATAGAATAATGTCAAAGAAAGTAATTTTATATTGAAATAAGGGTTTAATTGTTGTACCATGATAACTGTGTATATACAAAGTAAATATATGAAAACGGGCAAATCGTGCGAAAGTGCGAGACGCAAAGCCAAAGGGTCTAAATTTCTAACTGAAACATGACAGCCTGGTTGCTTAAATATCGAAAAAAAAGCAGAAGCAACATATTGTTGCTTCTGCTTTTTTCTAAATGTTTTTTCTAAAGGATGGGGTGTGAAAATAACTGAGGAAATTGAAAATAATTTAGAAATGGAGGAAGACACGAAAGCTACGGTATTGAAATTATGTGTGAAAGCAAGAGGCTGTCTGCACTTGAAGGGGGAATTACATCATGAAATGGTTTTATAATTTGAAGGTCGCTCCCAAGTTAATCATAGGTTTTATTCTGGTGGCTATCATTGCTGCAGTAGTTGGAACAGTAGGCGTTTTAAATATACAGAAAATCACAGCGGAAGACTTGACCATGTATTCTCGACATACCGCTACTTTACCGGCTTTAGCAAGTGTAGCTCAAACGTATCAAAGAGAACGTGTGGCCATACGTGATGCGTATGTTCAAAAAGATCCCAATAAAAAGCTGGAGGCAATCAATAAATTAACTGAATTTGACAAGGTCATAGTCAATTCTATGGCTGCTTTTAAAACTGGAATAAATGACCCTCAGGCGGCAGAAGCTTACAATAAATTATCTAAAAACCTTGACGATTTTGCAGTAATTAAGCAACAAGCGATCAAGGACATTCAAGCAAACAATATGGATGATTTGTATAATGTGTTAACCAGTGCCCGGGACGTCCAAATTGGAGATGAGGTACAAACAAATACAGATACCCTTATGACGTTGAAAACAAATAATGCTAAACAGTCATCAGATTCTAACCAGTCTACAGGAAAAACTGCAATAATAACAATGATAGGTTTTATAACAGGCGGAGTAATTCTGGCAATAGTTCTTGGCATCTTCATATCCCGCATTATCAGCAATCCGGTCAATAAAATGGTTAAAGTTGCCGATAAGCTGGCAGATGGCGATCTTAATGTGAATGTTGAGGCAGATACAAAAGATGAGATTGGTCAATTAACATCGGCCTTTAGTCGTATGGCCGAAAGAATTAACGAAGTTATGACCAATATTGCGGCTGCCTCTGAACAGGTGGCTTCGGGGTCGAAACAAGTATCTGATTCAAGTATAGCTCTTTCCCAGGGGGCTACTGAACAGGCTAGTTCCATCGAAGAGCTGACTGCTTCTCTGGAGGAAATATCCACTCAGACAAAGCTGAATGCCGAAAACGCAAATGAAGCGAACATCTTAGCTGACAATGCCAAGGCGAATGCCGTTCAAGGTAATAACCAGATGCAGGAAATGTTGAAGGCGATGGAAGAAATTGACAACGCTTCAGCCAATATCTCTAAGATAATTAAAGTTATTGATGAGATCGCTTTTCAAACAAATATCCTGGCTCTTAATGCTGCTGTTGAAGCTGCAAGAGCCGGTCAACACGGAAAAGGCTTTGCTGTCGTAGCTGAGGAAGTAAGAAACTTGGCGGCTCGTTCCGCAAATGCAGCCAAAGAGACAACGGATATGATTGAAGGTTCTATTAAGAAAGTGAAGAGTGGTACCAAAATTGCCAGTGATACTGCGGCAGCACTCAATGAAATTGTAAATGGTATTGAGAAAGTGGCTAACCTTGTTAATAATATTGCCGTTGCCTCCACTGAACAAGCTACCGGTGTTGGGCAAATAAATTTAGGTATTATGCAGGTATCGCAGGTCGTTCAAACAAATTCTGCCACTTCAGAAGAAAGTGCGGCAGCCAGTGAAGAGCTTTCCAGCCAAGCAGCTATCCTACAAGACATGATTTCGAAGTTTAAACTAAAGCAAAATACAGAGTCGGGCAGTATAGACCGCTTGAGTCCGGAAGTTTTGAGAATACTTGAAAACATGACTGAAAAGAAAACTATGAATTTAGGCAAAGATGGTTCTTTTGAGCAAGCCCGCTCAGAAGCGGCAGCTACCAACAATGGTTTTCCAAGAATTTCACTAACTGACCAGGAGTTTGGCAAATATTGATAAACTTAAACAAAAACTTAGCTTCTTTTAACAGTTACTTCATATTCGGGAGTTATACTATTAATAAGCAACGAATTGTTTATTAATTAGGCATTTGCTAAGCATAGGAGGAAAACTTAGAAACTATGACAGCACAGGAAATTAAAACTCTCGAAACTATTCTAGCTGAGGTTGGTCTTGAGCATTTACAACCCGAAAGTAAGGAACGTAAAGAAAAGATTCAAAAAGTAAAAAAAGATAAAAAGCAAATACTACAAATAAGTTAGGTATTTGCTTTTTATCTTAGATACACTTGGTAGTAGAATATCATAATTGTACCTATAATAGAATAGGATCTATGGATCAATATTATAGACCGATTGACATATATCGATAATTTGATATAGTAATTATACAAAAGAACGCAAATAATCTATAATTTTGCGATAGACTTATAAAGTTCGATATTATTGTAATTTTTTTGACTAAATGATCTAGTAGTTTAATATTCGTATGCAAAAGGCAAACTTATCGAAAGATAAGGACGCAAAGCTATGGGTCTTAACAGATAAACCTGAAGATCGCCAAGCCGCCGAACGTTTTCATTTGCCTTTATCGCTATGCGAAAAGGCTTTTTTAGTTTAAGGAGGGGCAAGCTATTGAATCAGGACTCTATAAATGAACCTTTGCTGGAACTGTATTTATACGAAACGGTTCAGTTTCTTGAACAGATGGAGCAAATAGTATTGGTCAATGAAAAAGCCAGTTCTTATCCAAAAGATGACATTGACGAAATATTTAGAATCATGCACACAATTAAAGGCTCATCTGCCATGATGCTTTTTACTGATATTTCTTCTGTAGCCCATGCTATTGAAGATTTATTTTTTTGCCTTCGTGAAGATGATCCCCAAAACGTAAATTATGAAAAGTTATCTGATTTAGTG
The DNA here is from genome assembly GCF_002196785.1 of Desulfosporosinus sp. FKA. Lineage (NCBI taxonomy): Bacteria > Bacillati > Bacillota > Clostridia > Eubacteriales > Desulfitobacteriaceae > Desulfosporosinus > Desulfosporosinus sp. FKA. Next base: position 222,494 of record NZ_NAHZ01000034.1, on the reverse strand, counting down.
CTTGATGGTCTTGATTATATAAAGCTAGAAATTGCTAAAATTAAAAATGGCTATGAAGCAGATGGAGATGCTTCAGAGTTAATTAATAAAGTTCAAGCCTTTTTGGCAGCGATTAAAGACCAAAAACATATTTTGCCAACGAGCCAGCCAAGACTACAAAATACAGATGAATTGTCTAGTGACTCAAAAGTCCTTAATGATTCGTTTCAAGTGTCTATTTACTTTGAAGACGGCTGTGGTATGGAAAACCTTCGCGCCTTTGGAGTGATTAATGATTTGGAAGGTATTGCTCATGAAATTGAACATATACCGGAAGACCTCGATGCTGATGCTAGTTCAAAAGTGATTAGAGAGCAGGGGTTAAACGTTCGTTTTAAGTCAAATCGCTCTTGTGAAGAAATTCATCAGCTATTTTCTCAAACTTTATTTTTACAAGATTTTCATTTGGATCAATTAGACGATCTTAACCACGATAAGGAGAATGATGGGGGACAATTAAATGAATCCCCTGTTGGAGCAGATAATCAAGATTTGAGGCCAAAAGAACACGGAGAAAAAGAAATTTCTTCTCTGTCTCAACCAAGCATCATAAGTGTTAATGTTGCGAAGTTGGACAAGCTGATGGATCTTGTTGGCGAAATGGTAATCGCCGAGGCGATGGTTACCCAAAATCCTGATCTTAAAGGGCTGGATTTAAAGAATTTCGATAAAGCCGCTCGACAGCTGCGAAAAATCACAAGTGATCTCCAGGATATTGTAATGTCTGTACGGATGGTTCCCTTAAGCGGAACATTTAGAAAGATGAACCGACCGTTGAGAGATATGTGTAAAAAGTTGGGTAAAGAAGTACAGCTTCAGTTTATCGGTGAGGAGACCGAGGTCGATAAAAACATTATTGAACATATATCCGATCCTTTAATGCACCTGATTCGAAATTCCATTGATCATGGCATAGAAACTCCTAACCAAAGAGAATCTGAAGGAAAACCGAGGGTTGGTACGATCGTCTTGGAAGCCCAAAATGCCGGCGGAGATGTCTTAGTAATTGTTAGAGATGATGGACGAGGATTTAATAAAGAAAAGATTTTAGAAAAAGCTCGCGAACGACAATTACTACTAAAGTCAGAAAGCGAGTATTCTGTTAGGGAAATTTATAATCTGGTTTTTCTTCCCGGCTTTTCAACGAGTGAGGAGATAACAGAGTTTTCCGGGCGTGGCGTAGGGATGGATGTGGTTGTCAATAATATCGAGTCTATTGGTGGTTCAATTTCAGCAGATAGCATTCCGGGTAAAGGTACAACTATAACTTTAAAGATACCACTTACCTTAGCTATCATCGATGGAATGAATATCAAAGTAGGTGATTCCCGTTATACTATTCCGCTGACAGTTATTAAAGAATCCTTTAGACCGAAAAGCACTGATTTAATTGAAGACCCGGATCATAACGAAATGATTATGGTTAGAGGTCAGTGTTTTCCCATTATCCGGCTCCATGAACTTTATCACGTAAAAACCAAGATAACCAACTTTACAGACGGGATCTTAATTATGCTGGAACAGGATAAGCAAACGTTTTGTATTTTTGCTGATGAACTTCTTGGTCAGCAACAAGTTGTGGTTAAAGCTCTTCCAGCTTATATCCGACGGTTAAAAAAAGTAAAAGGACTCGCTGGATGCACGTTATTAGGTGATGGAAGTATCAGCTTGATCCTTGATATCGCTGGACTTGCCGGATAATAAAGGTTTAATGCTCAACAAAATCACGCACAGGGAAAGGAGCAAAAATTATGGCTGAGGCAATTGAAAATACGTTAGAAATGGAGGAAGACACTCAAAAGGGCAGGTATTTGACGTTCTCTTTGGACGAAGAAAGCTATGGTATTGAAATCATGTATGTTACGGAAATTATTGGAATTCAGGTGATCACAGAGATACCGGAACTTCCCGAATATGTTAGGGGCATTATCAATTTGAGAGGTAAGATCATCCCAGTCATGGACGTTAGGCTACGTTTTAAGAAGGAGCCCAGGACTTATAATGACAGAACCTGTGTTAATGTTGTGGAAATTCAAGCTATATCAATTGGGCTTATAGTAGATAGTGTTGCAGAGGTTTTATCAATTCCAGATCAGGATATTGTCGAGCCTCCGCAAATTAACATGAGGTCTAATAATCGGTACATAAAAGGAATTGGCAAAGTGGGAAGCAGTGTAAAACTTCTGTTGGACTGCGAAAAGTTGCTTACTGAAGATGAAGTGCAAGATTTAGCTGAAGCGTTATAAAGGACTTTTTTTAAAAAAGGGGGCGGTATTTTTCATGAAGAACTTAACCATCAAGGCCAGGCTATTTTTAGGTTTTGGCGCCATAGCAATAATCATGATTGCCATGGGGATTTATTCAATATATTCGTTGGCAATAGTTAATTCTCAAGTTGCCTACCAGGCTAATAACGTGGTACCCAGTGTTAATTATGCTGATTTATTAAAGACAGGAACGTCTGATTTCAGGATGAAGGAGCTGCAGCACATTATAGCTCAAACCCCAGAGGAAAGGCAAGAACTGGAAAAAGAAATGAATACAGTTCAAAAGGAAGAAATTGACAAAAATATCGAGGAATCAAAATCAGTTATAGATGGTGATACGGATCGCAAATTAATTAATGATATCGAAGCGGATTGGAATCAGTATTTAGTATTACATAATCAAGTTTTGGAATTGAGCAAGCAAAATAAGAGCGCCGAGGCAATGAAGATAGTGAACGGTGAGGAAGCAAAAATTTTTAATAATGTTTCTGATCTATGTCTTCAGCTTACGAAATTCAATCAGGATAATGCTTATGCATCTTATAAAAATGCAGAGTCTGTCTATTCCCAAGCAAAACTTATCTTAATAGTGATTCTGGTGTTTGCCGTAGTTATTGCCATAATAGCAGGTCTGCTTATTATCAACAGCATTATTAAGCCGACAAATCATCTTATTGACATTGCGGATAAGCTCGCCCTTGGAGATGTCAATGTCAATGTTGATATTACATCGAAAGATGAAATTGGCAGCCTGGCCCAATCATTTAGCCGGATGATTTCCAATATCCGTGGGCAGGTTCAAGTTGCGGAAAGAATTGCTGCCGGTGATCTGACTGTGGATGTGGAGATTAAATCCGAAAATGACCTGCTTGGGCAAAAGCTGTATGAAATGGTGGAAAGAAATAACGAAGTACTTGCTAATATAGCATCAGCTTCTGAACAGGTAGCTGCCGGAGCGAAGCAAGTATCTGACTCCAGTATCGTTCTTTCTCAAGGAGCAACCGAACAGGCCAGTTCAATTGAAGAACTAAATGCCTCCCTCGAAGAGATATCCTCACAGACGAAAATTAATGCCGAGAATGCTAATCACGCCAATCAATTAGCTGAAACTGCGAAAGGAAATGCTGTCCAGGGTAATAGTCACATGCAGGAAATGCTTAAAGCCATGGGAGAAATCAACGATGCCTCAGGAAGCATTTCCAAAATCATAAAAGTGATTGATGAGATAGCATTTCAGACGAATATCTTGGCCCTCAATGCCGCTGTCGAAGCCGCTAGAGCTGGTCAGCATGGTAAAGGCTTTGCAGTGGTAGCTGAGGAAGTAAGAAATCTTGCGGCTCGCTCCGCAAATGCGGCCAAAGAGACAACCGATATGATAGAAGGTTCCATTAAGAAGGTTGAAGGCGGTACGAGAATTGCTCGGGAGACAGCAGATGCCCTTAATGAAATTGTTAATGGAGTTGAAAAAGTAGCAAATCTGGTTAATGACATTGCAATTGCTTCCAATGAGCAGGCCGTGGGGATTGTTCAGGTTAACCAGGGAATCACACAAGTGTCTCAGGTCGTACAGAATAATTCAGCAACGTCTGAAGAAAGTGCCGCCGCAAGTGAAGAACTTTCTAGCCAAGCACTTCTTTTAGAGGAAATGGTCTCCAAGTTTAAACTAAAACAAAATATCAGGCCAGGCAACCTTGATCAGCTAAGTCCGGAAGTGTTAAGAATGCTGGATAACTTTGCTAAAAAGAAAAAAGAGGATTTCAAGGCCAAAACAGTTGATTCATATGAAGTTACTAACGAAGCTGCAGCTGCAAGTTCAAATAATTATAAAAAAATAGTCCTGAGTGATCAAGAGTTTGGAAAATACTAGTCATATATTTGTCTCCTAAATGAGATTCCTATTTTGTTGAACAAACGATCAGGAGAGTGCGAGGCTCTCCTGAAATTATGGGTTAGGTGGATCATATGATTGAAATCACGGATGACGAATTTTGGCGGTTGGCCGGTTATATCAAAGAGAATTATGGGATTCATCTTAAGGCAGAAAAACAATCCTTAGTGACAGGAAGACTTCACAATGTTCTACTGGAGAAGGGATTTAATAACTTTACAGACTATTTCCGATATCTTAAAAATGATACAAGTGGGAAAGCAATGGCTACCCTAATTGAAAAAATCACAACAAATCACACCTTCTTCATGCGAGAAGCTGATCATTTTCACTTTTTTAGGGATCAAGTACTTCCTTATCTAAGAAAAACCGTTCGGGATAAAGACCTCCGCATCTGGAGTGCAGCTTGTTCCTCCGGCGAAGAAGCCTATACATTAGCTATGATTTTAGATGAGTTTTTTGGCAAAGAGAAGGCATTTTGGGACAGTAAAGTCTTAGCTACCGATATATCAGATAAAGTATTGAATATCGCCAGAAAAGGAATATATCCTCATGAAGGGATAGCTAGTTTACCGGCAAATTGGCGAATGAACTATTTTAATAACTACGATACTGATCATTATATTCTAACTGATAAAATCAGAAAAGAAGTCATATATCGAAAATTTAATTTGATGGAACCCGTGTTCCCATTTAAGCGGAAATTTAATACGATATTCTGCCGTAATGTTATGATTTATTTTGATCAACGCACAAAAAATGAATTAGTGGATAAGTTTTATGCTAACATGGAATATGGAGGTTATCTCTTCATAGGGCATTCGGAATCCCTTAATCGTGATTTGACACGTTTTAAATATATTATGCCCGCCGTTTATCGCAAAGAATAGACTTTACAAATTTAAGCGAGGTATATATGACAATAGGTAAGAAGATTAGAGTTTTAATAGTCGATGACAGTTTATTATTCCGTGAAGTGTTAGCTAAAGGAATCACCTCGGACCCACAAATTGAAGTTGTTGCCCGGGCTGTTGATCCTTTTGATGCCCGTGATAAGATTTTGGCCTTTAACCCTGATGTGATGACTTGTGATGTACAAATGCCCAAAATGGATGGAATTGAGTTTATCAGGCGGCTGCTTCCACAGTATTCCTTACCGGTAATAGTAATTAGTTCGGTTAGTGAAGCTGTTCTGGATGCTTTAAATGCTGGTGCGGTAGATTTTGTCACCAAACCGGATATCCGATCGCCTAAAGATATTGAAAGTTTCCTTTATGAACTCATTGCGAAAATAAAAGTTGCAGCCAAAGCAAAAGTTACTCATGAACCTGAAAAACTGATTTCTCATAAAGAGGTAAATAGAAACCTGAAAGTTGACTATAATAAAGTTATTGCCATTGGGGCTTCGACTGGCGGGACCGAAGCGTTATATAACTTACTGAAAAACTTACCGGCAGCAATGCCGGGGATTTTGGCTGTTCAACATATTCCTCCGGTGTTCTCGCGAATGTTCGCCGAACGGCTTAACGTCCAGACCCCTTTCCACGTTAAGGAAGCTGAAAATGGTGATTATTTAGAACCTGGTAAGGTATTTATAGCTCCGGGGGATTCACACATGAGGATAAAAAAAATCGGCGAAAGATATAAAATTGAAATCTTTCAGGGGAATAAAGTCAATGGACACTGTCCATCAGTCGATATTTTATTTGAGTCAGTGGCTAAGGAATGCGGCAAAAATTCAATAGGTATTATTCTAACGGGTATGGGTTACGATGGCGCTAAGGGCCTTCTTCAAATGAGAAGAAAAGGAGCTAGAACTATCGGTCAGGACGAACGAACGTCGGTAGTTTACGGAATGCCTAAAATTGCCTGGGAAATTGGGGCGGTAGAGAAACAAGTCTCCTTGGAATCCATGCCTAAGACGTTATTAAATGCTTTACTCTAACGGAACTTTGTGACTGACTATTTGCTGCCCTTATCTGAGAGACATGTGGTTTCTCTCGGCGAGGTACTAACGATTGGTTGAGGTGGAAATAAAGGTTGTGCAAATAATGGGTTACGAAAAATGGCGAACCGTTGTAAACTATATACGGAGCAGATTGAGTTGGCTCAAAAGAAACTAGCAAATGTGTGATAAATTAGGAGGAGTATTAAATTGATTATCATGAAAACCCCGCAGCAAATTGAGCTGATGGCTCAAGCGGGTAAAATATTGACTGCCTGTCACAGGGAGCTCCGGGAGATTATTCGTCCGGGTATAACTACTATGGAAATCGATCACTTTGCAGATCACTTTATTAATTCTCACGGGGCGAAGGCTGAGCAAAAGGGGTACAAGGGATATCCTTTCGCGACTTGTGCTTCGGTTAACGATGAAATTTGCCACGGGTTTCCAACTCAGACTCCTCTCCAGGAAGGCGATATTGTCACTATTGACATGGTTGTTAATCTCAATGGATGGTTAGCTGATTCCGCATGGTCTTATCCGGTGGGGCAAATTTCCGAAAAAGCTGACAAGCTTCTTAAAGTGACGAAAGAGTGCCTTTACATCGGTATTGAGAAAGCTATAATTGGTAACCGGCTTGGTGATATTTCACACGCAATTCAAACTCATGCCGAGTCTTATAGTTTTTCTGTAGTGCGTGATTTTACAGGGCATGGTATAGGCCAAAAAATGCATGAAGATCCGCAAGTGCTCCATTACGGAAACCCCAACAGAGGCGTTAAGCTTTCAGAAGGGATGGTTTTCACCATCGAACCGATGATTAATATTGGCGCCTATAATCTGACAATCGATGAAAACGGATGGACAGCACGGACAGCCGACGGTAGTTTATCGGCTCAGTATGAGCATACAATTGCTATTACTAAAAATGGTCCTTTGGTTTTAACTGAACAGGATTAAAACTGTTGTCTAATTGTAAATCATAACTGCCTTACGGCAGATGTAGGTTGAATCTTCTAAAGGCAAATCTTGAGAATATGTTGTTTACAGGGTACCTAATTGACCTTAAGAAAACTTATTGGTCAATTAGGTTATCCAAGGTTTGAAGTTGCTTAGCAGTGGTCATACTTCTTTGTTTTCTGCTGCCAAGTGTCGAATGCTTAACAGTATTTCTGATGCAGATAGAGCAGAAGATAGAGTAGTTGTTGATCTTTTGAGAGCAAGTAGGGATGGAACAGATAATTTATTTTGAAAGAAGAGTGAGCAAAAATGACTATCTACGTCGCACTATTGCGCGGTATCAACGTAGGTGGGAAGAATAGAATAAAAATGGCTGATTTGAAACTTGTTTTTGAGAATATGGGCCTTAAAAAGGTACAGACTTATATTCAAAGTGGGAATGTCCTATTTGAGTCTAATCAAGAAGAGAAACAGTTACGTCAGCTGATTGAAGACAAGCTTGAAGAGGCATTCGGTTTTTCTATTCCGGTTATTTTAAGAACGTCAATGGAATTAGAAGAGATTATCAATAACTGTCCCTTCTCGGAGGAAGAAGCAAGGGAAGCTCAGTCGGCATCAAAGGCTGAGAGCCTTTATATCGGTTTACTAATTCAGCCTCCTTCGGAAGAAGGAATCCAGCAATTGAATGATTATAAAAGCCAAACTGATCAATTCAAGATTATTGGCCGAGATGTTTATCTTCTGTTTTATAATAGTATTCGTAACTCTAAGCTTGCTAATAATCTATATAAACTTAATGTCTTGACTACTACACGGAACTGGAAAACGATTTTTAAACTTGCCCAATTGGCAAAGTTAATTGAGCGTTAAGGCATTATACTAATTAAAATTCCACCGGAAGTATTGGAATGAATAATAAGCATTAATTTTGCAGTTCCTTGACATTAGTTTGATATCAAACTATAATATGCGTATGAATACAAACGATGTTGTATCCTTAATCTCCAAGATCAGGGAAAAGGCAAACAGGTTTATTGTATCAGAGATGACAAAATATGGGGTTGAAGGTATCGTAACTTCACATGGTGATATCATCAATGCCCTATTTAAGAACTCTAGATTAACTATGGCGGAGATTGCGGGGAAGATTGGCAGGGACAAGTCTACAGTTACGACACTTGTTGATAAGCTGGTCAGATTTGGCTATGTGACAAAAGAAAGAGACACAGTAGATACAAGGGTTGTTTATGTGACTTTAACATCAAAAGGGAGTGAATTAAAATCCATATTCAATGCAATATCAAGGGAGGTATTAAACGCCTTATATTTTGACATTTCAGAAAGCGAAAAGGAGGAGCTAGTAAGAATTTTGAACAAAATTTATAGGAACTTATAAATTTTTTTAAGAAAATAGTTTGATGTCAAACTAAAATGGAGTGATGAATGATGATAGATTTTATTAAAACATTACCTAATCATAGCGAAAAATATGTTGGAGAAAACGACTTATTCTTAGAGATTTATGAAGATGAAGCACTTTCATTTACTACAAAAAGGCCCCCTCTACTTTTTGTTCATGGTGCATACACCGGAAGCTGGATGTGGAGCAAATTCATTCCGCATTTTGTTAGAGAAGGGTGGAAATGTTATGTGATGAACATGAGGAGTCACTATAAGAGCAGGGTGTTGGATATGACGAAGGTAACCTACAGGGATTATATGGATGATATTAAAGAGATAACTCCTCAATGTGCTGAACCTCCAATAATCATTGGATTCAGCATGGGAGGAATCCTTTGTCAAAAGTTAGCCGAAACAATAACATTTGCCGGTTTAGTGCTAATAGATACAAGTATAAGTAAAGAAGTCTATGAAATAGCACCCTACACAGAACCGCTCAGTATTATATCGGAAATTGTTGAACCTGCCCCAGCCCGTGAAGAGTATTTTAGTATTGATGAGTCAGCTGATGACATTGCTTTTCAAAAGAAATATTTGGCAATGGAATCCTCAAAGGCGAGAAATGCTATATTTCCTTTCACTGCGAATGGAGGAATTTCGATAAACGGTAGTTTGATTTCTTGCCCCAGCCTTGTGATTAAAGCAGTGAATAGTGATGATGATGAGAAAAGAGGCAGGGCGACCGCTGAGCAGATTAAGGCAGAGTATATAGGCCTTTGTAATAAAACTCACACAGGTTTATTGATCGGCCAAAGATATATGGAGACAGTGGATAGAATTTTAGACTGGTTAAAAAGGTTTTAAGAAGGATGGTCAAGAAATGTTCACCGAACGACAAATAATTCAATACAATGGAGTTAAGATTCCCAGTATCATAAATATCCCATCTAAGCCCTGTGGTGCAGCAGCAGTAATTGTTCACGGTTATGGCGGATGTAAGGAGGAACAATTAGGACTTGCCTGGCGAGCTGCAGAACTAGGGTTAGTAACTTGTGCTATTGATCTGCATGGACATGGAGAGAATGTGCTCAATTTTGAGCAGGGGATTTTTTTGGATGTACAAGCAGCAGTCAATCATTGCCGTCGCTTTGGAAAAGTGGCCGCTATCGGGCATTCCTTAGGCGGTCGTCTATCTCTATTAAGCGGGGCAGATTTTGCGATTGGAATTTCCCCGGCGCTTAGTCAAGACTATAGTGAAACAACTCGAAAAGTACTCAAAGATTTAAGGAATTATAGAGTACGGTTGGATTCTCCTGAAAAGGTCTTTGAGATTCTGAAAAGGCTTCCTATATGGGAACCAAACGGTAGACAGCGATCGTCAATAATTTTTGGTTCACGGGATGTTCCTGAGATCAGGGAAGCATGTCAAAAACTTTCACATGTAGACACGAGACTTAATTTTATTGAAGGAGCACTGCATAGCGATATATTTTTTATGGAAGCTACAATTTTAACTGTAATTAATCAATTGAAAGAGTGGTTTTGTTTACAGTGAATTGTCAATCGGCTACTTTAAATTTGAGATTGTTATACTGTTAAATATCAGCAACAAGTAGTAAAATGATGTATCAATCAATATTAGACAGCGGCGCTTTGCATTGAAGTATCTGTGTCATGGAGTTAGGAGATTGAAGGATGTTCTTGAGGAAATTAACGTTCTTAAGTGATCGGATATCAGATGAACAGGCCTATCCATTTTCCATACCTGCACTTAGAGGATTAGAATCTATTGATTTTAATAGCAATGTGACGTTTTTTGTTGGTGAGAATGGTACGGGCAAGTCAACGTTAATGGAAGCCATCGCTTATAAATGTGAATTTAACACAGCTGGGGGAGGCAGGAATAACGTTTATGAGATGCCAGCTTCGGAAACGGCCTTAGGCGACTTTATCAGACTTTCCTGGGCACCGAAAATCGCAAATGGTTTTTTTCTCAGAGCAGAAAGTTTGTATAATTTTGCCTCACATATTGATAGTCTCGGTCCAGAGGCATATGAACCTTACGGAGGCAAATCTCTCCACGCCCAATCACACGGGGAGTCATTCCTGTCTGTATTTTCTAATAGGTTTGGTAAAAGAGGTATATATTTATTGGATGAACCTGAGGCGGCTCTTTCCCCGATTCGTCAATTGAGTTTTTTGAGTATCATCAAAGAATTAGAACGAGACGGTCAATCGCAGTTTATAATTGCTACCCACTCTCCAATAATCTTAGCTTACCCAGGAGCACAGATTCTCGATTTCGATACCTCACCGATCACCGAGACAGACTATGAAAATACGTCTCATTATCAAATTACGAAAGGTTTTATGACTAATCGAGAACTTTATTTGCGGAAACTATTCGAGGAGTAAAGTTAGCGACCGAATCCGAAGCGGATGAATTCGCACTGGGGTTTATAGCTATCTCCAAAAAACTGCGGAGATAGCTATCGATGAAGTTCAACGTTTTCTGAAGAATAATGATACAATTACTAAGGTACTGTTTGTTTGCTATAATAGTACGAAACATGAGCTTTATTTGAAGCTGCTGAAAGAAATGGTCTAACTTCCAGATATGCAATTCCTAAATTCAGCTCCTCAAAGATCAGCCTCTAACTTGAATCACCCAATAGCCCTATCGGCACAAGGGGTATGAGAAATGGTTGAGAGACCTAAGAAGGTAAATTTATTAAACTGGAGAGACGAGAAGAATGAAAAAGCAACGTATTAATGGAGTTATTGATACTATGAAAAAGAAGGGGCTCACACAGATCGTTGTGTCGTCGACAGCCTCCCTCTATTACTTGACTGGCTATTGGGTTGAGCCTCATGAACGTATGATTGCCCTATATCTGGATGATTCAGGCAAAGCTGTCCTGTTTGGCAATGAAATTTTTGGGCTGAACAGTACGCCTGATTTACCTCTGGTTTGTCATACTGACAGCGATAATCCTGTCAAAGATCTTGCCAAAACAGTCAAACCGGGAAAATTGGGAATTGACAAGTTCTGGTACAGCAAGTTCTTAATCGGGTTAATGGAGCTGAGGAAGGATATTATGCCTGTTCACGGCTCCGTACCTGTAGATCTGGCGAGAATGATGAAAGATGAACCTGAAATTGTGCTCATGCGTGATAATTCTCGCATCAATGATCAAGTTATGGGATCGATTATTTCTCTACTTGACGATGGAGTGACAGAGAACTATCTTGCTTCGCAAGTAAATAAGTTTTTTTTGCAAAATGGGGCTGATTGTGAAGGGACCCAAATCGTTTGCTTTGGTGCAAACGGTGCGGACCCCCACCATAATAGTGACAGTACGGTTCTCCAAGCAGGCGACAGTGTGATCTTTGATATATTTACTCCTTTAAACCACTATTGGTGTGATATGACAAGGACGTTTTTTTATAAAACAGTTTCTGATCAGCAACGTCAGGTTTATGACCTTGTGAGACTTGCTAATGAAACTGCTATTTCCAGAATAAAGCCAGGAGTATTGCTCTCAGAAATCGATAAAACAGCGAGAGATATAATTATTAAGGGCGGTTATGGTAAGTACTTTACCCATCGTCTTGGTCATGGAATCGGACTTGAATGTCACGAGCCTCCTGATGTAAGTCTTGCCTCAGAGATCCCCCTTGAGGTTGGGATGATTTTTTCCGTTGAACCGGGAATTTACTTACCTGGGGAGTTTGGCGTTAGAATTGAAGACCTTGTGATGGTCACTAAGGACGGCTGTGAGGTTCTTAATCATTATCCCAAAGAACTACAAGTAATCGGTTGATTATTTAAAAATTCCCAAGATAAATAAAGGAATTTCTTTCCTCCTGCCGAAATAAATATGAGGAAAGGAGGGATTTACTAATGCACTGCGAACTAGTAAATAAAGATGTCCTTATTGACGTTTGGAAAGAAATTAGAGACGAAAGGGATAAGGATAAAATATTAAAAACAGTTCATAAATGTAGCGAATGTTATGTGGAAATTCCTAATACCAATGGCAGAAAGATGTTTAATTATTGTCAACGAATGAGTGATGATAAGTGTTTACTAAAACAATTCTAGAGCCTTAAAAGGCTCTTTTTTCTTCTATAAATGATGTGCGTCAGGTATAATGTAAAAATACTGGGTAATTCAGATAATGGAAGTGAATTCGTTTAGCCAAAGCGCCAAGCCTATAACAAATGCTATCGCGCTGAAGGATGGATGCTAGAAGTGGAAGTCTTAGGGTTGGATAAGTTAAGTATTATCATTTGTTGAGATGGAGGTAATGAAATGGCGGATATCAAATTCGAAATCAAAGAGATAATCGGGGTTCTAGCGGAATCACCGAAAGGCTGGAAAAAAGAACTCAATCTTGTTAGCTGGAACGATAAGACCCCAAAGTATGATCTGCGAGAATGGTCGCCGGATCATACGAAGATGGGAAAGGGTGTTACATTGACTAAAGAGGAACTTGAAAAGCTTAAAGAGATACTGACTGGAATAAATTTTTAAATTAAAAATAAGTTATGGTTTAACAGGGGTTATATCGAGCATAGGTAACATGCACGATTTGACAATACAATTCTGTAAGCGATACAATTATAACGGTTCTATGATGATTTTGATCGGGTGGTAATAAGCTCGATTAATTTTTCTTTAACCTGCTTTTTTGCTGGTCTAGTAGAGTGCTGAAAGAAGGAATTTAAGTGCAATTTCGCTCTGTTCTGTCCGGATTGGACGATATATACGAGAAACTGAATGAGGGAAAACGTTTGGATCGCGTTGATGGTGTAAGTCTATTGCAAACAAACAACCTCGCCGGGTTAGGTTACTTAGCGAATGAGGTACGTCATGCTAAAGTTGGCGATCAAGTTTATTTCAATAATAATGCCCATATTAACTATAGCAATGTTTGTAAAGTGCGCTGCGGTTTCTGTGCCTTTGGTAAAGATTTAGATGAAAAAGGTGCTTATACCATGAGTATTGAACAGGTTGTGGAGCGTGCCAAACATTTTGCTGCCTTGGGTGCTAATGAAATTCATATGGTAGGAGGAATTCATCCTGAACTGCCTTTCTCTTACTATGTAGAAATGCTGAAAAAAGTCCAGGAAAGCGTACCCCAAGTCAGCATCAAGGCATTTACTGCCGCCGAATACGATTACTTCGCTCAAATAGAGGGAGTTCCCGTGGAAACTATTCTTAAAACCTTAGCACAGGTTGGTCTCCGTTTTGTTACCGGCGGGGGAGCCGAAAACTTTAGTCAGCGTGTGCGTGATATTATCTGCCCGGGTAAATTAAGCGCTGAGCGTTGGTTAGAGATTCATCGGGTTGCTCATCAATTAGGGATACCCACAAATGCGAATATGCTCTTTGGAATAATTGAAACGGATGAAGAGTTAATTGATCACCTTCTGGCTCTACGTGAGCTCCAGGATGAAACCGGCGGCTTTTACGCCTTAATTCCCACGGCCTTCCATCCCCAAAATACAAAGTTTGACTATTTGCCCCAGGCCAGTGCTGTGCGGACGTTAAAGGTTATTGCCGCAGCACGCCTAATCCTGGATAACTTTAAATATATTAAAGCCTATTGGGTATCTTCCGGTTTACAGCTTGCGCAGATGTGCCTCAATTTTGGCGCCAACGATCTGGATGGAGTAGTTCGGGAGGAAAAAATTTACCACACTGCCGGTTCCTCAAGCCCGCAAGAACAAACTGAACAAGAACTGATTCGTATGATTAATGAAGTTGGCTTAACAGCTGTTGAACGAGATACCTTTTATAACGTTCGGAAAGTGTATGAACCTTAAAGATAAAACCGGATAAATCATCTAACGATTGTCCTGAGATGATGCTTATCATCTGAGGCACGGATTTTATACACTCTTGAAGGAACATAAACTTTGAAAAAAAGATTAAAATAAAGACAAATTTATGTATAGTTATTTTGGAATTGAGCACTATAGTATCAAGGGTATACAGTGGTCGAGCCAAGATTCATATAGGTTCTCTACGGATTTATATGGGTCGGCCAAAGATAATTTTCAGGTGATAAAACGCTTGTCTATTGTCGGCGGGAAGATCTTTTATGGTGGGGAAAAGCTTTATGGCAGTCGATTTTACTTGTTTATTATTGATTGTTATAGGGTTCCAACTTATTATAAAAGGTCGAGCTAAGATTATACTGGGTGTTGACTTTTTTTCATAGATATACAAGGAAACTTGCTTAGCTATGAATTGACTGGTCATATGCAGCCGTAAGGTTGTATAGGGTTGGATAGATATCTTGTATAGTCGAACGAACCATTTTTATAGGTTGTGACCTGCTTGATGATGGTCGCAAGATCATTTTTAGGTATTAAGCTATCTATAAAGGTGTAAGGTAGATCACTGTATGCTCTTTATAAGCCTCTGTCTGCGGACAGGGCTTATATTTTTTTGTCCGCGCCATCCGTACTGATTCAGAAACTAGAAATGATTTATCATGATAATTCGAAAAATTCGGCATCTCTGTCGCAGGAAGAGAGGGTTAACTTGCCGAACTATATCTATAAGAACCGTCTGGAAAAAGTGCGCTAATAATTTTGAAAAATAGAGTGAGCGCTCCCCCCACCGAAGCAAGATATGCGATTTACTCCCACTTATTGAAGTGGGAGTCTTACGATTGGATAAAAATGAACTAAAAACACTTAATATATGTTAAAGGTGGTTGAGATATCAATGAACCAAAACAGTAAACAGCCGAACCCGGACGTGATTATAATTGGTGCCGGCATTATCGGCTTAAGCATTGCTTATCATATTTTAAAGCTTGATCCGCAATGTTCAATTATTGTTTTAGAAAAAGAAAAATTACTGGGCTTGGGTTCAACCGGTACCTGTACCGGAGGCATTCGCTATCAATTCACGAGCCCGCTTCTCCGGCACCTGAGTCTCCAAAGCCGGGATTTTTTCCTCAATTTCGAAACGGTATTTGATGTCCCTTGTTGGTACCGGGAACGAGGATACTTAATGTTGGCTTCTCAGGAATCGATTTGGAGTGATCTGAAAAATACTGCAGAACAAGCTAAAATAGAGGGAATTCCAGTTAACTTGTTTTCTCAAGCAGACTTGGAGGAAAATTTCCCATATTTGCAGCAAGGCCGCTATCTGGGGGGGACACTTGGCAAGTGGGACGCCTATGCAGACCCCTATGCCGTCTTGGCTGCTCTCTATGCTTGGGTGCGCCGACGAGGAGTTACCGTCAGTTTTGAACAGGAAGTTACCAAAATTATTACTCAAGGTGATTCAATTCAAGGTGTTAAAACCACAAAAGGCACGATTTGCAGTCCTAAGGTTGTGAATGCCTCCGGTCCTTTTGCAGCTGGGCTGGCCGCGACTGCCGGAATAAAGCTGCCCGTTCAGCCCTTTCGTCGCCAAGTATACGTTTGTACTAATCCTAAGGACGTGCCGCCAGCGGCTCCATTGATTGTTGATTTGGCCTCCGGCTTTTATCTCCATCAGGAAGCCAGCGGGAAGACAATATTACTAGGGGGAACCGATAACGATACACGGCCAGGCATGAAAGAGACTATCGACAAATCCTTGGCAGAAGACTTTTTTTTGGCGGCAATGGAGGCCATTCCTTCTGCCCTGAATATTAAATGGCTGCGGACCTATACAGGAATTCGCGAACAAACTGGCGATTTCCATCCGATTCTCGGCGAAGTCCCTGAGCTTAGAGGCTTTTTCGCAGCCAGTGGCTTAAGTGGCCATGGATTTATGCATGCCCCAGCGATTGGGCGTATTTTAGCAGATCTAATTCTTAAAGGGAGTTCTGCAGAAGTTGATAGTGCCCTACTCTTTTCCAAGCGATTTTCCAGAGGCAGCTTGTCGGAAGCTCTTGTTTTTTAATCAATTCGGATGATTTTTCATATAACTCTGGAGCCAAAGACTATGGAATTCTTCATCGAGGCGATATTCCATGAGATTTCGGCGCAGAATTGCATACTTCTTATCAATACATTCATGAATAAACGCCTGATATGTTTCTACGGCTTTATTCTCTAAAGCTACTCCAAACTTGCAGGTGTTATGTGAACCTGATGCACGAACTACGTCTCCCAGAAGAGTGCCTGCAAGTTTAAACACTGGCCCCTTGATCACGGGTAATTCCACATTTGCCTTATCAAGCTCCTCGGCAAAAAATGCGACATGACCGCTTTCGATTTGGGCCATCTTTTCAAAGGCATAGCAATAGTATTCATCGGTTGAGGCATTAATTTGTTCTTGATAATAGGCAACTTGAAACGTTTCCAGGGTATAAAATTCCTTAAACCGAGTCAGTAATTTTGGGTCCATAATATCTCCTATGTTTTCTTAGTTTACTTCCGGAATTACGATCTGCCATCTTTGCAAAGGCAATTTATCAATTGTTAATAAGAATTCATCAATTGGCGACTTTTTATGCGAATTTCATGAACTTAATTCTTCAAATTGAGTAGAAGAAATTGAGTTCACTGGATAGAATTAGGAATTTTACTTGAGAAGAGGAAAAATTGAGCTTGCCAAAAGAAGGGATTTAAAATAGTGAGCTAGAATTCATTAATAAGATATCCGTGTCGCTGATGCGGCATCATTGGCAAGGATGAAAACTGATCCTTCGGGTCAGATACTCTGGGTTATGGAGGAAGGATTAGAGATAGTTAGTTAGGGGGACAAGGTGAGACATTTTAATTATCTAGCACGCGAGAGTCTGGATATGACATTTTTTAAAGCGCCGGAGCCTTTCGATAAATACACCCCGCGTTCTGCCCTGGCATTTGCCCTTGGCGGGACGCTTTATATGCCTGGGACGCGAGAAACCATTGCTCAGGATATTATTATAAAAAAGAATCTTGGTTTGGCTTCAACCGTATTTTGTTTGGAAGATTCCATAGGAGACGCGGAAGTACCTTTTGCCGAAGAAAACCTGACTGCTCAAGTGCAGAGACTTGCTTTGGCGATCGAAGAAGGGGAGTTATCCAACGAAGATCTTCCTTTGATTTTTATTCGAGTTCGTGATCCTGATCAGATGCTTAGACTTTTTAATAGGCTGGAAGAGTTTTCGAAATTGATAACTGGTTTTGTTTTTTCGAAATTCTCTTCCGATAGCTTTCGTTACCTCGAAATCCTTCGAGACCTGAACCATCAATCTTCTGACCGGTTCTATGGGATGCCGATTATCGAAACTCCTCAAGTTATTTATCGCGAAACTCGGAGCCGCGAATTGTTAGAAATCAAAAGGCTTCTTGATTTGTATCAGGATTATATTTTAAATGTGCGGATAGGAGCAACAGACTTTTCCGGCCTTTTTGGGATTCGGCGGGGGCCTGATGTAACCATTTACGATATCACAGTCATTCGTGATTGTATTGCCGATATTCTCAATTTTTTCGGCCGTGCAGAGAGCGGTTATGTAGTTTCCGGGCCTGTGTGGGAATATTTTACGGGCGAAGGCCGAGTTTTAAAACCTCTGCTGCGTAAAAGCCCTTTTGAAGAGTTTCAAAAGACACATCAAGGCATTCCTGGCACTAAGGTTCGCGGTCAGCTCTTAAACAAGTATGTGGACGGCTTAATGCGTGAGGTTATTTTAGATAAGGAAAACGGAATTATCGGCAAAACAATTATTCATCCCAGTCATCTGATCCCTGTTCAATCACTATATGTGGTAGGTCATGAAGAGTATCTGGATGCCTTGGCTATTTTAGAACAGGCCTATGGTCAGCAAGGTGTCATCAAGAGCCACTATACCAATAAAATGAATGAACCCAAGCCGCATTATCAGTGGGCACAGAAAATTTTACTTCGAGCAAAAAATTATGGAGTATTTCATGAACAACAGAATTTTGTCGGCTTACTTACCCAAGATGTATCACTATAAGGCAGAAGAGCTTAGTTTAGAAATCTGTCTTCAAAGCAACCCATTTGATTTGGACCCAGATGCTTTGTTTGCCGTAGCGTTGAGAAAAAATAAGCGGCGAAGGTTTTTATTTGTCAGTAAGGTCCTCGGCAAACATATTCCTGTTAATCCCTTATTGCCGCTCCTGGCGGGCGCTGCTCTGGCTGTTCAATACGCTAAGGTGCTTTTAGGTATCGAGCACCCTTGCTACGCGGCGATAATTCAGGCCCTAAAGACTAAACAACAGATGCTTGAGGTTTTTGAACTATTAATCCAAAAACCTCTTATGGCCTCTCCTGAGAAAACCTTGTTTATCGGCTTTGCGGAAACGGCAACGGCTTTGGGACACTCTGTTTTCAGTCTCTTTGACAATGCTTGTTACCTTCATACGACACGGGAAGAAATTCCTTGCCTGAAATCTGAGCTCGATTTTCGTGAAGAGCATTCCCATGCAGTTAATCACCGCTGTTACTTCATGAACAGCACTGACCTAAAAACGGCCTCTAGAATCGTCTTTATTGATGACGAGCTGACGACAGGAAATACTGTCCTTAATATTATTCGGGCTATTCATCGTCAATACCCGAAGAAGAATTATGTAATTCTTTCTTTATTGGACTGGAGATCAGCGGAACATCGGGCAAGGTTTAAACAGGTGGAATTAGAACTGGGTACAAAAATCCAAGCCTTATCCCTAATGGGAGGGGAATTTAAGTATAGTGATTCGACAAAAGGACAAAGTGCTAATGTTAATCCTTCTTGGGAACCTCGTATTTTTGGACAGCTGTCACAAGAAGAGGGAAAACCATTGCCTGAACGTCACTTAATCTCACAATACTATCCGTTTGCTGAGTCGGAGCTTGCAGCTGTTTACTCTCAGGATTCCAGCGGCTGGCTGAATAAAACGCCTTATCTCAGACTGACGGGAAGGTTCGGCCTGTCGTGGAGTAACCATCAGAAGAGTATCTCCTTGGCGCGTAAAATCGGCGGAAAGCTAAAACTTTTGCGCCAAGGAACAAAGACACTTTGTTTGGGAACCGGAGAATTTATGTATTTTCCGATGTTGATCTCTACTTACATGGGAGAGGGCGTAAGCTTCCATTCTACGACGAGAAGCCCTATTTATTCTCAAGCCGGAACCGATTACGCAATTCAAAACGGATGCAGCTTCCCATGCCCTGAGGATCCGGGAATTATCAATTATATCTATAATTTGCCGGAAAATTATTATGATGAAGTCTATTTTTTTATGGAAAGGGAAGTTCGTCCTGAAAGGTTATACCCTCTCCAGCAAATAGCTCAAGCTAAGGGTATTTTCCGCGCTGTATTCGTTATTGGTAGTTCTTCGCCAGAAAGGAGATTTTTGAGTGCCTATAAGAATCCCCCGGCAGCCAATCCCTGATCCTTTGCCTATGGGAAGTTATAGTCCACAGGATGTCATTTTTCTCTTAAAAAACCTCAATGGTCTGATTCAGGAAACAGATTTAAAAACCCGGGAGCGTTTGATTCAATCTGGGGGACATTATTCGGAAATGCTGCCTATTGAATACCAACCCGGAGAAGACTATCTCCGGCTTTTCCATCAATCATTGCGCGAGAGCTCCTCTAAAGTTGCTGAAGCAGTGGGGATTGTTTCTGAACAAATTCTGCACAGAAATGGGCCTCAAACGGTCCTTGTGTCCTTAGCACGTGCCGGAACGCCGATTGGGGTGTTAATTAAACGTTATCTGCTTGAAAAACGCAATTTAACCCTTCCGCACTACAGTATTTCGATTATCCGCGGGAGGGGGATGGATGAGAATGCAATTGCCTATATACTCCAACAACACCCTAACTATAAACTTCAGTTTATCGACGGCTGGACTGGAAAAGGAGCCATAACCAAGACCCTCCAGGAAGCTTGTTTGAACTTTGAACAGAAGTATGGATACAAGCTCGATAGTGATTTAGCCGTTCTCACGGACCCAGGGCATTGCGTAAAAACTTTTGGGACTCGAGAAGATTTTCTCATTCCGAGTGCTTGCTTGAACGCTACGGTCTCAGGTCTGATCAGCAGAACAGTATTAAGAAAGGATTTAATAGGAGAACGGGATTTCCATGGAGCGAGATATTATCGAGAACTGGAGGCCGAAAATGTTTCGAGTCTTTTTGTCGATACCGTCTCAGAACAATTTAAACGACTCGACAGTGAAGACTTATGGAATCTGCGTCCGGAGAAACCTGAGGTAACCTGGAAAGGTCAGAAGGATTTAGAGTTGATTCAAAAAGCCTATGGAATCGGAGATATTAATCTGATTAAACCCGGCCTTGGGGAAACAACGCGAGTGCTTTTACGACGGCTGCCTGAAAGAATCTTGGTCAACAATCCCGATAATCCAAACTTGAAACATATTCAACTGCTGGCCAAGGATAGACAAGTTTCTGTTGAAGTATTTCCGGAATTGACCTATGCCTGCTGCGGCATCATTAAACAATTGCCATGACGAAATCTGTTTTATTTGCCAGCGATCTTGACCAAACTTTAATTTATTCTCGCCGTTCCATAATTCCTTCTCTCCAGGCCGATACTTTTTTATCCGTTGAACAGTTAGATAATCAAGATATTTCATATATGTCTCCAAGCGCTCTCAAGCTTTTAAAAGAAATATCCCGGCAGATTCTCTTCGTACCTGTTACCACGAGGACGAAGCTACAATATTCTCGGGTTAATTTCCAAGGTTATGGAATATATCCCCGATATGCAGTGACGAGTAATGGCGGAACCATAATAAAAGAAGGCTGTGAAGATAAAGGCTGGGAAATACAGGTACTAGCGGGATGGGATTATTGTGCCGAGGCTCGGGATTTGCTCAGAAGGTTCCGGGAAATATCTCATCCTTCCTGGGTACTCAAAGACTCAGACAAACTGGCTGATAATCTTTTCTATTATTGTATTGTTGATCGCAGCAAAATCCCTCTTCCTGAATTGGAGGAATTTGCCCTTTGGGCCGGCAAGATGCATTGGAATCTTTCGCTCCAAGGGAGAAAGCTTTATCTCATTCCGCGCCATGTCAGTAAAAAGTCTGCCATTCAATATCTTCAGGAAAAAGAAGGCCTAAGTACTCTTGTGGCAGCTGGAGATTCCCTCTTAGATCTTGAATTGCTGCAAAAAGCTGATGCAGCTTATGCACCGTCTCACGGTGAACTGTATTTGCAATCTCAAACTGGGGTGTTTGCAACAAAAAGAATTGACACAAAAGGAATCCAATTTACTACGACAAGCGGAATAAGTGCTGCGGAAGAAATTTTACAAAACGTTCAGAGAATACTCGCTTTGTAGGAAGTTGTATATTGTATCCATATAAAGTACAATGAAATGTGGAAAACATTGTAAGATATATTGGCTAAAATTGTATTCTTGTGTTAAAGTAATGGTTAAAATAACATAATGGAGGGAAAATGTGAAAGTTATGTGAACATCCCAAAATCTGTGTTTTGCTCTTCTTTCTTATGATACTATCAAGCTAGAAACCTAGGGCATAGAAAACGCTAATTGAATTAAAAAAACAAATTTTTAAACGATAATAAACTTGTGACAATAGGAGTGGTTCGAATTGGATTCGGTTTCAACGTTTTTTCAGGGGATATCGCAAAGTTATGCTCAATTTTTCTCACTCCACGCTTTGCTGGCGACTATCTCAGACCCTGTAAGCCTTGGGATTATCGGTTCCCTAATTATCTTGGAAGGGCTTTTATCGGCCGATAATGCTCTCGTCTTAGCTGTTATCGTGCGGGAATTACCCAAGCGACAGCAAAAGAAAGCTCTCTTCTATGGCATATGGGGTGCTTATCTCTTTCGCTTTTTAGCCATTGGTTTTGGAGTCTATCTGGTTCAGATCCGTTGGATTAAGATGATAGGAGCTCTATACTTGCTCTGGATGTCGGCGAAGTATTTCTTCTTTAACAGTGAGGAAGAAGACGCTCCTGTTGAAGGAAAGTCAAAAAGCTTTTGGGGTACTGTCCTTCAGGTAGAAATGATGGATATTGCTTTTAGCGTTGATAGTGTTTTAGCTGCTTTCGGGGTAAGCGGAAAAGTTTGGGTACTATTTCTCGGGGCAATTTTTGGGATTCTAATGATGCGGGGAGTTGCCCGAATCTTCCTCATTTTAATTGAGAAGTTCCCTGAACTTGAAACAACGGCCTATATTTTGATCTGTCTCATCGGTTTAAAAATGATGGCCTCTGTGTTCGGTTATATTGTCCCTGATTCGATATTTTTTGTGATTTTAGTTGTCGTATTTTTTAGCACATTTCTCTTACATTTCATCAAGTCGCTGGTTGGCAAAAATAATCCTAAAGACAATGATAAGGAAAGTAAAATATCCTAAATTTGGAATGGAGGATGAGTCATGGCTGTTATAAACTTACAAAAAGGACAAAAGATTGATCTGACAAAAGGAAATCCGGGATTGGCGAAAATCATGGTTGGTTTGGGATGGGATGAAGTCGCAAAGACAAAGTCGGGAGGCTTTTTAGGTAATCTCTTAGGAAGCAAGCCTGCGGAGATTGATTGCGACGCTTCGGCCCTGCTGCTGGATGCCAACGATAAGCTCACATCTAAAGACCGCTTGGTTTATTTTGGGAATCTTCAAAGTGTGGATAAAAGTGTTAAACATAGCGGAGATAATCTCACAGGTGGCGGAGAAGGGGATGATGAGCAAATCCATGTGGATTTATCCAGAGTGCCTGGCGAAGTTCACAAAATTGTTTTTGTTGTTAATATCTATGACTGTGTCAGACGGAGACAGGATTTTGGGCACATCGCCAATGCTTTCATTCGAGTGGTGAATTCCAGTAATGAACAAGAGCTTTGCCGTTTTAATTTAACAGAAGACTATTCTGGGAAAACTAGTTTAATCGTGGCTGAGGTTTATCGCCATTCAGGAGAATGGAAATTCGCAGCTATTGGCGAAGCGACGAGAGACGCATCTTTAAGCGAAATTATTCGCCGTTATCAATAAGTATAGTTGAAAGGGGATATTACTATGGCTATCAGTTTACAAAAGGGTCAGAAAGTGGATTTAACTAAAGGAAATCCTGGTTTAAAAAAGATTGTGGTTGGTCTTGGCTGGGACGTTAATAAGTATGATGGCGGCAGTGATTTCGATCTCGATGCTTCAGCTTTTATGTTAAATGCTGAGGGAAAAGTGGCCGAGGACAAAAATTTTATTTTCTTTAATAATACCTCAAGCCCTGAAGGTTCTGTAGTTCATACGGGAGATAACCGTTCCGGAGTTGGAGAGGGTGATGATGAGCAAATTAAAGTCGACCTCTCTGCAGTACCGAGTAGTGTGGCTAAGATCTCCTTTGGCATTACGATTCATGAAGCCACGGAACGCCGCCAGAACTTTGGACAAGTTTCCAATTCTTATGTCCGTGTTCTGAACGAGGAGACAGGCGAAGAGATCATCCGCTATGATCTTGGTGAAGATTTCTCAGTTGAGACAGCCATTGTAGTAGGAGAACTCTATCGTAACAGTGCAGAGTGGAAATTTAACGCAATCGGCAGTGGATATCAAAATGGACTCGCTGGATTATGCAAAGACTTTGGATTGGATGTTTGATTCACTAAAATAATGAGGTGTTTAGCATGATTAGTTTGCAAAAAGGACAAAAAATTGATTTAACAAAAGGAAATCCGGGGCTTTCGAAGATTATTGTGGGGCTGGGCTGGGATACCAATAAATATTCAGGCAGAGCAGATTTTGACCTTGATGCCTCGGCCTTTTTGCTTGACCAAAATGGTCGTGCCGGGGGAATTGAAGACTTTATATTTTACAATAATCTCGTAGGCGGAGACGGCTCTGTACAGCACACAGGAGATAACCTCACCGGAGAAGGTGAGGGTGATGATGAACAAATTAAAATTGATTTGGCAAGTGTGCCCAGTCATGTGGAGAAGATAGCCTTTACCGTAACGATTCACGAGGCGATTGCCCGCGGTCAGAACTTTGGTCAAGTTTCCAACGCCTATGTTCGTGTTATTAATGAGGTTAACGACCAGGAAATCATGAGATACGACTTAGGAGAGGATTTTTCCGTTGAGACTGCTCTAGTGGTCTGTGAACTCTACCGCCATCAGGGAGAATGGAAATTTAATGCGATCGGGAGCGGATTCTCCGGAGGACTTGCAGCCTTGTGCGCAAATTATGGCTTGCAAGCAGGCTGATGCCGTAGTGTGTTAACGATTGATAAATCCATACTAAAAGCCGAAGCGAGGTTAGGGAACTTTGCTTCGGCTTTTTTTAGGCTAAGGCCAAAAAGTCAACTGAAGGAGAGATATCAGGCAAAGTACCGAAAGAGTAAGGAAAGCTTTGTTCTATGATCTCTGTCTAAAAAAGGCTGATATTTCTTAGGGGTTATGATGAGAGCTGTGTCGCGGAATAGATAGACTTTAATTTCTCGGTTAAGAAATGAGGAGTCTTTGTTTTCAAAGATTGTTAGGAATCCTTCAGTGTATTTTTTAGTAAAGCCGAGTTTTGCCAATTTTGTTTCTAGGTTAGTTAGGTACTCTCGACGTTTTTCGAATTCAACGACGAAAGGTACTTCTCTTAAATTAAGCGTGAGAAAGAAACTGGCAGTTACGGCAAACGTAAATCCATAAATGAGTAGTTTCGTCTCTATCTGCAGAAGCAAGCGACAGAATGTAAGAATTATAAAAGGGGCTGCAAGGGCCAGAAAAGTTCTTATGTAGAATTGCAGGAAGCTTTTTATCCTCATACCCAATCCTCCTTAAAGAGATGTTAAGTAATTTAGGATATTCATCCTGCCTCTGAATTGCTACTAAAAACAAATATCAGTTAAACAAAGAGCTTTTTAACTGGCATGAGGCAAAATCAAACTTGATAAATTATTATCCATAGTTATCCTATATAGACAATTTGCCAATTCGTATAATTCGCTATATGTAATTGTAATTCAACATAAAAAAATGGCTTAGAACTTCTCAGCCCTCGGCCATTATTTTAGATTATAGTGCATATCAATAGTTGGGAAACAGTTGTACAGCTTAAGAAGAACCATTTTACTTGCCGAAGGAGCAGCGAGGGTAGGTGCAGGTCGGGCATTCTAGGCAAAGACCTCCATGACCAAGCTTGACAATATCCAGGCGGGTAAGACGTTCTCCAGTAAGGATACGGGGAGCAACTAAATCAAATACGGTAGTTTTAGAGTACATAACGCAGCCGGGTAAGCCCATAATAGGGACATCTTCTAAATAAGCGAGCAAGAACATGGCGCCGGGTAAAACAGGAGCGCCATAGGTGATCAGCTGAGCTCCCATTTCCTTGATGGCAGTGGGGGTGACATCGTCAGGATCAACAGACATTCCCCCACTAACCAGAATCATCTCTGCCCCATGCTTAAGTTGATCCCGGATTGCGCTTTGGATCATAGATACATCGTCGCTGGCAAATGTTTGTTCAAGGGCGATTGATCCCCAGTTTTCGATTTTTCTTCTCAGCACGGGACCAAATTTGTCTTTTATCCGTCCATGGAAGACTTCACTTCCTGTTGTGACAATTCCAACCTTGAAGGTCTTCAAAGGGCGAACTTCAAGAATCGGATTAGGAAAAGTTTGGGCAATTCGTTCTGCTTCAAGGATCACCTTTTCGTCGATCATCAGTGGAACAACACGAGTTCCAGCGATTTTATCTCCTTTTTTTACCGGCTGATAATTATGGATAGTGGCCAAGACTACGTCTTCAAGGGTATTTAAAGCTAAGATACCGTCTTCGGAAGCGTAAAGAAGTCCGTCGCAGGCAGCTGTAAGGTTGATCTTTCCTTCTTTGGGTTCATCGAGATTTAGGCCCGGGCCTCTAACCGATCGGGCAAGGCGCTCAGCCGCTTCGTTTTCATGGATGAGCCCTGGTGTTTGATCCCAGACATAGATATGTTCTTTCCCCATTCCGAGAAGAACGGGGATATCTTCTTCGCGGATGATATGTCCTTTGCGAAAACGCGGACCCTTGACAACTCCGGGAATGATTTCCGTCATGTCGTGAATTAAGACTGCACCGACAGCATCCTGAACTTTGATTTTTTCCATAGGATAGCCTCCAATACATTACATTAGTCTCCATCCTGCATGGTATCCTATTCTTGTGAAGAGGTCAAGAAGTGAGAGTCTCACGATGGGATGAATGAGTCAGTGTATAGTAAAGGATTTATTGATATAATAATAAAATGCTCTTAAACGAATAACAAGTTGATCAGGGAGGCGAGCTAATGGAGCAAGAGGTTTTCCAGGGATTAAAGAGGGTATTGGAACAAAATATTGAGGCGGCATTGGTTACAATTTGCAGTGTTTTAGGCTCAACTCCGCGCAAGCCTGGAGTGAAAATGTTGGTTTATGCTGATGGAACAACGGTGGGAACTATTGGCGGCGGATGCGGGGAGGCTGAAGCTCGGCGGGAAGCCCTTAATGTTTTGACATCTCGTTCAACGAAATTACATACTTTGAATATGACCGCAGATATTGCCCAAGAAGAGGGGATGGTCTGCGGAGGCGTGATGGGACTCTTAATTGAATATTTGGGTTCCCAGTGTCCCAATGAACAAATTCAGTTTTACCAGGACTATCTTAATGCTTTAGAAAAGCAAAATTTCCCGCTCTTAATGACGGTTCTGGAAGCCCCCGTGAAACAGTTGATCGGGAAAAAGTTGTTTCTAAGTAATACCGGAGAGGTTGTTGGTGATCTTGGCCAGGAAAATCTTAATCAAGCAGGGTTAGCTTATGCTCAAAGCACAATCAAATATTCCAAAGCGGTTCTTATGAATTTAGATTCTGAGTTGACTGTTATCGATGGTACAAGGTCAAAGGCCGCTTATCGCTTGTTGCTTGAACCACCGTCTTCTTCGGTAGAATTGTTGATTTTAGGGGCTGGGCATATTGCGTTACCTCTGGCAGCCATGGCCAAAATCCTCGGTTATGAGATAACTGTTGTTGATGATCGGCCAAGTTTTGCTAATTCGGTGCGGTTTAATATGGCAGACCGTATTGTTTGTGACGATTTTGCAGCAGTACTGGATTCCCTGACGATTACACCGGAAACCTATGTTGTTATCGTTACTCGAGGTCATCGTTATGATAAGGTATGTTTAAAAAAGGTGATTACGCAACAGGCTGCTTACGTCGGTATGATCGGCAGCCGCAGGAGAGTTAAGGCTTTGAAAGCTGAATTAGAAGAGGAAGGCATACCTAAGGCGTTTCTGCAAAAACTCTATTCCCCCATTGGCCTGAATATTGGGGCTGAAACTCCTGAAGAGATTGCAGTCTGCATTCTCGCAGAATTAATAAAAGTTCAAAAAGGGGTTTAACAATGTCTGAAAAGTTTTTGTCGAAACAGTGGTGTGGACGATGTGCGCAGATTAATTGCCTTACATATGATAAGTAATGAATATTAGAGTAATTCGAAGGAAAATAGACATTAACTAACTTTATCCCGAGAAAATTATAGACTATTCAAGGATATCACGAATATGTATAAATTTTTATTGACAACACCAAACTTTGTGCTAAAATTTAACCTGATGGAAATTTGGGAGGACCCATTTTAAGAATGTGGTTTGCTCAGATTCCTTCATGTTTTTAGTAGAAAAGGGGGCAAAGATCACAATTGGCAAATTCTCTTGGACGTCATGTGTTGGCTGAGATTTATGGGTGTAGTTTCGACATTTTAAACGATAGGGAAAAAGTCGAAGCATTAATGGTCGACGCAGCCCTGGAGGCAGGTGCTGAGGTGCGTGAGGTAGCGTTTCATAAGTTTAGTCCTCAAGGAGTAAGTGGGGTAGTTGTTATATCAGAATCTCACTTAGCCATCCACACTTGGCCGGAACTTGGATATGCGGCAGTTGACGTCTTTACTTGCGGGGACCGTGTCAATCCCTGGGATGCATGTAATTATCTGACGGATCATTTCAAAGCGGGTCATATGACAGCAACAGAAATTAAGCGAGGAATTGTAGAGGATCCTAAGAAAGCGGTAAATATTTAGGAGGGATATTTATTTTACTCCGGACTAAAACGAGTGCGGATAAAGAAATTCTGACTTATATCAAGCAAAAGTTTGACTTTCTGAAGGGTACTAGATAGACCTTGTAACTGAAGAAGTTGCAAGGTCTATTATATTTCGAGTGGCGTTTTACATACAATAAGAATAATAATGTCATATTATCTGTAAGAATAAATAACTGGGCAGGACTTTTACTAAATATCTAGAATAAGTAATAGGTTAATGTCTGAATGGAGAACAAGGAGCGATAACATGATGCCGCTAGAATTCAGTTTCGTGGAGAAACTGAACTTGGTACAGGCGCGATTGCGCCAAGAAATTAATTTTAAACCTGCAAGTTTTGAAGAATTGGTTCATTTAGATATGAATGAATTGGATAAAACTGTTTGCCCGGCTATCGTCTTAGCAGTCAGCCGATCCTGCGGAGATCAAGGTGAAAAATCAGATGCCTTAGCAGAGATCATCCAGTTTATTTATATGGCGAATCAAGTTCACAAGTTGATGAAAGATGATAGTGATCTTGCTGAAGAACTTCGTCAGTTTCCGGTCTTGGTTGGGGATTTATTATATGGGGAGTTTTTTTTGCATCTTTGTCAAGAAAAGCTGCTGCAATTTCTTGCTCCCTTGGCTCAAGTGATTGGAACTATGAGTGAAGGCGGGATTTCTCGCTGGCTTTCGCGTGACAAGAAGCTATCAAAAGACGAATGGCTGAAAATTATTGAAAAGGAATGTGCGTCCCTGACAGCAAGCGCAGCCCGCTTAAGTGCTGAATTAGCCGCAGTTTCTCTTCCGCTGCAACAGCAGATTGAAGCTTTTGGTTTACAGCTGGGTATGGCTTGGGGAGCTTCAAAGCAGCACCTTGAAGAGCCTGTTATTCAGTCAATTCTTCAGAAGGCCAATGATATCCT
The DNA here is from genome assembly GCF_002196785.1 of Desulfosporosinus sp. FKA. Classification (NCBI taxonomy): domain Bacteria; kingdom Bacillati; phylum Bacillota; class Clostridia; order Eubacteriales; family Desulfitobacteriaceae; genus Desulfosporosinus; species Desulfosporosinus sp. FKA. Next base: position 193,093 of record NZ_NAHZ01000034.1, on the reverse strand, counting down.
TACGGAAATTTCTACGGGAACACAACTTCAATTGCAGCCTCTTCGTGAGCTTTATAATTTCATGGTTAAACAGTTATCGGCAAGAAGACCTCTCCCAGAGCTTTAAGGTTTAATTGCAGGGATGGAGTAGACAATGCATAAATTAAAAGTTTTTTTGGAAATGATTAAGTTTGAGCATACATTATTTGCCTTACCTTTTGCCTATTTAGGTGCTTTTTTAGCCTCTGGAGGAATTCCCTCAGGTCTTAAATTGCTTTGGATCACGTTAGCTATGGTCGGGGCGAGGACAGCGGCAATGTCTCTTAATCGCCTGATCGATCGTCACATCGATGCGCGAAATCCCAGAACTGCTCAACGTGCGATCCCTGCCGGACAGCTTAATGTTGCGGAAGTGTATAGCTATACTGTGCTATCTTTTTTATTGCTGGGATACTCTGCCTATAAACTCAATTTGCTGGCCTTGTGGTTAATGCCCATCGCTGTCTTTTTTTTAGTCCTGTATTCCTATACCAAGCGATTTACTTGGGCCTGTCATTTTGTCCTCGGGATTTCTCTGGGATTAGCTCCTGCGGGAGCCTGGATCGGGGTGACGGGACATTGGGCTTTGACGCCAATTCTTTTAGGATTGGGAGTCGTCACTTGGGTAGCGGGCTTTGACATTGTCTACGCATGTCAGGATGTAGACTTTGACCGCAAGGAAGGGCTGAATTCAATACCAGCGATTTTTGGGGTTCAGAGAGGGTTGGAAATTTCAGCATTCTTACATGTTCTGGCTCCTTTGCTCTTTATAGCGGTGGGAGTTGTGATGTCCATGAGTTGGCTTTATTATTTAGGTGTAGGGATTGCGGTGTTTCTGCTCTTTCGCCAGCATCGAATTGTCTCGGCCAGCGATCTCTCTAAGGTCGGAGTAGCTTTTTTTAATTTGAATGGTTATTTGAGCGTAATGCTCTTTGTGTTTTCAGTTCTGGATTTAATTATTCTGCATTAAGAAACGGAGGGGAAGGAACTGACCTCATTATTTAAGCAAAGCGAATTATATGATCTAATCCAAAAAGTTGAAGAAGGTAAGCGCCTGGATTTTGAAGACGGCGTCCGCCTAATGAAAAGCCGGGACATTTTGGCTCTCGGATATATGGCTAACCTGATACGTGAGCAAAAAAATGGCAACAAAACGTATTTTATCGTCAACCGGCATATTAATCACACGAATGTCTGTACGAATCTTTGCCATTTTTGTGCTTATGGAGTTAAAAAGGAAGATCCTCAGGCCTTTACGTTATCTCTTGAAGATATCGAAAAAGCAGCTTTAGAAGCAACTCAAGAAGGGGTTTCGGAAATTCACATCCTCGGGGGCTTAAACCCGGATCTCCCCTTTGAGTATTATTTGGAGATGCTGCAGAGGGTAAAGAGGATTTTGCCTCAGGCCTGTATCCAAGCATTTACCGCCGTAGAGGTGGATTATTTCACCCAAATCACTGGATTTTCAGTCAAGGAAGTTCTGCGGAAGCTGATGGCAGCGGGCCTTGATTCACTGCCGGGAGGGGGAGCAGAAGTCTTTGCACCGCGGGTCCGTGCTAAAATATGTGAGAAAAAAGTTTCCGGGCAGCGCTGGCTGGAAATTCAAGAAACAGCTCATAGTTTAGGGATGCGCACAAACGCCACCATGCTTTACGGTCACGTTGAGACTGCCGAGGAACGAATTGATCATCTTCTTCAGCTTCGGGATTTACAGGATCGTACACATGGCTTTCTAACCTTTATTCCAATGCCCTTTTATCCGAAAAACACAAAATTAGAAGGGCAATTGGGAGTCGAAAGCACTACCGGCTTTGAAGACCTTAAAATGTTAGCCGTATCTAGGATTCTCTTGGACAATTTTGATCATATTAAGTCATTTTGGATTATGCTGGGACCTAAGTTGGCCCAAGTTTCCCTGGCCTTTGGGGTCGATGATCTTGACGGAACAGTTGTTGAAGAGCGAATCATTCATTCAGCTGGAGCGCAGACAAGTCAAGTTATGAGCAAACGCGCTCTCATTACTATGATTCAAAAGGCCGGAAGAGATGCTGTGGAAAGGGATACTCTTTATCGTGTCTTGAAGACCAACTAGGATAGAGAGGGTGAGCAGGCATGAATTTAGAGACTTTAAAGATTATTGAGAAACGTATAGCCGGAGAACGTTTATCCCTTTCTGATGGTGTTCGCTTGTTACAAGACGCCGATCTTCTATCCTTGGGGCAGGGAGCCGATCTCATCCGTCATCAAATGCATCCGGATAAAGCTGTTACCTTTGTTATCGACCGAAATATTAATTACACTAATATCTGTTCCTGCCAATGCAAGTTTTGCGCTTTTTATTGTAAACCGGGTGATCCTAAAGGATTTATTTTGTCAAGAGAAGATTTACATGCTAAGATAAAAGAAACAGTAGCGGTGGGCGGAACGCAGCTTCTTATTCAGGGTGGATTGCATCCTGATTTAGGACTGGAGTACTTTGAAGAGATGCTGCGTGATATTAAAGCCCATTTTAATATTCATATTCATTCTTTCAGTCCGCCGGAGATCTGGGATTTGGCGGAAAAGTCAAAGTTAAGTCTAGAGGAGGTCATTGGCCGCCTTAAAGCTGCCGGACTGGATTCCATTCCTGGAGGGGGAGCAGAAATCCTCGACGATCGCGTCAGGCAAATCATTAGTCCGAACAAAATAAAATGGCAGCAGTGGATGGATGTGATGACCACGGCTCACCGGCTGGGTATGAAATCCACGGTAACCATGATGTTCGGCCATGTTGAGACCTATGAGGAACGTATCTTGCATATGCTCCACACGCGAGAGGCTCAGGACCTCACGGGAGGGTTTACCGCCTTTATCCCCTGGAGTTTCGCGCCCTCGAATACGGAATTGGGCGGAGAAGGCAGTACCGGCGTAGAGTATTTGCGAACTCTTGCGGTGGCGCGCTTAATGTTGGATAATGTTCCTAATCTTCAAGCCTCCTGGGTTACCCAAGGGGCCAAGATGGCCCAAGTAGCCTTGCGCTTTGGAGCCAATGATTTTGGCAGCACTATGCTCGAAGAGAATGTTGTGCGCGCGGCCGGAGTGCAAACTCGTGTTCCTTTACGAGAAATTATTCGCTGCATTGAAGATGCGGGATACCAGGCAATTCAACGCAATACTCATTATGAGCGGTTAAAGGTCTACGGGAAGGAAGTGTAGTCTGATGCGCAGGCGATCACGTGGAGATGGCAATATGCCGCTCTTGGAACATGTTCTCGCTCTTCGTAAAGTACTTGTTATTGCCGCATATGCTATAGCTATAGGAACTGTTTTGGGATGGTTTTTCAGTGATCAGACCTTTGCCTATTTGGCTCACCCCGTCACCCGACTGAAAAATATCACCTTTATTACCACAACGCCGATGGAACCCATGTTAGTTAAGCTGAAAGTTTCTCTTTTGGTAGGGGTTACCTTAGCTCTTCCCGTTATTTTATGGCAGGTTTGGGCGTTTATACTGCCGGCCTTAAAGCAAAACGAAAGAAAATATCTCTATATGGTTGTTCCCAGTTCTCTCCTTCTCTTTATTTGTGGTGCGGCCCTCTGCTTCTTTGTTGTTTTGCCGGTGGGGATTAAGTTTCTGCTTTATGCCGGCGGCGGTGCGGTGCAATCAACACCTTTTGTGACGAAAACTTCCTACTTAGGTTTCCTTATAACCTTTCTGGGAACCTTCGGACTTGTCTTTCAGCTCCCGATCGTTCTCTTAATCTTAATCCGCATAGGCTTGTTATCACCTAGAACCTTAGCAAAGAAAAGACGCTGGGCCCTTTTGATCATTATTATTTTGGCAGCAATCGTTTCCCCGACACCGGATTTATTTACACAGTTTTTGATGGCGGCTCCTATGTATTTGCTCTTTGAAATCAGTATTTGGCTGGGATACATTGTTGCCCGGAAGAGAGCAAAAGCCCTCGCAGCCAGTGAAAATTAAAGAAAAGAAATTATGACTTCAATGATGATAGTTGAGATTTAATAATCTTGAGAGAACAGGCAAAGCCATTAAAGGAAAGTTAGGTTATGGGATAAAGGGGGCAGAAAAATGGGCTTTACAGAAATCCTCCTAATTATGGGTATTGCATTGATTTTGTTTGGGCCAGAGGACCTACCGGAAATTGCCCGAACAATCGGCAAAATAGTCTATGAGGTTCGCAAAGCGACTCAAGATGTTACCAAGGAAATTCAGAATACAATGGATACCCCCAGTAATACTTTGAATAAAGCGTTGAATTTCTCAGACTATAAACCTGGGGACAAACCACCTCAGGCACAACGTGAAAAGGAAAAAGAAAAGCCTGAAACTGATGAAGAATTGTTGACGTTTGAGGATGAAAATCCAGCAGATCCGCTAGCGGAACTGCCATCAGATATGGTATCTTATGAAGAAAAGGGTGCGAGCAGGTGAATCGGTTTTGAAACAACTCTGGCTCTTTAATCAGATAAATTCAGATCTTCAGCGGGTTGAAAAGGAACTTACCAAATTTGTGGAGACGGACTATCCGATTCTTCAGGATTCCGGTATTCATTTGTTAACTGCCGGAGGCAAACGATTACGTCCGGCTTTTACTCTCTTAGCCGGAAAATTTTATGCTTATTCTTTGGATAAGCTTATCCCTGTGGCCATGGCTTTAGAGCTTATTCATATGGCTACCTTAGTCCATGACGATGTTGTGGATGCTTCCCTGACGAGAAGGAGCAGGCCAACGGTTAAAGCCAATTGGGGAAATATAGTTTCTGTGGAAACAGGGGACTATTTGCTGGCCAAAGCTTTAATTCTTATCTCGCAAATAAATCATCCTGAGGTTTCCCGCATTTTGGCCGAGGTAAGTGTGGAAATGTGTCAAGGTGAGATCCAACAGATTAAAGCTTCCTTTGATGTGGAGCAGAACTTAAAGCAGTACTATTTCCGGATCAAACGGAAAACAGCCTTGTTGATTTCCGCTTGCTGCAAGTTGGGGGCTCTTGTTTCTGAGGCTCCAAGACACCAGGTCTGGGCTTTAGGAGCTTACGGACATTCTCTGGGTATGGCCTTTCAAATTGTTGATGATGTGTTGGATATTACGGCTAAACCGTCAGAGTTTGGGAAACCGATTGGCGGAGATCTTCGCCAGGGAATAATGACCTTGCCCATGATTCTGGCCCTGCAATCATTTCCCAGCGGTTCGCCTCTTCATGAGTTGTTGAGGAAGGCTGATAAAACTGACGCTGAAGTCGCGGAAACAATTGAATTGATTAAAGGGACAGGCGCAATTGATCAGTCCATGAGGATTGTCGATGCCTATATTAACAAAGCCAAAAAACATCTTCAAGATCTTCCGAAGGTTTCATCTCGCAAGGCTTTAGAAGATTTAGCCGATTTCATTGCGATTCGTAAATTTTAAATGCTTTAGCAAATTAGCCTTCCGCATGGTTACTGCGGAAGGCTTTAAATTACATATGACATAATATATAAGTCATATGATGAGGCTGCCTTCTCTCAAGCCCTCTGGCGGTTGCGCTTGCTTGAATTCCGGTTTTGGAAATGATAAACTAGTACAAATGAGGGTTACATTGGATCTATGGCCTCGTAGTGGAGAGCTAATAAGTCGGGTTTATAAAGCCTTTCATTTAAGTAAGGTTCGATAGACCCGGCTTTTGTGTGATACTTTAGCTGAATAAGTTCACTGGCGGCAGCAGAGGCTTGATAAGGAGGAAATCAAATGGAGGAACATCAAGAGGGTGCCGTGGACAAAATATGGCGCATCTTCAGTTCCATGAAATTAGGGCTGGTTTTGTTGGGAGTCATTGCTTTTTTTGCAGGTCTAGGAACCTTATTTCCTCAAGCAGATGTTGATCCCGATAAGGCCCAAACGGTGGGGAAGATATGGCAGGATTTAGGATTTACCCATCTTTATAGTACATATTGGTTTCGTCTGATATTAGGCTTCCTGTGTATTAATCTGATCGTTTGCAGTATTCAAAGGTTTCAAGGAATTTATAATCGTACCTTCAAACTTCAGCCCCCTAAAAACAGTACGAACATACCGAAGAAGATTCAAGAGACTTGGAAAGGGGATAGTGAATCCCTTCGAAATTCCGTGCAAAAGGTTTTACGGAGCAGAGGATTTAAAGTTATCTTTGAGGAAAACGATAAGCAATGGAGTTATATCGCTATAAAGCGGCGCTGGGGAAATTGGGGGTCTTTTATTACTCACTTGTCTTTTGTCGTTTTGGTGGTTGGAGCCTTTATTGGCTCTTCAATGGGCTTTAAAGGATTCTTAATGGCTGGGGTTGGGACAACCGTTCCTATTCATTCGATACAAGTATCCCATGGAACAGTTAAAGAAAACTTTGATGTTCTGATTAATTCAGCAGAAGATCGCTTCTTAGCTAATGGTCAGAGGGATAATTGGTACACAGATCTGAGTATTTTGGAAAATGGCAAGGTCATGGCCCGCCATACTATATCCGTGAATCATCCTTTTACCTACCAAGGAGTAACCTTCTATCAATCTAGTTTTATAAATGGCGTTCATTTAACAGCAGACATCAAAGGACAAAAGGTACCTGTTATCTTGGAAGACCGAGGCGGTAATTATTTCCAAGCCCCGGGGACAGATCTCTATCTTGTTGCATCGGCTATAACCAGCGATCCTCAAAAACCTTCCATGCTTTTCGAAGTGTTTAAAGGCATGTCGGAAAATGCGGTACAATCCGGACAACTTGATTTTGGACAAACTATTGATATTCAAGGTGCCTATAAGCTCACCCTCGATGGAAACTCCGGCTTTACCGGCTTACAAGTAAAACAGGATCCTGGGGTTATGGTCATTTGGTTAGGATGTGCTTTATTGCTCCTGGGCTTAATATTGTCCTTTTATTGGCGCTCAATCCTTGTAACGGGGATTTTTCAGGCAGAACAGGGTAATCAAGGCGAGATAACGATGGGCGTTTCAACGGGAAAGGTCGTCGGAGGCGTTAAAGAGGTATTTGATCGCTTGGTTCGAGAAATTCGAGCAAAATAGTGGCTATTTTTGTCCGTGAAAGGGAGGATTGAATCGTGAATCTGGGATTACAAAATCTCGAATCGTCTGCTTTTGATGTTATGGTCATGGCTTATATTCTTTGTATGATATTATATTGGGTTTGGATTGGCTTGAAAAAAGACCTGATTGGTACTTCGGCAACCTCCGTTGCCTGCCTTGGTTTAATTGCTAATACTGCAGCGATTATTATTCGCATGGTGATTTCAGGACATCCGCCGCTGTCCAACGGCTATGAATTCCTGATGACGTTTGTTTGGGGAATCATGGCAGTTTATTTGTATATTGAGTTCCGCTATAAGTTAAGGTCTTTGGGCGCTTTTGTAATGCCCATTCCTGTTATGCTCCTGATGTTTATTATCATGAGCATGGGCCCTGAAGAACGGGTAGCCCAGGCAATTCCTCCTGCTTTAAAGAGCCAATGGCTCACCTTCCATGTTGTGACAGCTATGTTGGCCTATGGAGCTTTTGCTATTTCCTTTGGCTTAGGGGTTATGTACCTTCTTAAGCTGAAAGAAGAAGGCAAGGGATGGGAAGCAAAACCTCAGGGAATCATAGCACGTTTTCCGGATTTAGAGACTCTGGATGAATTGTCCTATAAAGTTGTTGGGTTTGCTTTTCCGCTTTTGTCCTTGTGCATTATTACAGGAGCAATTTGGGCAAATTATGCGTGGGGCACCTATTGGTCCTGGGACCCCAAAGAAACTTGGTCCCTGATTACTTGGATTATTTATGCAGCTTATTTACATGCCCGCTTGATGTATGGCTGGAAAGGCAAGCGTGCGGCTTGGATGGCGGTGTTGGGTTTTGCAGCCGTACTCTTTACTTTTTTTGGCGTTAACTACTTCTTACCTGGATTACACTCTTATGCCCAATAGGAAAAGTATTTAGTCACTATGAGAAATCTTAAGGTTGGGCAGGGGAAATGTCTAAATAGGGCGAATTATATCTAGAGAAAGTTGGAGAAGGTGACAGTGTTTTATGCCGCAGTATTATCCGATTTTTATGGATTTGAAAGATCAGTCTATCTTGGTCGTCGGAGGAGGCAACGTTGCTCTGCGGAAGGTTCAAACCCTCTTGAGCCATGGTGCTGTTGTTCGTATTGTTTCCCCGAAAGTTTTGCCGGAATTGAGAACCTTAGTTGATGACAGAACATGTTATTGGCTGGAAAAAGAGTATTCCCCAGAAGATATTGGAGAAGCTTGCCTTGTTTTTTCTTGTACAGAGAATGAAGTGGTTAATCAACAAGTGTCACTTGATGCCAAAACTCATTATCGTCCGGTAAACGTTGTGGATGATCCTGAAAAATGCAGCTTTATTGTTCCTTCCATCATGGAACGGGGCGATTTAAATATTGCCGTTTCGACAGGAGGAAGCAGTCCCATTGTAGCTCGGCAAATTCGTCAAGAATTAGAAGCGCTTTATGGCTCGGAGATGAAGGAGTATCTGTCCTTATTGAAAGTCTGGCGTACCAAAGTAAAAACAAGCTTACCTCCCGAAAAACGGAGCGTTTTTTGGGATCGTATAACGGACGGCGAAGTTAGAAAACTTATTCAAGAGGATCGTCTATCCGAAGCGGAAGGAGTGATTAAACAGTGTTTCCTGTCGCTGTTGGATTAAACCATCAAAGTACACCTGTGGAAATCAGAGAAAAAATGAGTTTTCACCCCTCCCAAATTCAGGAGGCCTTAAAAACGCTCAAGAGTTATCCGGGGCTTGAGGGAGTATTAATCCTCAGTACCTGTAATCGTACAGAGGTATATGCCGCAACAACAGATGTTGAGGTCGGTATCGCCTCGATTAAAAAATTTTTGTCGGTTCATCACGGTATTGATGAGAAACTTTTAAGCCAATACCTCTATGTTCATACCCTTTATGATGCTATCCGCCATCTTTTTCGGGTGACAGCAGGCTTAGACTCGATGGTTCGAGGAGAAACTCAGATCATTGGACAGGTTGCCAATGCCTATCAGCAAGCTAATGACGCAGAGGTTACGAACAAGGCCATTAATGTCTTCTTTCAAACAGCCCTTTCCGTGGGCAAACGAATTCGTACGGAGACTCAAATTGATCAACATCCCGTGTCCATCAGCTATACGGCGGTTGAGCTTGCCAAGCAGCAGTATGGAGAGCTGCAAGGCAAAGGAATTTTAATTCTGGGTGCCGGTGAAATGAGCACCTTGACCATTAGAAATTTAGTAGCGGCCGGAGCATCGACAGTCATGGTTTCCAATCGATCTTATGAGAAAGCACTCTCCTTAGCTAAGGAATTTGCGGGACAAGCTGTACGCTTTGATGACATGGATAAATATCTGGAGACAGTGGATATAGTAATTTCGGCCACAGCAGCGACTCATTTTGTGATTCAGCCTGAGCGGATGGAGACGATCATGAAAAAACGTGATGGCCGTCCTTTATTGCTCATTGATATAGCTGTTCCGCGTGATATCCATCCTGCGGTCAGAGAGCTTGAGAATATTACCTTGTTCGATATCGATGATTTACGGGGAGTGATCGACCATCATCATCAGGAACGCGAACTAGCCGCTCTTAAAGCCGAAAAGATTATTGATGAGGAAATGAATCGTTTCGTGAAATGGCACAATTCATTGTTTGTTGTTCCAACCATAGTTGCTTTACAGCAAAAAGGTCAACAAATAAAAGATGTCCAACTCGAACGTTCCTTAGATCGGTTAGGCGGATTAACGCCGAAACAAGAGAAGATTGTCAGGTCAATGGCTAACTCCATTGTCAATCAGCTCTTACATTTACCAATTACCAATCTTAAAGAGTATGCATCCACATCTCAGGGACATCTGTATACAGAAATTTTGCAAAATCTTTTTGACCTAGATGTTGAGGAGGAAACGAAACGGCAAATGACCATCGTGAATCAGCATCTTGGGCCTGTGCGTCATGGGAGGGCAGAATGAAGAACATTCGAATCGGAACTCGGGACAGTCAATTAGCCATGTGGCAAGCGGAGTGGGTGAAGAACCAACTCGAGCTGCTCTATCCTCACCTTAGTTTTGAGCTTGTGCCGATGAAGACTAAAGGTGATAAAATATTAGATGTACCCCTGGCAAAAATCGGAGATAAAGGGTTATTCACGAAAGAATTGGAACACGGATTATTAAGTAATCAATTAGATATGGCCATTCACAGCCTTAAGGATTTACCGACGATTTTGCCGCAAGGCTTAGATATTTGCGCTTTTTGCGAACGAGAAGAACCAAGGGATGTTTTTTTAAGCAAGAGTGGAACACTTCTGGAAGAACTGCCTGAAGGAGCTTTGGTGGGAACTAGCAGTCTGCGCCGGAAGTCTCAGCTTAAACATTACCGACCTGATCTGCGCTTTACAGATTTGCGGGGGAACCTGCAAACACGCTGGCGCAAACTGCAGGAGTCGGAAATGGATGGGATAGTACTGGCTGCGGCAGGGGTAAAACGATTAGGATGGGAAGAGCGGATCACCCAAATTTTATCTGAAGATATAATGCTATCGGCAGTGGGTCAAGGATCCATAGCTGTTGAAATTGCTGAAGACAGAAACGATATTCGTGACTTGTTAGCTCAGCTTAATCACCCTGAGACCGAAAAAGCCGTTTGCGCGGAACGAGCGTTAATGCGCAGGCTTGAAGGCGGCTGTCAAGTTCCCATTGGTGCTTTGGGACAGAATAAGAGTGGAGAGATTCACCTAAAAGCAATGGTTGCTAGTCTCGATGGCAATCGTTTGCTCAAAGCACAGGGAAAAGGGACTGATCCTGAGAAGGTTGGAGTCGAAGTTGCAGGTCAATTGCTTAGCTTAGGAGCCGCAGAAATTTTAGCGGAAATTCGTTAAGAACGAAAGCATTTTCAGCATAGATAGGAGTGTTCTGTTTTGAATAAAGGATATGTATATTTAGTCGGTGCCGGTCCGGGAGATCCAAAGTTAATTACCCTTAAAGGCTCTGAATGCATTGCCAAAGCGGATGTTTTAGTTTATGACCGTTTGGCGTCCCGGAGGCTTTTGAATCTGGCACGCCCGGATTGTGAACTTATCTATGTTGGAAAATCGCCGGATCGTCATACTCTTAAGCAGGATGAGATTAATCAGCTGCTTGTAACTAAAGGACTTGAAGGGAAAATTGTTACCCGTCTTAAAGGCGGGGATCCTTTTGTCTTTGGCCGAGGGGGGGAAGAGGCCGAAGCTTTATTGGAAGCAGGGATTCCCTTCGAAGTAGTTCCGGGGATTACATCGGCTATTTCAGTTCCGGCTTATGCAGGAATTCCCGTCACTCATCGTGACTTAACCTCATCCTTTGCTGTCATAACAGGTCACGAAGATCCGACCAAAAATGAAACCGCGATTCAGTGGAATCATATTGCCCGATCCCACGGGACGCTTGTATTTCTCATGGGAATGGAGAATCTCCCGTTAATTGCCCAAAAACTTATGGAGAACGGCAAAGAACCGACTACTCCTGTCGGTATCATTCAATGGGGAACAAGGCCGGAACAGCGCACCCTGGTGGGATCGTTAAGGACCATTGCCGAAAAAGTTAAGGAAGAAGGATTTACCAATCCTTCGATTATTATTGTTGGCGAGGTCGTTTCTTTGCGGGAAAAACTGCAATGGTTTGAGAAGAAGCCATTATTTGGCGAGAGAATTATTGTCACCCGCGCTCGTCATCAAGCTAGTGAGTTATCTCAAGCAATAGAGAGTCTGGGCGGAGAGGCCTGGGAATTTCCGACGATCGAAATCGCCCCGCCAACAGACGGCTCTTTATTATTGAAAGCTCTCAAAGATTTGCAGAGTTTTCACTGGCTTATTTTCACGAGTGTCAACGGAGTTGAAGCGTTTTTTGCCGAACTTCTGGAACAACAGGGAGACGTCCGGGATTTAGCGGGCTTAGAGCTAGTCGCTATCGGCCCGGCTACAAAAGCGGCCCTGGAGAAACGAGGACTGCGAGTGGCCTTTGTACCTGAAGAGTATCGGGCCGAAAAGGTTGTCGAAGGTTTAAGGCATCGCGTTAAAGCAGGGGATAAGGTATTACTGGCCAGGGCTGAAGAAGCCAGAACTATTCTTCCTGATTCCCTTAAAGCCATGGGCGTTGAAGTTTGGGATGTTCCTGCCTATAAAACAATTCTCGGCAGTGCCAATCGGGCAGATCTGCAACAGATGCTGCAAAGTAAGGAAATTGATAGGGTGACGTTTACAAGTTCATCAACAGTGAAGAACTTTATTAAATTACTCGACGGAAAAACAGAGTTATTGCAGAATGTTTTGCTTTATTCAATTGGACCGATAACAAGTGCTACCGCCCGGGAAATGGGCCTGACAATCCATCGAGAAGCTTCAGAATATACCATTCAAGGACTTGTTGAAGCCTTACTGGAGGGAAAAAAACATGATTAGTGTTACTAAGCTTCTATTTGATACTGAGTATTTCGGAGATTCCTTGCGCTACAGTCAGAGTTCCCAGGGGGCAAAACATGGCACAACAACGGGCTCGGGTCCTGTCGTCGTTTGGAACACGACACGTACCTGCAATTTAAAATGTGCTCACTGCTATATGGAATCTGACGCTCAAAAATATACAGGAGAATTATCAACCGAAGAAGGCAAGCATTTTATTGATGACTTGGCGGACTTTAAATGCCCGGTCATTCTATTTTCAGGCGGAGAACCCTTAATTCGTCCCGATTTTTTCGAACTGGCAGAGTATGCGATTTCCAAAGGATTACGGGCAACCTTATCAACCAATGGGACGCTAATCACTCCCGAGGTTGCCAAACGGCTGAAAAAAATTGGCGTGTCCTATGTGGGGATCTCCTTAGATGGACTTCAAGATGTTAACGATAAATTTCGGGGTAAAGAAGGCGCGTTTAAGGCAGCCATGGAGGGCATTCAAAACTGTGTTGCCGTTGGCCAGCGCGTAGGGCTTCGTTTTACAATTAATCATCATAATCTGCAGGAATTAGATAGCATTTTTGATTTTATCGAAGCCGAAAATATAGACAGAGTCTGCTTTTACCATTTGGTTTATTCAGGACGCGGCAGCAAAATGATCAGTGATGATGTCACTCCGGAAGAATCTCGCCGGGCTATGGAGACAATCATTCGCCGGACGCGGGATTTTGAAGAACGAGGATTAAAAAAGGAAATTTTAACCGTCGACAATCACTGTGATGGAGTGTACATGTACGTCCAAGCGCTTAAAGATGACCCGGAGAAGGCTGAAAGGATTAAGGGCCTGATTGGCCTTAACGGAGGGAACCGTTCAGGAATTGCCTTCGGCGAAGTTGACCCTATGGGGTATGTGCATCCTGACCAATTTACCCAGCATATTACCTTTGGCAATGTTCGGGAACGTAAATTCGGCGATATTTGGACAGATGTTTCGCAGCCGATTCTTGCCGGGCTTAAAGATAGGAAGCCCTTGCTGAAAGGCCGCTGTGCTGCCTGTAAGTACTTGGATATGTGTAACGGTAACTTCCGGACTCGAGCAGAGGCTGTGACAGGAGACTTCTGGGAATCTGACCCAGCTTGCTATCTGACAGACGAGGAGATTGGGGTAAGAGAAAACTAAGAGAATGAAATGACTCGTGAGACTCCCACTTCTACAAGTGGGAGCGGCTCCGATGTTCAGCTGTAGCTGAACGAGTTCACTGGAGGACAGAAAGACTGCCTTTTCATGCGATGAGTTACTCTTGTGGGCGAGGCCATTTCCCTTTGAGGACGATAAATTTTCGGAGCAGGAAAATGCCTAGTATTAGGATAAAGTATTTTTGGGAGGTAAGTGGCATGGATCTGAAACGACGCCCGCGGCGCTTACGGGCAAGTGAGACAATTCGGAAGATGGTAAGGGAAAATCATCTTCGAATTGATGATTTGATTTATCCGATGTTTGTCATGCCGGGTGAGAAGAAGAGAGTAGAAGTTTCTGCAATGCCGGGCGTATATAATTTTTCACTGGACGAATTTGTAAAAGCTTTGGATGAAGTGGTGAAATTAGGGATACCTGCGATCTTGCTGTTTGGCATACCCGAGAGCAAAGACAGTGTTGGTTCAGGGGCCTATGCGGAGCATGGTATTGTCCAAGAGGCTGTGCGTATCGCCAAAAAACATTATCCTGAGCTGTATGTTATTACGGATGTATGTCTATGTGAATATACCGACCATGGACATTGCGGCTTGATTGAACAAGGCGAGATTTTGAACGATCCGACGTTAGACCTTTTAGCTCAAACTGCACTTTCTCATGCCCGTGCCGGGGCGGATATGGTAGCCCCTTCCGACATGATGGATGGAAGAGTTGCCGCCATTCGTGATTTGCTGGATAAGGAAGGTTATGCCCATATACCTATCATGGCCTATTCGGCAAAATTTGCTTCAGGGTTTTATGGACCCTTTCGCGAAGCGGCAGGTTCAACGCCTCAATTTGGGGATCGTCGTACCTATCAAATGGATCCGCCTAACGGCAATGAAGCCATGCTGGAGACAGCATTAGATATTGAGGAAGGTGCGGATTTAATTATCGTTAAGCCCGCTTTGGCCTATGGCGATATCATTTATCGCACCAAAGAAAGATTTGGACTGCCTGTTGCTGCTTATAATGTCAGCGGGGAGTATTCTATGGTAAAAGCCGCAGCTGCCAATGGGTGGATTGATGAGAAACGTATTGTAATGGAAGCTTTGGTCAGTATGAAACGCGCGGGAGCTGATTTGCTGATCACTTATCATGCTCTTGATGTTGCACGTTGGTTAAATGAGGAGGGGCGTTTGTGATAGTATCTTGGCATACAACAAATGCTTGCCATAATGATGGGGACTACATGGCTGAGGAGCCGTGGTGCCCGGATCAGGGAAGGAAGGGGGTTTAGTATGGATTCTGCCGATCGTGCTTTACTTAACGAGATCCAGAAACAATTTCCTATCGATGTTCATCCCTACAAAGTTCTTGGTCAAATTGTAGGTACGACAGAAGAGGATGCCTTCTCGCGAATTCAAAAACTTCGCCGGGAAGGAATTATCCGTCGTCTGGGCGGGGTTTTTGATTCTCGGAAGTTAGGTTATTTTAGTACCTTATGCGCAGCAAAAGTTCCGGAAGAGAAAATTCCGGCTCTAGCCCAATTGATTAATAAAATCCCAGGTATAACGCATAATTATGTTCGCAATCATGACTATAATGTATGGTTCACGTTGATAGCCCGTTCAGAAGAAGCTGCAGAGCAGATCATTCACAGAATACGCAAGGATTTGGATATTTCTGAGGTCTATAACCTACCGGCAACGCACTTGTTCAAAATTAATGTAAACTTTGATTTTAGCGACGAAGAGGATACTCAGGAAGAACCGTTAATTTCTGCGGAAAACGGAGATCAAGCTGTAACTCATAGTGCAAGCCGTCAACCCTATGATTTAACACATGATGATATATCTCTAATTCAAATTATTCAAGGGGATTTACCGGATTCCCCAACTCCGTTTACTGTCTTGGCTGAAAGGCTTAACTGGACGGTAGAGAAGCTGATTTCCCGTGCCAAGAGCTTATTGGAAGCTAAGGTTTTGCGTCGTTTTGGTGCGGTATTGCGGCACCAAAAAGCCGGTTTTGTCGCCAATTCAATGGGCGTTTGGCAGGTTGAACCTGCCCGCGCAGAAGAGGTCGGTAAAATAATGGCTCAATTTAAAGAAGTGAGTCATTGTTATGAAAGACCAACTTTGCCTGATTGGCCGTATAATGTCTTCACGATGATTCATGGGAAGACCATTGAGGATTGTGATGAGGTTATGAAGAGAATTTCTCAAGCAACCGGCGTTACAGAATATTCTATGCTTTTTAGTACAGCTGAATTGAAAAAGAGCAGCATGCAGTATTTTCTTGAAGAAGAGTCGTTTTAGATTCGTAAAAGGGGGTCATTCACTTGCCGTTTGTTGATGAAAAAAGCAGCCAAGCCTTTGCTAAAGCTAAAAGAGTTATTCCCGGCGGTGTCAATTCCCCGGTAAGAGCCTTTAAATCGGTAGGCAGAGATCCTGTATTTATTGATCGGGCTGAGGGTGCTTATCTCTGGGATATTGACGGCAATCGGTATCTGGATTATGTAGGTTCCTGGGGACCGCTCATAGTTGGTCATGCTCATCCTGAGGTCGTGGCAGTGATTAAACGAGTGGCTGAACGAGGAACAAGTTACGGTGCGCCGACGGAAGTCGAAACTGATCTGGCTGAGGAAGTGCTGAAAGCATATCCCTCAATGGAAATGATTCGCATGGTTAACTCCGGGACGGAAGCCACGATGAGTGCTTTGCGTCTGGCCAGAGGTGTTACCGGCAGAACCAAGATTGTCAAATTTGAAGGCTGTTATCATGGACATTCTGATCAGCTTTTAATCAAGGCTGGGAGCGGTGCCCTGACCTTCGGTGTGCCGACATCTCCCGGTGTCCCGCCGCAAACTGCAGCGACAACCATTTCGGCAAAGTATAATGATCTGGAAGGACTTCGGGAAATTTTCCAACGTGAAGGGGAAGAGATTGCCGGGGTAATTCTCGAGCCGGTTACAGGCAATATGGGTGTGGTCTTGCCGGAAGAAGGCTTCCTGCAGGGTGTCCGCCGTTTGACGGAAGAGTATGGCTCATTGCTGATCTTTGATGAAGTCATGACGGGTTTTCGCATCAGTTATGGCGGCGCTCAAGCATATTTCGGAATTGATCCGGATTTAACCTGTTTGGGTAAAGTTATTGGCGGGGGTCTGCCGGTAGGGGCTTACGGCGGAAAAAAACGTTACATGGAGCAAATAGCGCCCAGTGGCCCTATTTATCAAGCGGGGACGTTATCAGGAAATCCCTTGGCCATGAATGCCGGATTGACCACTCTTAAATTATTACAACATCCCGGTGTTTATGAGGATCTTAATCGTAAGACGTCTCGCCTGGCGGAAGGCTTAAAACGTATTGCCCAAGAGGCTGGGCTCCCCGTATGGGTCAATGCTCTCGGGGCCATGTTTTCTGTCTTTTTTACTGAGGGACCTGTTAAAGATTATGCAAGTGCTTGTACATCAGACGTTGAACGGTTTGCCAAGTACTTCAGTGGCATGCTTGAAAAGGGGATTTATCTAGCTCCGAGCCAGTTTGAGGCAGTTTTCTTATCGACGGCACACACTGATGCCGATATCGATAATACTCTTGAACAAGCCCGCTTAGTCATAAAAACCCTCTAGAAAGGCCAGAGTGTCGGTGTCAACTGGGCTGCCAGCGTAACGACACTTTTATAAACGCCGGGAAGTGTGATTCGACAGGGGTGTTTTAAATCTATGGACAGAAAACGCATATTAAGAACGATCATTACCGTGGCTTTGTTTGGGGCTTTAGTTGCCGTTATCATTGTTTCGCAAAACCATGATCCTTCTAATCCACACGCTTCAATTCCTAAAGATGTTTGGATTAACGGACCACATGGTCATGGCTATGCGGTCGATAATAATCAGCAGCCTTGGAAACAATGTTATCCTTGTCATGAAAAAAAGGGTCTTGGCGGGGAAGATTTTTGCCAGAGCTGTCATGAAAAATCAAAAGTTAATGTAACCTTGCCCAAGAAACCCTCCTAATTGTCATTTCGTTATTCCTGATCTCGGGACATTCACGACCAAACACATATTGGAATAATATGGTACGTGAGGATGGCTGGGAGGGGACTTGGTTTGAACGAAGAAGAACGTGTTAATCTGCTTGAACGTTTAGAAGGATTGAGGAATTCCAAAGTCTTAGTCTATTTTTCATATTCTCCATTGGATGATTCTATTTTAGTACCACTGTATAAACAATTGAAGAAGATTGGACCGACTCCAAAAATTGATTTGATCTTGCATAGTTATGGCGGAACTGTAGATACTCCTTATAAAGTGGTTATGTTAATTCGCGAGTTTTGCCAGGAATTTTCTATTATTGTCCCTTTTGCGGCTAAATCCGCCGCATCGATGATGGTTCTCGGGGCTGATGAGGTCATCATGGGTCCTCTTTCTGAATTGGGACCTATTGATCCTCTCGTTAAACATCCCGTGTATAAGGATATTCTTGTACCGGTTCAAGCCGTTTGGCATTGCTTTGATTATTTGCAGCGATCAATTACTACCAGCGGTGATCCTGAAGTTGTTTCATTTTTGGCAACTCCAATGCTCAATAAGCTTGACCCTTGGCTTATTGGTGATTATGAAAAAACAATTAAGGCTTCACGTCAATATGCGGAAATATTGATGTCAAACTACATGTTCAAGGATTCTCCGGAACGTATTGAAAGGGTGGCTCGGGCATTAACTGAGGGTTATTTTTCCCATGGATATCCCATAGGTCATCAAGAAGCCAAGGAACTTGGCTTGAATGTTACTGTGGCTCAAGGTGAATTATGGGAGGTCATTTGGAACTTATATCTTGCTTATGAAGAAATCTTTAACGAAAAGTAAATTACCTGATAAGGCAAGTTATAACTCGAAGAGATGGTTATAATGAAGAAACTTTAGAAAAAGACTTGCTTTAATGCAGTCTTTTTCTAACTTTCCACAAAAAACATATTGCTTGTTGTTTCGTAATACGATAGGATTAACTTGTACTATGTTCTAATTTCAAGCCGTTATAGTTTTCTAGTGTATTATAGTCAAAATTTTATGGAGGTGGATCAGATGCTGACAACGTTTGGTTTAGTGTCCCCTTTGGAGGCAGGTATTTTTCTAGTTATTGCCCTAGTTATTTTTGGTCCAGGAAAATTGCCGGATGTGGGAAAAGCTTTAGGTAAGGGGATTAAAGAATTTAAGACAGCGAGTCAAGGTGACGAGAGCGTGCCGAATCCTCCGGAAAATAAAGCAGTTAATCTGGATAAAGCTGAGTAAACAACAACCACTCCCACTTGTAGAAGCGGGAGTCTTCCGATTGGATAAAGACTATAAAAAGACGGGGTTAACTGCACCCCGTCTTTTTTGTACTATCAGAAAGTATAAACTTCCGTTATATACTTTCTAAGCATAAGGGCAACTAGGCAGCCGCCTGCGCAAGGCTTGGCGCCAGCCAAGTTTTCTTTATACGTTTAGAAAGTAGGACTTTAAGTGTCGCCTTCAGTTATATTGGCATAAATAGGTATGTTTTATCTAATCACTGAAGGGGTTTGAATTTATCCTTTGCTTTTTGAACCTCTTGAGCTTCAGCATCAGTCGCTGGATACCAACCTTTTGAATTCATGATGTTATAAAGATTTTCATGAATGTTATGCTCTTCATCGAGAATCGTCTTAAGGTTTTGTCTTAAATTGGCACAGGTAGATTCCGTGATGAAGGTATTTACAGTTGATGTAACATGTTTTTCACTTGTCAGAAGGTCAGTGATGATTTCTTGTTCTGACATTGTGGTCTGTGTGGCCAATTAAATCACCCCTTTCTGGTAAGGTTTCTGCTCTCGTCAATTCGTTAAACGTTAGTTTCATTTATTGATGAGAATTTAGATAATTGAGCAGGGTATCATAGTGTTTACGATGCAGCTCAGAAATTGAAGATAGCTGCGAGCTGACTGCCGGGTCTTGAACGGTTTGGGATGCCTGAGCGAACTTGTGAACAAGCAATGCTTCAGCACCAAGTTGATCATTTAAAATGGCCAGGTTTTTGGCTGTCAGTTCAGGTTTTGTTGTGTTCATAGTCAACCTCCCCTCTGTCATAATGATTTTAGTATGCCCCTTCCCTTTAGGAATATGTTTTCTAAATATTGGACTGAGCAAAGTATCAAGGGGCAGCAGGCGGGAAGAAGGTTGAGAAATGCAGATATTTGGCAAGACTATATCTGAAGTCAACACCTTAAACAAAACAAGGAGAACGAGGAATGAGCATTGTCAAAAAAAGATCTGTCAATCGGGCGGCCTTAATTTATAATTTTGTAACAAAGGTTTTTCCCGTAGTTAAAGAAGAACTTATGACCTGGCTGCAGCGAGCCGAACTTATTCCTGATTCTCGTCTTTGCAGTCAGGCTCAGGAAAGTATTCGTCTCAAAGCGTTTCACTGTCAAGGAGGCAGTATCTATGCCTTATATCCCGGTGCGAATCTGAGAGCGACAGTACGGTTTATAGTCGCTTATCAGACTATAAGCGACTATCTGGATAATTTAGTAGATAGCTTAGACGTAGAGAATGAAATGGCCTTTGCCCAATTACATCTGGCTATGGAGGAAGCGTTGCTGCCAAAGTCCAATTTATCAGATTATTACAGGTATTATCCTTATCAGGAGGATGGAGGGTATCTCGAGCAATTAGTCAGGACTTGTCAAGCAAGTCTAAAAGACTTGCCATCCTTTGATCTCGTTCAAGAGACAGTTTTAGATTTGGCTCGGCTTTATTCAAAGCTGCAAACCTATAAACATTTAGCCGCCGCCCAACGAGAATCTGTCATGCTTCAATGGATTGAGCCTTATACAAAACTGTATCCGGCAATTACGGCCTGGGAATTTGCGGCCGCAACAGGTTCAACCTTAGGAATTTTCTGTTTGTATGCGGCTTCTCAGGATCCTCACTTGCAGGAAGATGACGTTGCTGAAATTCATCAAGCTTACTTTCCGTGGATCTGCGGCTTGCATATTTTATTGGACTATTTCATCGATCTTCGTGAAGATCGTGAAACCGGCCAGTTAAATTTTGTGGCTTATTATGCCGGTTCGGAGAGGGTGGCTGCTCGCCTGAAACTTTTTGTCAGAAAGTCCCTTGAACAGGCAGCATCACTTCGGTTTGTAAAATTTGAACGAGCTGTCGTTCAAGGTCTTCTTGCGATGTACTTATCGGACGGCAAAAGTCAGGATCGGGAAATACGTGTAATAACTAAACAGTTGCTCAAGAGTAATGGTGTAGGTGTAAGGGTTCTTTTTTGGCTGTGTTGTCAGTTACGAAAGCATAAGCGTCTTTAAGATGTTCGCAGCAAAATCGAGTCAGAGAGATTTATGAGCGCTGTTCGATACGGACTCGCAGGAATTTTGCCTAAGCAGGCTTTTGCTTTGTCAATACACCGTGTAGCTGTGAGTTGGGCTTTCTCAAGAGAGCGGGAACTTATTAAGGCTTCATAGATACTATGGAGTCCTTGACAGTTCATTTTATGAGAGATCAAAATTTCCCGCAGCCAATTACCGTAAACCGGGTTATCCATAAGATAGATGAGGGGCAGTGTTATATTGCCATTAAGTAGATCGCTTCCCACAGGTTTACCTAATGATTCCGTGCTGCCGCTCAGATCGAGAATATCATCAGTGATTTGATACGCATATCCAATGTTTAGTCCGAATTCGCGAAAGGCTTCGATTTCCTCGACACCAGCATCTGCTAATAGGGCACCTGATTGGCAGCAGGCAGCCAAAAGAATTCCTGTCTTTTGAGCGATTCGCTTAAAATATTGCTCCTTTTCAATAGTATCGGAGAATTGTGCTGCGGCTTGATTGACTTCTCCCGCACACATGGCTTGAATTGCCTCGATAAAGAAGCGCATAGTTTTTAATAACTGTTCTGTAGAGAGTATATTGAACGCTTCGGCAAAGAGATAATCTCCCGTGAGAATGGCTGCATGTTCACCATAGATTGAATTCATTGTCGGTTTACCACGTCTTGTCTCAGATTTATCAATGATATCATCATGAATTAAAGAGGCCATGTGAATCATTTCGGCGGAAACTGAAGCTTTAATCATTAAAGAGTTGAGGGGGCCAAAACACATTCCACTGTAAAGCGTCAGTAAAGGACGCACTCGTTTACCGCCTGATTTTAATAAAGTAACACAAGTTTTTTGAATTAAACCATCAGCTTTATTAAGTATTTCATGGAGTTGATCCTCTACAAATAGCAATTCGGGAAATCTTAAAGAATCTAACATTGTCTTCTGGGAGTCATGCAATTGTTGTTGAATACTCATAGCATCAGCCTCAGCCCTCTATTTAAAATACAAACGCCTTTATATTATGCCTGAAAGGGCATTTTTGGATACTATGAATTCACGAGATATCTAAAACAAAAAAAAGTGAGTAATTTTAAATTATGAGGGAAATCATAAATTGACGGTGATTTATGATTTTAACTTGAAATAAGGACGCTGAGGAGGTATAGCAGTGGGCAATGAAAATGACAAAGAGCATGCTTCGCAATTAAATCGTCAACCATGGGAGCCTGCAGGTGTAGTTAGCGTAGTCGATGATGATCAGACACCGAAATACGGGACAAATGGTCGAAAAAACGCAAAAGGAGGTCAGCTTACCCTCGAAGTTGATGAGGTATTTCATAATCGTGGAATTATGGAAGGGACACAGTTAAAAGAGTGAAGTGGGAGTCTTACGATTGGATAAACCTTACTCAAAAAAATCAAAATAGGAATAGCTATGTAAAACAGGCTCCTTTAAGCGAGCCTGTTTTACAAGCCAAGATTCAAAGGGCTGAGTGAAGAGAAGCAGCTGAAGAATCACAGGAGAAACAAAAAGGAGTATGGCGTCATGAGACAGAAGACTGTTTGGGAGGAGCTAATTAAGCCAACCATTGTAGCTTACCTTTTGGCAATTACAATTCCAGTAAGTATTGCGCTTGTTTATTATGTGTACAATATTTACTTTTAAATGTTTACTATTATCTAAATTTAGAGTCCTAATCAAGGTTCAAACCATGACAGCGCCGTTCAATATACCGAATATTGGATCTAGAAGAACAAAGATACATACTCTTTAGTAAAACATAAAAAGTACAAAGTTATGCTGGAAAATACACTTTTAAAGATATTATTTTCTTGATACAATAAAGTAACATGGTAATTGAAAGGTTAAGGATGATTTGATGAATGTTATAATTTTTACGAGTAGCCCTAATCAAGATGGATTAACGGCAGCCTGTGGGAATGCCGCCAAGGAGGGTGTCCTCGAAGCCGGAGGAAATGCAAAGTTAGTCAATCTAAACCGGCAAAAGATCGGTCATTGTCATGCTTGTGGCAGTGGATGGGGACCCTGTCGTAATGACCATGAATGTCAAGTCCAAGATGAATTTCAAGCACTGCACGCTTCTTTAGCTGGTTTTGACGCTTTTGTCTTGGTGACCCCTGTATATTTTGGTGAGATGAGCGAATCAGCTAAAGCCTTTACGGATCGTCTTCGCCGCTGTGAAGCCTTTAGAGAGAAGTCTTACTTGGAAGGCAAACCGATCATAGAAATAGCAGCTGCAGGAGGAAGCGGAAATGGACTTACTTCATGCCTTACTTCCCTGGAACGACTTTTTCTGGCAGTGAAAGCTGAAAAATTTGACTTAATTGGAGTCACTCAAAAAAACAAAAGCTATAAGCTTGAGACCATCAAAGCTGCGGCAAAAGAAATGGTTTCTTCTTATAAATGTAAATGAAAAAATTAACGACAAATTTTCACATATTTTTTGAAGCCAGCGACAAGTTGTCGTTGGTTTTTCTCTTAGGTTCATTAACGAATTTTTCAATCATGAATTTAGAGCCTTGTGCTTAAAACTAGTTTTTTTTAAACAGGACTTGAATTTGGGAGCGGCAATAACGGCAATGATATAAAAATACCTGATCATGATCATTTTGCTTTATAATATCGAAGATTGACTAATAACAACTTGAATGCTAATCTGCAGGTGTGATGAAGAATTGAAGCCTTGATTTTGGGAGGTGCTAATATGAATAATTTGATTGCTGGTTTAATAAAATTTCGAACTCAAGATTATGAGGAGCATAAAAACTTATTTTGTCGCTTAAAGCGAAGTCAACAGCCTCACACTTTATTTATTGGCTGCTCTGATTCCCGAGTTGTTCCGGAACTAATTACCAAGTCTTTGCCGGGGGAATTATTTGTTGTCAGGAATATCGCCAATATCGTTCCTCAATATCATCATGTCCTGGAACAAGAGGCTCCAATGTCAGCCACCACCGCTTGTATCGAATACGCAGTAAATGTTTTGAAGGTCGAACAGATCATCATTTGCGGTCATTCGAATTGCGGAGGATGCGGCTCGATCTATCTTTCAGATGAAGAACTTACCGAATTGCCTGTTACTAAAAAGTGGCTTGAGCTTGCCCAAGCAGTTAAAACGAGAGTTTTAAAAGAATTGGACGATCCAGACGATATAATGAAGAGAGAATGGTTAACAGAGCAAATCAATATCGTAGAACAAATTAAACACTTATTAACGTATCCTTTTATTGTTGAAAAGTATAATAAGCGGGAAATTGATATCATTGGTATGTACTATACTATTGAATCTGGGGAAGTTTTCATATATAATGCCTTAAAAGGAGTTTTTGAATTGGCAAATTAAGCCATATTTAATAAATGGTTTGTTCATATGGATAAAATAATTATGTTAAGGGATCCTAGGTTGCAACAAACCCCATGAAAATGGTTGTTGCAACCTTTTGTTTTATATTGCGAAGAACTATCACTTGACCAAAGAAAGCGCCCAACTCATTTAGAGTGAGTGTTAGAATAAAACAAACGAAGTTGACAGAATCTAAAAAGATAAAAAACGACACTAAAACTTCGGAGAAGGAAAATTCCGAAACTATGTTGAAGTTATCTATAAACACTTCGATTCTGATATTCTTTCTTAGAAAAAAATAGTTTGCTACACTTAGAGCTGCACTTTTAGTTTTAGAAATTAATTCTACAAGGATTAGGTGAGAATTATGCCGCTTCCAGAAAATAATCTATTGTTTGGTCTGGCCCCGAGATTAACGTCTGAACAGCGTGAATACGTGGATGCCATCTTTGATTATCAATTAGTAATGGTTAATGCGAAAGCCGGAACTGGGAAAACAACCTTGGCTGTTGCTTGTGCTAAGATTTTGAAAAAGCCGCTTACTTATATCTTTAATCCGGTTCAAGAATCTATTATGGGTTTCCGACCGGGAACTCAATCGGAAAAGGAGAGTATCTATCATCAGCCCCTGATTGATGCTCTTTTGGAAATCAATGAAAACCCGGTTCAGTGTATTTATAATGAAGAAGTCTTGGCTAATGAGGCTATTCGCCGAAAGGTCAGCGTTAAGCGGGTTATGGATGGTATATGGTGTTATCCTAAAAGCCCCTTATTTTTACGTGGGACCAACCTTAAAGATATGGTAATTATCATTGATGAATGCCAGAATTTCACAGCTATTGAACTGCGAAAAATATTTACCCGAGTACACGATTCCTGCAAGGTCATTTGCATTGGTCATTCAGGGCAAACTGATATTCCTAGCTCAAAGAGCGGTTTTGTTCCCTATATGGAGCATTTTAGAGGTCAACCCTATTGTAAGATAGTATCCCTAACAAAGAACTTTCGAGGAGAACTCGCTAATTGGGCAGATACTATTGATATAGCCCAAATTTAGTACTTTAAGATTAAACAGATCCCCGGTATATGCAGCCGGGGATCTGTTTTGGCAATTGGACCATTTGGTTCCCATACCTTCAGCGCGATAGAATTCACTAATAACGGATCATTTTCCAGTCCACATATCTAAAACATTTTCAGCGAAATAACCGTAGGGAAGAAAGAAATAGCCATTATCTCCCCAATTTCCCCCCCAGGAATTGCGGCAGATAACTATCCCTGAATTATCATTATCGTCTTTGTATCCTACAGCTAATACTGCATGCCCACCAAGGTATTGTTCGTCTTTTTGAGGGAGTGGTACAATTCCATTTTCGGCAACCGCTTGTGATTCAAAACTTTCATAGATCTTGATGCCGATGACAACGGGGTACCCTTTTGCTAAAGCAGATTTGAGGTCTGATAAGTTCTGCACCCTGTGATATTCACTAATTCTAAAATGAAGAGCATCAATAAATGAAATAATGGGCGGGGTTTCTTTGAATTTTGTAATATCATAGGGCCAATCACTTTCCGGAGAACAGCCGAACTTATGCAGAACCTTCATACCATCCCGAATACTAGCTCCCGCATCGTCATCTACTGTTCCTTCCAGTTTGCGTTCCCCCCAATAAAGCCATAAGCGGCTCAATGGTGTCAATTTTCCGCTGCGGAGTTCCAAGTATTCACGTAATCCAGAGGCAATTGCGTTAGCAGTACAACTGCCTAATTCACCTTGATCAACAACAGGAGAACATCCGCTGCGCAGATCTACGACGTGGGGAAGGGGCATTTGCTTATAGAGAGAGGTGTAAAATAGTTTATCTCTCTCGTCAGCCTTATCTTGTTTGAGCTTATACACTTTTTTTGCCATAGGTTTTCCTCACTCGCTAAATATTCTGTAACGAATTCCCTTAGGAATCTGTTTTCAGATTATAGTACGTGTGATTGTCCTAAAATGTGAATAAGCTCTTCGATGAACAGAATTGTCTGGTTGTATTTTACATTGGGCTTTGTAATAAAATTTTTTAATTCTTAACAGATTCTTCATATAAAGATCACGGAAGAGTAACAATTATATTTTATGATAGTTACAACATAGCAAACAGAAAACTCCTCGCTCTTAAGCGGTTAACATAAAGGTTTTTTCATTTTTCTTTCCTCCTCCTTATTCCCCCCTGAAGAGGGGATTTTTTTTTGCGATCGGTTAAAGGAGAATGAAATTCAAATTATATCTTGGATTATCGCCCCGAGTTGTTGTATGATGATTTCTAGAGGGATAACAAGTCATAACGAAAATGTATAGTTATAAGGGGGAATAGTGATTGTTGACCTTATCCTCTAAAATAGAATTTGTAAAATTTCTTAAGCAAAAATTTTTGGGTCAGAACTTAAAGTGTTTAGAGGTTTTATGTGTTGTAGAATGTACCATGGATTTCGGAATAGTGACCAACATTGATTTTGCTGATGATAAAGTTTCTGTATGGGGAGCTGATTCGAGTGTTTTTTGGATAAAACTTGATGATATCATCAATGTCAATTATAATCCCAAACAAGAAGACGTCTGCTTAGAACTTGAAGCAAAAAATGAAGTAAAAGTACTATTTTATCTTTAAGCTTGTTGGTTGCCTTCTTCAATAAATTTTTGCTCCCAAGCATTTTAATTTTGTGGTTTGGTTAAATTAAGAAGGGTTCAAATTTCAAGGAGGGGTTAACCATGGATAATTTAGATAAAATACTTCAAGCTCAGGAGAAGGCCGAGCAAAATAAGAAACATCAGGGTAAAGGAAATCCCGATCGCAAGCTGCCCAATAAACAGCATAGTACCAACAAATAACCCTAAAGAGGATCTGAACGATAAAGATAGCTTTTGCCAAACAGCTATCGAAAATGTATGTACAGAAAATTAGCCTGAGAGGACGTATCTGACGCCTTTTGGGCCTTTTTCTTGCTAATCCCAAAATACCTTGAGCAAATTACTATAGCAAATTCATTTTTAGCAGCTCTTGTTATAGCTAAAAAGAAATTCAAAAAGAAAAAGCCCTCATTTGAGAGCTTGGGTATAAATTAAGTCCTATTCAACGTGGTCTAACATTAACCTTGTAACACATTTCTCACAGCTAAGTATTTCTTCAGAATTGGGTAATTTCTTTCTGACAGAGCAATCGGGGTGAATTTGTTCGCAAAGTCCTCCGCTAACGTTACCTTTGAACGATTGCATTAAGGTAACTCCCCGGTACAATACTTCGCAACCCGCAATAGTTTCAGTATCATCTGTCCAATCGTCAAAATCGGATAGTGCTTCTTCAACTTCGTTATATTGGGTATATTCAGGATTATTTGCTTGGAACGGTTTTGCAACGACCCATATTTTATTAGGATTATCTTTCAACATATAATGGCCCTCCATATTCTGACATACATAATGCAGCAAACTGACTCCAACCAATATTTTACCTTATATTCTGAACTGAGTCTATGTATTTTCTTACACAATCTTTGGCGGAAAATGCTCTCTGATAATTGCTAAACTATGATAAGTATAGTTGGTTTATTGGCTAGGGATATTGTCAAATATTGAGTAAACAAGTATTATAATCTCTAAACAATTTGTCTTTAACGCTAAAGTTTTGTGTGCAGGTGATTCATTCATGAAAGACCAGGGAAAACTGACTGTATTCTTGGGTGCGGCCGCCGGAGTGGGCAAGACGTATGCCATGTTAGAAGCAGCAAAGGAACGATTAACCGAAGGTGTGGGTGTGGTTATTGGTTTCGTTGAAACTCATGGGCAGGCGGAAACTGAGGCTTTGCTTAAAGGTATTCCCGTTATCGCTAAAACCCAGGAATATCTAGGCAATTACACTGAAGAAGTTGATTTAGACGCTCTTTTAACGCGTCGACCTCAACTGGTAGTCGTTGATGAATTAGCCCACACAAATATTCCTGGATTGCGCCATAAGAAACGCTATCAGGACGTCGAAGAGTTATTGGCTTCAGGAATTGACGTCTATACTACACTGAATATTCAGCATCTAGAGAGTCTCAACGATGTTGTAGCTCAAATAACAGGAGTTACAGTCAAGGAGACCGTCCCTGATCGTATTCTGGAAATGGCCTCTCAAATCCAGATGGTGGATATTACTCCTGATGAGCTGATACAAAGGCTTAAAGAAGGCAAAATTTATGTCCCCGGAGAAGCCGCAGAAGCGATTCGTAAATTCTTTCGCCCTGGAAATATTAATGCCCTGCGGGAAATGTCGTTGCGTTATACTGCCAAACGAGTGGACTGTCAGATGGAATCGTATATGCGGAATCATGGTATTGCAGGTCCCTGGCCATCAGGAGAAAAGGTGATGGTATGTGTAAGCGGCAATCCTTTTTCTGCCAAACTGATTCGAACCGCTAAAAGAATGGCTGCACGGCAAAATGCGGAATGGTTAGCTGTTCATGTAGTTCTCCCAGGAGGAATTTCTCAAAACGAAGCTGAAAAGGATAGTATAGACCAAAACCTGCGTATGGCTGAAAAGCTGGGCGCAGAAATTGTTACTCCCCATGGTGATGACACCGTTGAAGAACTTTTGACATTGGCTCGCAGGAGGAATGTTTCTCAAATTATTATCGGGAAACCGGAACGAACTCGTTTTCAGGAATTATTGCATGGATCTATAGTTGCTAAAGTTATCCGCAAGAGTCATGGTATCAGTGTCCACGTTATATCAGGCCGGAAGGAAGCTGCGGAACGACAACAGAAGCTTAAACGAATAGAAAACGATGATAGTCTTTCTAAAGGCCTCATCTCCCGTCGACATTGGCCTGCGGCAATAGCACCCTATTTGATGTCCATTGCCATGATGACAGCTCTGACATTTGTTGTAGCGCCTATAGAGTCTTTTTTGGGTCCCGTTAATATACTTATGCTTTATTTGCTGCCTGTTCTTCTCATCGCAGCCCGTTGGGGGAAGTTCCCTGCTGTTATTACCGCAGGGATAGGGGTTATGATCTTCGATTATTTCTTTGTGCCGCCTCTCTACACCTTTGGGGTCTATGATTTTCGTTATGTTATAAGTTTTGCTATTTTAATGTTTGCCGGTTTTGTTACAGGGACTCTCTCCGGTCGTTTGACAGATCAGATCAATTATTCCCGGCAGCGTGAACAGCAAGCTTCAGCGTTGTATTCTCTTAGCCGGGATTTAACAGCGGTTGATAAACTGGAGAGAGTTTTGGACAGTATTGCCCGTAAGATCGGAGAAACTTTAGATGGTCAGGTTGTTATTTTGCTTCCTGATGAACGAAATAAATTAGTTATGCGGCAAGGTTCAACAACGGATTACTTGATGACTGAAAGCGAAATGACAGTGGCCAATTGGGTCTTTGAGAGAGGACAAAAGGCAGGAAAAGGAACTGAGACTTTAGGGTCTGCCAAAGGATTGTATCTGCCTTTAGTTACCGAGCAAGGTACCCAAGGAGTATTGGGAATTTGTTTTTTTCGGCAAAAAGAAATTGTCAATCCTCAACAAATCCGTTTTCTAGATGCCTTTGCCGGTTTGGCTGCACTGGCAATCAATCGCATTACATTAGCTGACGAGGCAAGACAAGCTCATGCTTTAGCAGAGTCCGAACGCCTGCGCACAGCGTTATTCAATTCTTTGTCCCATGACCTAAGAACACCGCTATCCTCAATTATCGGTGCAGCTACAGGGCTCTTGGAGGACCATGATTCTGTATATTCGCCGGATGCACGACATGATTTATTACAATCGATTTTGCAAGGCGCTGAAAGAATGAATCGCTTTGTCAATAATCTCTTGGATATGGCCCGCTTGGAAAGCGGAATGCTTAAACTGCATAAAGATTGGTGTGATATTCAGGATATAATCGGCGTAGCGATTAACCGCTTAGATATCATTCTGGCTAAACGATTGCTTGACATAAAGATTCCGGCAGGGTTGCCTTTAGTTCAAGCGGATTATGCATTGATAGAGCAAGTATTAGTTAACTTGCTGGACAATGCGGTTAAGTACTCGGAACCAGGAAGCAAAATTCTTATTTTTGTTAAGCAAGTTGGACAAGCCTTAGAAATTGCTGTTGCCAATCGCGGAAATCCTATTCCTGAAACAGATTTAAGCAAGGTATTTGACAAGTTCTATCGACTGAGTTCTCCGCTTCAAGTCAGTGGTTCCGGTTTGGGTTTGTCGATTTGCAAAGGAATTATTGAAGCCCATAACGGGGATATCTGGGCTGAAAATAATGAACTCGGCGGCGTAACCATTATCTTTAATTTGCCCTTGGATTATGATCTCTCCGATCAAGTTCAAGTCGAAGGAGGCGATTAAAATGGATACGAAAGGACATCGAATCTTAATCATCGATGATGAAACACAGATTCGCAGGTTTCTGAGGGTTAGTTTAACTAGTCATGGGTATGAGGTGAGAGAAGCAGGAACGGGCCAGGCCGGTATAGACGAAGTTGCCTTAAACAGTACAGACCTTGTGATTTTGGATTTAGGGCTGCCAGATATGAATGGAATGGATGTTCTTAATAAAATAAGGGAGTGGTCAAAGGTTCCAATCATCATTTTATCCGTTAAAGAACAGGAGGCGGATAAGATAACTGCCCTCGACAATGGAGCGGATGATTATGTGACAAAGCCTTTCAGTATGGGTGAATTGCTGGCCCGAATGCGTGCAGCCTTACGTCATTCGGAACGAGTTGGAGATGAACCGATCTTAAAATTCAATGACTTAGTGCTCGACTTATCTCATCGTCAGGTCAGAGTAACTGATAGCGAAATTAAGCTGACACCGACAGAATATGAGCTGATCAAAAATCTGGGATTAAATGCTGGTAAAGTTTTAACCCATAAATTTCTACTGCGGACTGTCTGGGGGCCGGCGTACGAAAATGACACCCAGTATTTAAGGGTATTTATTGGACAAATTCGCCGTAAAATTGAAAGCGACCCTTCACGCCCGCGCCATATTATTACTGAACCTGGGGTGGGTTATCGATTATTATAATAAAGGCAAGAAGAGCGGCTGCTTTCCACAGAGGAAGTAAAATCATTAAGCAGGACTATCTTGAGGCTGATGAATAACTACATATGGAATCCCTAAATAGTAAGCCGGCTGGGTGATTGACACCTTTGCCGGCTTTTCTTTTGAAAATACATTATAAATTTACGGGAATAATAACTATTGCTTTTCAGTTTATCCAGTTTTTAAGACCTCCACTTCTATAAGTGGGGGGGTGGGTCCCTCGTTAACTTCAGGTGGAGTAGAGTCCTCCTTCACCGCTAAGTATTCCCATTGGGTAAGGCGGCTCGGCAATAATGTCCAACAGCTCGAAAAAATCAAATCTATAAAATAGGGGAGAAAATTATGGAGAATAAAAATAAAGGTATGTCTGCGGGGCATCTGACTATGATGGCTTTAGGAAGCGTTATCGGGGGTTCGTTTTTCTTGGGAACATCGGTTGCAATGAATGCCGCAGGGCCTTCTATTTTACTATCCTTTATCTTCGCCGGAATTCTCGTTTATTTTATCCTCTTCGCTTTGTCGGAAATGACGGTAGCTAATCCTTACGGTGGATCCTTTAGCACCTTTGCAGCGGAAGAGCTGGGTGAGGGGACGGGTTTTGTCGTAGGGTGGGTATACTGGACTGGTACGATTTTCTCTATGTCCAGTGAGGCTACGGCTATCCCAATTCTTTTGGGGCAATGGATTCCTAACCTACCCATAGGACTAATAGGAACCTTTCTGATCGTAGGCGTTACACTCTTAAATCTCCTTGGTTCACATTGGTTAAGCAGGCTTGAAAGTGGTCTCTCTTCAATAAAATTACTAGCTATTGTGTTTTTCATTATTTTAGGGATTGTTCTTATTGTAGGTATTATCCCAGGAACACGGCCGATTGGAGCCGGAGAATTAGTACATGAGCCATTAATGCCCGGAGGATTGAAAGGAATCGCCGGAAGTATGCTCATTGTTATATTTGCTTATGCTGGTTTTGAGATTATAGGTTTAGCTGCCTCAGAGGTCAAGAATCCACAAAAAACAATCCCGAAAGCGATTGCTTATACTGTCTTATCCCTTGTTGGGTTATATATTCTCTATGCAGCTGTCCTCTTGCCTTTAGTTCCTACAGCCGCACTCAGTGACAATATGAGCCCGATGGTTATGTCTCTTAATCGGAGAGGAATATTGTGGGCCGGTACTGCTCTTAATGGGGTGCTGATTTCTGCAAGCCTTTCTGCTATGTTAGCTGCAGTTTTTGGCTTAGGCCGCATGATCAGGTCTTTAAGCGATGAAAGACATGCTCCTAAGTGGCTGAGGGATAAGACTGAAGTTCCTTATCGCGGAATCTTATTTTCCGGTATGGCTATGCTCTTAGGGTTAGGTTTTGGCCACTTGTTTCCGAGAGTTTACCTTGTCTTAATCACTTCCGGCGGATTTGCTCTTCTTTTTACCTACGCAGTTATTATGGCTTGCCACATTCGTTTCCGGACAAAGAAAGGATGCCCTCCCCATGGAAAATGCCAGATGCCTGGCTTTCCCTATACATCGTGGTTTGCTTTAATCAGTATGATTTTGGTTTTTATTAGTATGCCGTTTATTCCGGGACAGAGCGCCGGACTGGTCACAGGTATTGTCATGGTCATAATCTATTCCCTCATCTATTTAGGGATGAGAATAGTTAGAACTCCAATATCAGCAAAAAGCAATTTTAAAAAACGGGGCTTAGCAATTGATCACTATCAGAGAAATTTATCCACTGAATTCTCTGAGGAATTGGCAACAAAAATACAGGGTAAAACCAAGTGTGATC
The DNA here is from genome assembly GCF_002196785.1 of Desulfosporosinus sp. FKA. Classification (NCBI taxonomy): domain Bacteria; kingdom Bacillati; phylum Bacillota; class Clostridia; order Eubacteriales; family Desulfitobacteriaceae; genus Desulfosporosinus; species Desulfosporosinus sp. FKA. The sequence goes on along the minus strand of NZ_NAHZ01000034.1, from coordinate 159,872 downwards.
ATGAAAAAGAGAGGTAGATTAGATTCTCCTCTCTTTCCCTTATATCCCGGCGATCTTAGAAACAATGAACTCCGAGGGCACTCCATGTTTTCCTGCCAACAACTCCATCGTGAACTAATCCCATGCTTGATTGAAACGCGAGTACTGCTGTTTTAGTAATTGGCCCAAAAACTCCGTCAATCATTCCTGTGTAAAATCTCTTTTGTTTTAATATCCCTTGAAGATTGATGACTGCCGGACCAGTAGTCCCTTCATAAAGAGTGGGGCAGTGATCGATTGCCGGTGAGCCACAGTGCACCCCGAGAGCACTCCATGTATGCTTTCCCACGATTCCATCCTGGACCAAGTTGTTTTTCGTCTGAAACGACAACACTGCTGATTTTGTCTTTGGTCCAAAAACTCCATCAATTTTTCCTGGGGAATAACCGTTTGCCAGTAAGAGCTCCTGTAATTTTATAACATCATGACCTGTAGAGCCTTCCTTTAAGACGGAGCACGTAGAATCGTGTGAATGATCATAACCATGGCGGTGATTCAAAATTCCATCCCTCCTTTTTTGCATTGTATGTTAAGTTAAACATCTATGTTAAGGAGGGACAATGTTATTTATAGTGTTTTTTATCCAATCGTAAGACTCCCGCTTCTATAAGTGGGAGTGGGTCCCCCATACTCTGCTTCGGTGGGGGTAGAGTCTCCCCACCGAAGTCTCGATGTTCAGTTTTAGCTGCATGAGTTCACTTAGTTCAAAGATGCCAAAAATAAACGTTTTTCGGCTTCTTGAAAGATAATAAAAAGCAATATTTACATGCATGACCTACCGTGTTATAATGCTACTGTAATTTTTACCAATTGAGAACAGAGGCGTTCCCAAAGGGGCGTTTTTCTATTTTCAAAAATTCCGAAAGGAAATAACCTCAAATTTTATAATGTAAGGTTTGTCCTATAGACAAAAAACCAAAAAGGCTATGGGACATTGCGCAATAAGATCTCCGGACGCGGAGATCTTATATTTATTTTGCCATGGGAGAGCACATTTTATAACTAAAAATGATATTGGTTAAAGGGAGGACGTGCTGATGGGAGCAATCTTCGGAGTCTCTTTATTTCCTGGATAATTATTGACAATAAAAAAATCATAATGAGTAAAGCCGTAATAATCATCTTCTTCGCCCCTTTGCTAAGGATGTTCATAATGAGACATAATGCTTGATATAGACTATTCAGCATGTCCAAAGAAAGTTCATTGCTTGATGACGTCTAAAGTATTTGGAAGGAAATTATCCTTTTTTCTAAGATCAAAGAGTTGAAGAAGCCTAAGGGATTATCAAACTATGATTGCGTTTTTTAATGTTTACCGATCCTTAGTAAATGATCTTATAAAAAACAGAGCAGACAAAACTGCTCTGTTAATGATGAGTCATTTGTTTAATCGTGACTGGGGTCAGTATTCTCATTCGTGGGAATATCCGTCTTTTGGGCTATAACCTTCGTTTTCGGGGTTATAATTCCGGATTTGGGTGAGTTTTCTTTCGGTAAGAAATCTGTATTGTTACTTTTACCTAAGGTTGCCATGCTCTTATCTCCTTTACATAAACTAGATCTAGTTTTTGCAAAAGAGACTAATCTAAAACGGTAATTTATTCCAATTATGTATATGGTTTTTACTTAAAAAAACTCAAAGCAACTGACTAGAGTTCCAGATGCTTTGAGTTTTTTATAGGTTTCGGGAAGAAATAAGGGCCAATTAATCGGCAATTATATATCGTCTCCAGGGAATTCTTTGAGGATCTATTTTCGAAATATAATCAACAATCTCTTTTTGCCCGTAATAAGTAGATTTTCCCTCCCAATCACGGCCCAATAGGATGATGGGCATACCCGGGAAAACATGGCGATATGCATTTATAGCTTCTTCGTTTTGGTTAATATTCTGTACAACATCATGATTGACCAAAACTATAGCATATTTAACACCCTCATCATTAACAATAGAACCTGTAATTTGATAACTCATAATTTCTCTCCTTTAATAAATGATAATATCTTTTATTCTGATCATCTAACTAAATTCGACACAAAAAGAGAAACACCTGTTTAGGAGACATTTAATCATCATTGTATCTTAGATCAAGTTTGTAATTATGTAAATCAAGTCCTAGTATGCCCCATTTTATCTATTCCATTAACCAAACCAAAAATCACTTTTTAATAAATTCTTCACATAATGATCATATAAGCATCACAGATCTGCTTTACTATTATTAGCAGGATCAGCATGCAGCTAGTCAATCCATTCAATCTATTCCTTCTTACTGTACCTCTCCAAGTGAGGGGTATTTCTTTTATAAGTATGAGTAAGCTTTTGTGAGGTTAACAGGGGTCAGCAATATTGGTGTCGCTATAATGTGATGGGACGTGAAGTAAGATGAAACTTATATTATTTCTAATACTAATTTGCCTTGATTGTGGTATCCTTGTTAAGAATTTGCGCTGAATTAGTTTTGTGCTAGAAATAGGTGGTTTCATTCTTCTCTCTAATAGGAATATACTTTCGCTCAATATAGGGGAAAGCTCTAACACCAACACTAATTATGGTTGGTGTTATTTTTGTGCGCACTTGAAGTTATGTAATACTGTTCATTTTTCAAACGAAGGTTACTAAGCGACACGATTCGACCGGAAAATTGTCGAAGATATGCTATAATTTATAACAAATTTGGAAACTAGCAAATGCTTTAAGATATAAGAGAAGTTATAGTGCTTTAGTCCTAGAAATACACTAAAGTTTTAGACAATATTTACCGATGTAATAAGATAGGAGTTGTTTTAATTGAATAGTCATATCTAACAATTCATTCATACTGATTCCAGCTGTTTCTGGTTACGAGGGAGGTATCTATTTTAGCGCAAAACATCACAAAGTTATTCTAAGAGTGGAAATTCACTAATTTTCTTCAAGACAGAAAGGAGAGAAAGTGTTGTTTTTTATGAAAGATATATTTAGATCTCGGACTAATAGTCTAAGCAAAAAATGGTTATCCTGTTTGGCAATCTTGATTCTGCTGATCTCGATGTTTCCGGCAACTGCTTTGGGTGCAGGTTCCATTAGTATCACTACGACTCCATCGACAGTGACCGAAGGAGATGTAGAATCAATCAGCGGCTTCACGGCCACCTTTACCTTACCATCTGGGATATACTGGGGAGCAAGTATTGACTCTGTTTCTCCGGGCACCATTAATTCTCTGTTGATTCCTAACTTAAAAAATGCCTTTCGAGCTTCGTCCGATCAAGATCTATGGAACCAATTACTAAATAATGCTAGTAATAATGCTAGTAATATAACAGTCAGTTCTGACCATACCAGCATCAGCATAGCATTCCCGACATATACAAATTACAATATTCAACAGGACCAAACAATCACCTTTACCCCTCCTGCCTCCCTTTTGGAAGATTCCTCATCACCAATTGCGTCGAGCACCTTTACTATCACTGCAACGCCTAAAGCTATTCTCTCAGGTTCACTAACCGAGGGAGCGACTGAGGCGGATATCGTTTCTGGAGGCAAGACTCTCACTATTAAACTGGTTAATTGTCAGTGGGATCCTTATATTGCTACTAACGCAACTAAGCGAGAAACGCTGTTCAAATCCTTATCGGCGGACACTGGCCTTCCAGATTACGACCAATGGAATACAAGTGTTTACAATGCCCTGGTTTCCGCGCCCGATCCCAGCGCAGTGATTAGTAGGGCTGATGACCATACAGTTATTATTACTCTTCCGCCAACGCCCAGTTATAATATATCTGTGCCACAAACAGTAACGTTAAATAGTACCCAAATTGGAAGTCTCATTGGCTCCCCAAGTTCATTTTCAATTCTCAATCCTTCATTTACCATAAATAATAATGCTACTTCAATTCAATGGTCTCCTTCAACTCCTCCAACATTTTCCGAGTCATTAATAAGAAGTGGCGGCGCTACTCTCGAAATGAAATTAAACGGCAATACTTGGGCATCTGATTTAACGAGTTTAAATAGCCCGAAGCAAACTGCTCTTCTAAATGGTTTTACTGCTACAGATCAAACGGCTTGGAATAATATTAAAACTGCCATAGTATCATCCCCCACAAACTGTTTTAGCTGCCCTGATCCCTACACTCTCAAAATCACGCTTCCGGCAGTAAGCGATTATAATATAGCTGCTGATCAAACAGTAACTGTTCAAGTGCCTTCCACAGTTCTTACCGACAACATCCCGCTTTCCAACCAGTTATCATTTACGATCACTGCCAACCCTGCTCTCGCTGTAACTGGAACCTTAGCACAAGGGTGTAATGAAATGGATATAGTTAACGGGGGCAAGACTATCGTTGCCACCCTTACCAATACCACATGGCAACCGAATGTAACTATAAATGAAACTATGAGGGAAAAACTCATTGATTATTTGCTGGGCAATACCACTGCAGCTCCTTCCGATACTACAAATTGGAACAACGCTATTCCAATCATCAAGGCTAGTGCAACTTATTCCTTAGATAATCCTAATCAAGTTACTATTACCCTGCCTCCCGTGCCTGGCTTCAACATTACAGGCGCATTAGATATAAAATCAAGGTCTGTTTCAGATGGTAATTATACTCCAAGCACTTTAATTTCCCCCACAACTAATTATGAAGAAACCCCATTCGATATCAGTATTTCCCCGGTCAATAATCAAACTGCAACCGTTTCCGGGACTATAACCACGGCATCAGAATCAGATATTGTTACCGGCGGAAAAACTATGGTTATTACTTTAAATAATGATATTTGGGCCCCCGATATTGTAAGTAATAGTGCAAAATTGAACTCGTTGATAGCTGGTTTAACGACTACTACAGATAATTTAGTTTGGCAAAACGATGTTGTGCCAGCGCTTAATTCTTCTAATGTTGTCCGAACAAGTGACAAAGTACTCACGATTACTCTTCCTTCAATTGCAAATTATACCATCAGCCAAGATCAAACAATTAACGTTACAATTCACAATAGCCCAAACAAGCTTACTGTATTGACTAATTCAGATATAAATGCCGGCTCGATTACGATCAAAGCTGTTACGGTTACCTTAAGTGGTACGGCAGTTACTACTCCATTGGACAGCAAGGCAGTGGCAACTGGCGGTAGGACCATAATCCTAACGTTAAATAATGCTACTTGGGCATCTGATGTGACGACCGAAGCAAAAGTCGATAAACTTTTAACTTATTTTTCGTCAGTTGGCACTAGCACTAACTGGACCAATGTTATCGAACCTGTAATCAAATCCCAAAATGTCACACGCAGCAATGGTGTTCTAACAATTAAGCTCCCGCCGATTTCAACCACCTTAGCGAATGGTTCTGAAACGGTTACGTTTAAAATTAACGGGGGTGATAATCCGCCACCCTTTCCGATGTTGATTAATGAGACTTTAAGTTCTACAAAAGCCTTAACGGATGCTGTTAATAAACTACAAATTGGGCAGACAAGTTCTTCAATTTCTGTCAATATGAACTCTACTATTACTTCGGTTTCCGATGTGGCATCAGGAGGCAAGTCAATTGCAATTACACTTAGTGGAGGCGCTAGTTGGGATCCGAGTTTGCCCACGAACAGCTCGAAAATTAGATTATTAGTAAAAGGTTTCACTTCTGACTTAGATCCCACTAGCTGGGCTTTGGTTCAAACCGCTCTATCCAGCAATAGTGCCATGAGTGACTTCGTAATTACCAGTGCCCTAACGAACAATGACACTCTTACAATTACGTTGCCGCCGGTGTCTAATTTTGATCCTATTAAAAATCAGAAAATCAGTCTGACGATTCCTAAAACAGCAATTTACCAAGGTACCGCTGACGTTCCAGTATCTGCGCAAATTTCTATCTCTTTGCCAACGACTACTGACCGAGGGGCCTTGGGTTCTTGCATGTTAGACGGAAGTTTTGTCAATTATATTAATCAAAACTCCTTGAATCAAATTTATCTGGATGTTCCAACGAAGTACATCACTTCTATTGCTAACAAACAGACGTCTATTAGTAATACACCATCCGCTGGCGGCCAATCTTCAGTGACAGATACGATTAACTCTCTTGATATTTATACAGATAGTAGTGTTAAATCGGTAAAAGTTTTAATCAATTCTACAACACCGTATACAAGTAGTTTGCCGATTGTTGATTCTAGTGGGCAGAAATATAATATTTCATTTGCTACAGGTAGTTTACCCACCTCGACAAGCTCTTCAACATCTTCCACAAAAACAGGATCGAACACATCTTTGGCCGCCTTTGACGTAACAATTACTGCATTAGACAGCAGCGGAAATGTCTTACAAACTTGTTATCAAAAAATCAGTGGCTCAAAGGCATACAGCTTGGCTCCCAAAACAGACATTAGTGGTTATTACAGCCTGTATAAACTTATGCATGACTCAAGTCTGTTGACAAATATTCTGAAGTACTATTCTACAGGTGATTTAAGGGTTAGGACCAAATAAAACAGATAAACTGGAGGTGTATATGGTGAAAAAATACTTCTCATTTCTTTTAATTATAGTCTCCTTGTTGATATGGGTAGTTCCGGCTCAAGCCGCAACTGTACCTGACGGATATACTACTTGGCAAATGCAGACAACGACAGATGCCCATAAAGTTTGGACAGTAAAACTTAGTGCCCCGATGGACAGTGCTGGCATTAATAAAGGTAACATTTATGTTACCGATGATAGCAACAACCTGATAGGCACCACCCTGAGTCTTTCCTCTGACGGTCTTACCGTTCAGGTAACACCTGTATCTGCATATCTTGCAGGGAATAAATATTGGCTTTATATCAGCGGAGATTTAACCTTCAATGGGGGAAAGCAACACTTGGCTCAGCCCATTGCAATGCCGTTTACAGTAACTTCGGCGGGCAGTGAGATCTATTCCGTATCGGATAGCTATTCCAGTTTATTTACGAATTTTTCTGTGGCTACGGGGCCCGATGTTTTCAGTGTTAAGATCAATTCGACCAGTATGATATATCAGGGCAATAATAGCTACAGTGTGGGAATGGTTGGGCTGAAGCAGGGCAGTAAAGTGACGGTCTATGCCTATGATAGCACAGGGAAACTGCTGCAAAGTCAAGTCTATATTGTAAATTAACTCTTCCTTACAGAAGACGATGCATATTTGATCAATAATGAACAGGCCAGTCGATATAGAAACCGACTGGCCTATTTTAATTGCTGATGAAGCGGTGTCTAAAAGATAATTTTGGAAATTGTGGCAATTATTTTTGGATCAACAAGATCATGAACCTCGAGTTGCTGAATGCAGAGTTATTGGAATGACAGCAAGGCCTTGTGCATACTAAGGCAGAACTTTTTTAAAATTAAAAGTGTTGAGGTAAAGGGTCTTTGTTTGCAAATAACATTATTTTTTAAACATAAAATTACCATATTTATATATACTGACAAAATAAAAATATATAGTATAATATATTAACAAACATTAAATTTTGTTTTAAGTTTTTCAGATACTAAAGTTTAATATCTTACGCGTTGTTCGAATAAATAACAATTTTAAAATTGATTATCGAATTTATTTTGGAAAAAATATCAAATGTAATTTAACACAAGAAAATAGGAATGAATTAATGAAAAGAATAAGTGTATCTATTTTGGTTTTATTAATATTCGTATTGGCAGGTCTGGGCCTTAGTATTCGACAACCACTGCGGGCATCTCAGAAAAGTGAGACCGCTCCAACCGCTGTAACAGTTACTAAACATCAACCCTTGAAGGGCATTAGTAAGCTTAAAAATGGTACAATTAATGCCGTGATTCTGGGCGACTCAATTTCTGTTAGTCAAGGTGCGTCCGATCCCTCTGTAACGGGTTGGAATTCAGATTTGAATAAATCCTTGTTTGACACCTTTGGACACAAAATAGTCTGGGATAATAAAGGTTCGTCAGGAAAGCTTATTGATTATGCCTTAAATAAAGCTAAGGAAATAAGCAGCAGCACAGATGCTGTATTTATTTGTTTAGGGAGAATCGACAGGAATTTTTCAACTCCAGAACAATTTAGTGAAAAATATACGGAGTTAATAACTATTATTAAAAGCCGAGCTCCCAACGCAGATATATTTTGCATTGTAGAACCACCCATGATCTCTCTGGATGAGTCAAAATTTGCCGGAATCAGATCTACAATAATTGACGTTTCTGCTAAGACAGGGTCAAACTTGTTAGATGTCTGGAGTGCATTTCCTAAGGATCATCATAGTTTAAGTGAACTGCTCGAAGACGTTCTTCATCCCAACGATAAGGGTAATAAGCTAATGTCAAATTTTATTTATCAACGATTAGTAACTGTGATAAATAACGAAGTGAATTCAGCCACTATCGTCCATCTCCCAACAACTTAAACACGGAAGTACTCCCAGCAGCAACGTGGGAGTATTTCTTTTTGTTATGGTTTATTCCTAAAGGCGAACATAAATTACTATCTATTGCATTTAATATAACTGTAGACAGAATCCCTCGTTGCTTTCGGACGACTAAGGGGGAAAGAAATGATAGTACGATGGGAAAGTGAAGATTTGACGGAACTTATAAAGGAGTTATTGCCTGCCCATATTGAGCTGGAGACGTTAACAGGAAAACGCATTTATTTTTCACCGAATTTAGAGAATTCACGTGGATTTGCGGAGGCAGTTTGTTCAATTTTAATGACCTTCTTCTTGAATAATAAATATTGTTCTCTAATTCTAATTCAAGAAGACGAAGATTCGAAAATTGTGCTCAATGTTTTAGGATTCCTAATAATCGCCCAAACACTTGATCAGGAAATAGTTTTGAGTTACAAAGTGCTCCCTAATGATTTTCTAACCCAATATTTAACGATTTAAACGATTGGAATAAATCTGCGTATTTATACCTGCTTTAACAACTCTTCTCAGCCGGATTAATTACAGCTCTAAGATTTAGATTTGTGATAAGGTGAATTTACTGTGCAATATTATTCAAAATTTGACAATATATACAAGTACTATTATAATTGTTTCATCAAATTGCAATGATTTTTGCACTTACTTATTAAACGATAAGCTAAAATAAGGGAGCAAGAAGACATGGCTGATAATGAAACCATTTTAACGGCAGAAGGTTTAAAGCAACTTGAAGAAGAGTTAGAACTGTATAAGACCGTGAAACGGAAGGAAGTTGCAGGCCGCATAAAACAGGCCATTGATTTCGGAGATATCAGCGAAAATTCGGAGTATGATGATGCTAAAGATGAACAAGCCTTTATTGAAACAAGGATTATTGCTCTAGAGAAAATGCTTGGTAATGTAAAGGTTATTCGCGATGTTAAGGAAACTGACGTTGTAACTCTGGGGGCTAAAGTGCTTTTGAGAGATGTCGAGTTTGATGATGACGAAGAGTATTACATAGTAGGTTCTGTCGAGGCAGACCCTGATACCAATAAAATTTCTAATGAATCTCCTGTCGGGAGAGCAGTTCTTGGCAAATCAAAGGGATCTCTTGTAAATGTGTCAGCTCCCTCAGGTTTTGTGCAATATCAAATTTTAGATATTTCCTAGACTTAGAAACTTATAAAATTGAGGATATTGCTTGGTTTGTTAAGGGAAAAGAAATAATTGTATTTCTCAAGATGTATAGGGATAGGGACGGATTATGAAGATTTGGACTCTCGAAACAATATCTGAGGACACTGCCCATAAAAGAATATAAGGGTTAAATAAGGGGATAGCAAGGAGCTATCCCTTTTGAGTCCATAATTTAGTATCGTTTTTAGAAGTCTAGGCTAAAACAGCATACACAACCGATCCATGACATGAGAATTTAGTGAAAGTAAATGTGTTGTGTCCAAGGACGTAGGATAAAGGTGAAACGATTAATGGAAAACATTGGTTTGACAGATGTCGAAATCTAAGATAAATTAAACAATAATAATAAAATTATAAATTAAATAACGAATTTAGTCGAACTTATATTATAAGTAAATGTTGAGATTCCAAAAGTTTGAGAGATTGATACTAGGCCTCTAGTGGTTTTATTACCAGAAAAGTTATCAGTATATTCAAAAGATGTAGAAAAGGTTCAAGTTGTTAAGATTATTTAGGGAGGAAATGAAAAATGGTACAAAAGGAAATAATAAGTAATCTGACTCTCTCTCAACACGATCTGTCCCAAATAAAAATTACTGATGTTATTGACCTTGATTTCCTACAACAGTTTCAGGATGACTTTGCAAAGGGATGCGGATTAGCTAGTGTGACGGTAGATTTAGAGGGAAATCCAGTCACCAATCCGAGCAGTTATACAAGATTTTGTAGTCATTATACCCATTCAACTGAACGGGGTGATAAAAGATGTGCGGAATCCCATAGAAAAGGCGGTGAGGAAGCCGCTCGAACTGGAAAACCGGTAGTCTACGAATGTCATGCAGGGCTTATAGATTTTGCGGCCCCGATTATGCTTGAAGGGCATCAAATCGGAACTATTTTGGGTGGACAAGTGTTAACCTCTGCTCCTGAGGAAGCTAAATACCTTCGTATCGCTGGGGAGATTGGCGTTGATCCTGATGGATATGTCGAATCTGTTCACGAAGTTACACAGTTATCACGTGAAAGGATCGAGGCGGCTGCCAACGTTCTCTTTATTGTAGCTAATACTTTGTCCAAAACTGTATTTCAACAGCGAAAATTGAAAGTAACCGCTGCAACACTTAATGATAGTCTTCATCAGATATCTGCTACTATGCAACAATTAGCGGCTTCATCAACCGTTGTCAATGACAATCAATTAAATCTCAACGCAGAAATCAAGAATGTAAATGCTGTGACAGGGCAAATCAATAATGTCATGGACTTCATTAAGGAAATTGCCGATGAAACTCGTCTGCTCGGCTTAAATGCTGCGATTGAAGCAGCAAGAGCAGGAGAAGCTGGCTTAGGGTTCGGCGTTGTAGCTCAAGAGATTCGTAAATTATCGGATGATTCCAAACAAACTGTGGGAAAGATCAAAGAACTTACAACTTCAATCATTGATTCGGTTCATAAAACCGTTGATATGGGAAATGAAACTACTGCAACTGTAGAACAGCAAGCTGCAGCGATTCAAGAGGTTACTTCTAGTGTTGAGGAAATTTCTGCGTTAACTGAACAGCTAAATGCATTAGCTTCTGAAATGTAGAATTTACACTCTGAAAGGGGGAGGACCAAATGGCTATTAATCAGTTGGTGATTTTTGCACTTGATGGTGAAGAATATGGTGTAGATGTGACAACTGTAAATGGAATTTTGCGATCGAGTAAGTTCAAAATCCAAACTGTTCCCGGATTACCTTATGCAATCGAAGGAATCATCAATTTGCGGGGCAGAGTTAATTATATCTTTAATCTGCGTAAGAAATTCAATTTAACAGTTAACGAATATCCCGAGGATAGCAAGTTTGTGATGCTGAATATTAACGGCACAATTGCTGGATGTATCGTGGATGAAGTAACGGACATTGTTAAATTCAATGAAGACGATATTCAACCTGCACCTGAGTTCGTTTCTCAAAATAATGGTTATTTAAAAGGAATTGCAAAAATTAATGACCGAATGGTAATCTTCCTTGATCCTGAAAAGTTGCTGGCAACTGAAGAATATAATTTATTAGAAGTTGCTGATTAGAGATTTTAAAAGATATGCAAAAAGGTCCTCAGTAAGGGGGCCTTTTTGCGTTGGTTATACTTTACTCTCGGTTGAAAAACTGCACTTAATTGTACAGAAAAAGCATGGAGGCCTTGATATGTTGAGGATCATTTCACGTTAGTATGAAACAAGGTGCAGGAAGTAGAAAAAAACTACTCCTTACCATCCGGAAAGTTTAATGAATTAATAATCATTTCTCCCCCAAAACTTGCCTAACCAAACAGCGCCGGCGATACCAATTGTATGGATAATTAACGAACGAGGACTTAGTAAATTCCCTTTCTTTTTCATTAATCCCATGTCATCAAATCCTTTCTCCTTATAGATTTTAAAGTTAGTTTTTCATATTTCTTAAGGAATGATACTAGCCAAAATTTGCAAGTACTTAACAAAAGGCGAAAAGGCTGTTTCTTTTTGAGCAATTAAGGCCATATGATAATCGATAATAGTTCGGCCTAACTAGGGGTTATACCCTATATAATCAAGAAGTATTATACAAAAAGCAGTTTTAAATTTATACTAATTAATTAGGCAATTCAACACTCGAGGAGCAAAAGTTTGCCTAAAGTTGTACTACGACAGACTTTAATAAAACATCTCTTTTATCCAATGAAAGACTCCCACTTCTTGTAAGTGGGGGTAGGCCCTGCGTTAACTTCATGTGGGGTAGAGTCCTCCTTCGCCGCTAAGTATTCCTATTGGGAAAGGGGCTCGGCAATAATGTCCATTGGACATTATTGTATCTGAAGCCTCGATGTTCGGCTTTAGCTGAACGAGTTCACTGACATAAGAAGATTTTTTTGTTATGGGAGGAAACAGAGAGGAATCCTTCTCAGGGGGAGATGTTATTGTGGTTTAGTATTGACACTCCCACGGCTAAAGCCGATGGGATTCTTGGGTGATTAAACCGAAGTACATTTCTGCTATCGGAGTATGACCCCAAGTTCAGGGCTATGCCATTAGCCCGTCCTAGAGCAGTACACAATGGTACTCTAGGCTGATAGCCTGTTACCAGTTACCACAGTTTCTTTGAAAACGATCGTTTTAACGTCTTTTTTCTTCGAAATGAATAGGTCGAAATAGTGAAAGGAGATTATCAATGTCTTTGAGGGATTTAAGGATAAGAAACAAAATATTATTATCAACAGGCTTAGTTGTTGTGCTTTCGTTTGTTTGCGTAATTTTCTTAGTGTCATTAAGATCAGTTGAAATGGCTAAGACATCTTCTTTTGAAATGGCATCACATATGGCTGATGAATATAGTAATCAAGTAAAAAACGAGTTAAGTGTTCCTATGGATACGGTCAGAACATTGGCATCATCTTTTGAAGGAATGAAAGTGACAAATAACACAAATCGAACTACTATGAATGCTATGATCGTCAACGTTTTACAAGGCAACCCCTCATTTTTGGCAAACTGGTCTGTATGGGAACCCAATGCACTCGATGGGAATGATGCTAACTATCAAAATCAACCGGGATATGATGCAACGGGGCGCTTTATCCCCTATTGGAATAGAGGGAATGGAAATATTAAGTTAGCACCACTAACGGGTTATGATACACCAGGTGCCGGAGATTATTACTTAATTCCTAAAAAGACACATAAAGAGACTATCCTCGATCCTCTCTCATACAAAGTGAATGGCAAAGAGGTTCTTATGACCAGCTTGGCAGCACCTATAATGGTCAATAACAATAGTACTTTCGTGGGAGTTGTCGGAGCCGATATTGCATTAGATACGATACAAAAAATGATTTCTAATATAAAACCTTTAAACACAGGCTATGCTTGCCTTGTTTCTAATAACGGCAAGTACGTTTCCAATCCTGACCCTAAAGAGATAGGCAAGGTTCTCGATAATCAAGCAGTTATAGCGAGTATCAAAAATGGTAAGACGTATACTTTATCTAATAATGAGTATTACAGACTGTATGAACCAATAATCATTGGTCATACTACGACACCATGGTCGCTGGAAATCACAGTTCCGATGGCGACAATTCTAGCACAGGCAAACTCCATTCGGAATTTTTCGATTATCGTTGCTTTAATTGCTATTTTAGTGATTGGCTTAGTTATCTATTTAGTTTCCGGAGGGATAACAAAACCGATCATACAAACAAGTGAAGTGTTAAAAGATATATCGCAAGGGGATGGAGACTTAACAAAACGGCTCAATGTAGTATCTAATGACGAGGTCGGGAAGCTTGCACAGCACTTCAATCGATTTATTGGAGATATACATAGCATAGTGAAGGAAGTTACTGATACTGCCAGTACTTTGGGTGCCACGAGTGAAGAACTATCGGCTGCGGCTCAAGAAGCTACCGTCACTAGTGAACAAGTCGCTGGGACCCTGGGGCAGCTTGCTTCTGGAGCAACTGAGCAAGCTAGAACAGTCGAAGAAATCAGTGAGGTTATTAAGCGGCTGGCAGTACATACACAACAGGTTGCTGAGAATGCGGAAATAGCCAGTTCAAGTGGCAATAAGGCAGCCCAAGCTGCAGAAACAGGTGCTCTTCAAGCAGAAGATGCTGTGCAGAAGATTGGGGAAATTAGTAAGATTACAGCTCAAACAGCGGAAGTTATTGCCCAGTTAGGAGACCAATCAAGCCAAATTGGTCAAATTGTCGATGTAATTACAGGCATCGCATCTCAAACGAATTTACTGGCCTTAAATGCTGCAATAGAAGCTGCACGGGCCGGTGAACAAGGAAGAGGTTTTGCAGTTGTTGCTGAGGAGGTGCGGAAACTAGCTGAACAGTCTTCAATGTCTGCTGCTCAAATCTCTACCTTGATTAGTAATATTCAAAATGAAGCGAAAAGTGCTGTAGGAATTATGGAAAAGGGTAAAGCAGAGGTTGCAGCTGGAGTAGAAACTGTTAATCTTGCAGGGAATTCGTTTAAAGCCATTGTGACTGAGGTCAAAACGGTAGTTGAACAGATTAATCAAGTTACAGAAGCAACGAAACAAATTGCCGAAGGGAGTTCGCAAGCAGTTAAATCTGTGGAAAATATCGGAGTCATTGCGGAAGAGGCTGCAGCTAATACCCAAGAAGTTTCAGCCTCATCTGAGGAACAGTCAGCTACAATGACCTCAGTGAGTCAATCTGCTGAAGCATTGGCGAAAATCGGGGAAACTCTCACCCAATTAGTGGGTAAATTTAAATTGTAAAACTTTGCAGTTAATGAACTCTTTTGCTACGCAGTGGACGAATTTTAGTGCAGTAATAGCTTTAGGGCAAAGATGAAGACTAGAGATAGTCTTTTTTCTTTGCCCTTTACTTAAATGCATCGAATCTAGAATTGATTTATCCAGTTTTTAAGACCCCCACTTCTTGTAAGTGGGGGTAGGCCCTGCGTTAAACTTCAGGTGGGGTAGATTCCTCCTTCGCCGCTAAGTATTCCTATTGGGAAAGGCGGCTCGGCAATAATGTCCACTGGACATTATTGTATCTGAAGCCTCGATGTTCAGCTTTAGCGTAAGCGAGTTCACTAAGAATCAAAGGATAATGCATAACCAGGTTTTCTATCGCTGCGCAGGATATTAAATATTTAGAAGGTTTAACATTGTTAGTGTAGAATACTTTAACATAACTTCCTTAATCTGAAATCTTCTTGGCAATTGGATTTAAAACCCTTGAAAGTGGAGGTTACCAGTTGAAGCTCTCATCATTTTTATATTTAATGGCTTTTGGAATTGAGACGATATTATTTCGTCAAAAAAAGCCGATACTTGGTACTGTTATTCTAACTGATCAATGTAACCTATCGTGCAGACACTGTTCCGTCAATAATATTACTGCAGTGCTCCATCCCTATGGACAAATCAAAAAGGAATTACAAACACTCTATGCTATGGGTATCCGGATTTTATTTTTCTGCGGAGGAGAAACCTTTCTTTGGCGCGATGGGGAAAAGACGTTGCGCGATCTTGTAGTTGAGTCTAAGCAAATGGGTTTCTTGATTGTGAATGTGGTAACTAATGGAACTATTTCTCTAAACCTACCTGAAGCGGATCTGATACTGCTTAGTCTTGACGGGGATAGGGAAAAGCATAATCAGATTCGAGGGGATACCTATGATCTCATTATGAAAAATATAGAGCAAGCGCCAACCGACAATATCTGCCTCTATATGGCTATTAATCAAATTAATAAGGAAACTATTCCGGACGTGTGTAAAACGGCAATGAAGATGCAGAATATCCGAGCGGTGTCGTTCAATTTTCACACACCTTATCCAGATACAAAGGACTTAGCACTTTCCCGGGAGGAGAAAAAAGCGTGTTGTGATATCATCGAACAATTGATGGGTGCGGGAGCGCCTATCTTTAATTTGCGAAGTGCCTTTCCACATCTCATAAACAATACGTTTCCAACGCCTTGTCAGCAGTGTGTGGTCATGGAAAATGGAAAGTTAAGTGTTTGCGGTAGATGTATTGATATTCCAGGACTCTGTGAACAGTGCGGATACTTTTTCGTCGCAGAATACACGCTGATTTTCAAGGGAAAACCAAGGGTTATTCTAGATATGCTGAGAACCTATTTGAAATACATTTAGGATGGTGAATAATGAGCTTAATAACTACCGCTACACGCATGTGGCTAACTCGGTCCTTTGAGCCGTTCACCTTTAAAAACGATTATGATCAGACTCTGCCGTTTCAAGAGACAACCCAATTGGGACTATACGTTCACATCCCTTTCTGCAGGTCGATTTGTTCTTTTTGTCCCTATTGTAAAGTAATCTATGATCCAGCAGTTTGTGATGAGTACATCGATTATCTGATCAAAGAAATCCATATGGTAGGCAGTCTGAATGCCACCAAAAAGGTAGTTTCGAGCCTTTATTTCGGTGGCGGCTCTCCGGCACTGGCGCTTAATCGACTCGAAAAGGTGATTTCAGCCATAAAGGACCATTTCATCATAACCGAGGGAATTGGCATAGAACTGCATCCGGATAATATCGATATTGAAACCCTTGAACATCTGAAGAAAATTGGCATCACAAAGGTTAGTATCGGGATACAGTCCTTTCAGCCCTTACAACTGGAGATACTCGGAAGACAGAAGACGGATTTCACGAAACTGTTTCAAGCTCTAAAGAGGGTCACGTTTGAAACAATTTCTATGGATTTCATATTTGCCCTTCCTAATCAGACGATAACAGACTTAAAATCAGATATCGAAAAGGCCTTTGATCATGGTGCCAATCACATCGCTATTTACCCATTTATAGACTTCACCTTTGCTAATAGCAAGATTTCTTCCATCAATAAAAACGCGAAACGTAAACTAATGGACGAGATTACTTTGTACTGCCTAGCAAAGGGATATCGTAGAGATTCGATTTGGACCTTTTCCAATGACGACAACGCGAAATATTCATCAATGACTAGAGATAATTTCCTGGGATTTGGTTGTTCGGCAACAACTTTATTGAAGGACCAATTTAAAGTTAACACCTTCTCTATACAGGAATACCAGAAGCGGATCGAGCAGGGAAAACTGCCGACCTCGTTGACGATTCGCTTTACGAAAAGACAGCGAATGCTTTATTACCTTTTCTGGACCGCATACAGTACTAAGATTGATGCGAGGGAATTCGAACTATTTTTCGGAGAAGAGTTAACGAAAAACTTCGGCCTTGAGTTATGGCTGGCGAAACATTTGGGCTTTATAACAGAACAAAATGGCGTTTATTCGATGACTCTGAAGGGCGCTTTTTATTATCACTATTATGAGAACTATTACACGCTTTCGTATATCGATAAGATGTGGGGGATCATGAGAGAAGAGGCATTTCCAGAGTATATTTTATTATAATTCAGGCGAGGGTTGTACTTGCCGGCATCCTAAGCCCAAGAAAAAAGGAAAGCCTAAGAAAAGATAACGATTAAAAGAGGATATCTTATAAGAACGTGGTGCATTTTTGGTTACCTTTACTACCAATACTTCGAGTCGAACTGCATCGAGTACTATTACTGGTCTATCAATATATTTAGAATTGTCTTCCTCAAGGGGGAACTTTGCAAACCAGACATCGCCCACAATAATCATTTGTTCTTAAGATCTTTGTACATAGCCTCCCATTCTTCCTCATCGCGCCAAGGATCATCTTCGAGGATAACAGTGTAGCCGGATTCATCTTTTGCTGTGTTGGAATTTGCAATTTTGTATATTACGTCTTTGTGCTTTTTAACACAATCCTTATCCATATTATGCCATCCTTTTAATGCTTGTATCCATAAGTATTATACCCATTTATTAAAACATAGAAGGATCGAGTGGCTATTTAAGGAATTGATAAGTGATTCTTTTGCACGGACACTACACATAACACAAATTTGACCATTTTGCCAATAAGAAAGAAGTATGACGCGGCCCAAATTCTTACAAAAAAGTTCGACACTTATGGCATTATGTGGTGAGCGGCATACCTTTGCATGGAACATATGTTTTAATAAGATTAAACAAATGTTCCATTGCGGGAGTGCAAAGGTATGGGCAAACGAATTTCTTTCATATTGATGCTAATTCAGCATACTTGTCATGGGAGGCTGTTCACAGATTACAGAATGGTGACTCTTTAGACCTCAGAACTGTGCCTTCTGTGGTTGGTGGAGTTCCTGAGACTCGATATGGTATTACTGAAGTTTCTGCAAATTAAAATATATTTAGTAATATTTTGAAGGAGTATAAAAATTTGTGTAGAATTATGCATTCTATAGTAAAACTTAATACTTAAACTTTTTAAACTATTTAATAACAGGGCAACTCGTAAGCACTTTATCCTAATGGTATTTCCGTCTCAGCGATTTTATTGATCGATAGAGAGATTCGAGGCTTCTTGACAGTTACTCCTCAAGCTACAGATTTCGTTTTGTTCACTAGTGGTAAGTTTTTTGTGGAGGTTTCATATGCCTAAACTAGAGTGTTCTAGCACTACTGATAAAACGTGCTCTAAACAGGGTTTTGAACATCGTATGCTTTCATGCTTATTAGATCTTTCAAAAGAGGCAATTTTTGCTTGGGAGTTAAATGGCTCAATTGTATATTGGAACAAGGGAGCAGAGATGCTGTATGGATACAGCAGTCAAGAAGCTGTTGGTTGTTTGAGTCACGACTTATTAAAAACGGTGCATCCAAGCGAATTTAGCAATATCAAAGTATTGTTGGAAAGGGACGGACTCTGGAATGGAGTAATAGAACATACGTGCAAGAATGGTGAAAAGCTTATTATTGAAACAAGTCATCAGGTCATTCTTAATGAATTCGACGAGCCTATTGTACTTGAAACTAACCGAGATATTACCGAAAAGAAAAGAGCTGAAAAGGCTCTTAAAAACGCATATCAATTTACAAATGAAATTTTGGAAAGCATAAATGACGGTTTCTTCTCTCTTAATAGAGAATGGAAATTTACATATGTTAACCAACGTGCGGCGAAAAATGTAGGGTTTAAACGCTTTGAATTGCTAAATCAAAGCATATGGGATAACTTTGTTGGTATTAGAGGCTCAATTATGGAATCCAACTTTAGAAAGGTAATGAGTGAACGAATACCGTGCCATTTTGAATATGATGGACTTATAACTGATGAAAGTTATCATATTAGTGTCTATCCTGCTATAGATGGAATTTCAGTTTACTGGATTGATGTTACAGAGCAAAAGTTAGCGGAGCAAAAATTGACTAAATCTCAAGAACAGTTGGAGTCTATTCTTGAAAATATGTCAGATTGTTTTTGTGCTCTCAATTATGACTGGGAAATTACATATACGAATCGTTCAGCAGAAGTTGCTTTTGGGAGAGCTCGTGAAGAGTATATAGGCAAAAAGCTAACTGATGTAATGAAGATCAATGAATCAGCTCATAACCATTATAAAGAAGTAATCAACGAGAAGAAGTCTGTAAATTTTGAGATTTTATCAGAAGCCTTCGACAATAGGTGGCTTGATGTCAGTGCATACCCAACAGAAAATGGAATTGCTATATATTTTAGAGACGTTACAAGCAGTAAAATAGCAGAAGAAACCCTTCGCCAATCTGAAGAGAAATTTTCTAAATCTTTTCACGTCGGACCATTTATGATGACATTATCCACTGTTAATGAAGGTGTCATTTTAGATGCTAATGAGGCATTTTGTTCTGGAACAGGCTATACACGTGAAGAAATTGTTGGTCGCACTTCTAATGAATTAAATTTCTTTGTAGATATTCCCAAGAGGCAAGAGCTTGGGAAAATTCTTACGGAACACGGTAAGGTCGAGAATGCTGAACTTGATATACGTACAAAATCAGGCGAAATCCGCCATGTTTATATTTGGAGTCAGACATTTTATTTAGCAGGGGTTAATTGCCATATAACGGGAATTATTGACGTTACAGAGCAGAGGCGTCTACAAAAAGAAATGGCTAGACTTGATCGTCTCAGCCTTGTGGGGCAAATGGCGGCTGGTATTGCACATGAAATTAGAAATCCTATGACAACAGTACGGGGTTACCTCCAATTGTTGAGTGCAAAGCCTGACTATGAGGCTTACAAATCAACCTTTGAGTTAATGATATCGGAGATAGACCGTGCAAATTCAATTATTACAGAGTTTCTCTCACTGGCTCAACCAAACCAAACCAAACTGAATTTAGAAAATCTTAACGATATTCTTTTGAATTTATACCCTCTAATAGAGGCTGATACTTTTACTCAAAATAAACAAATTAACTTTATTCTGTCAGAAATACCTAACCTAAAATTGAATCCTAAAGAAATATCTCAACTGGTTCTCAATTTAACTCGCAATGGACTCGACGCAATGCGGGAAGGGGGAACTCTAACGATTAAAAGTTATTCAAAAGATGATACAGTAGTCCTTGAAATCTCTGATGAGGGATGTGGAATCCCAAGAGAAAACCTCGATAAGTTAGGAATACCTTTCTTTACGACTAAAGATAGCGGGACTGGTTTGGGGTTGGCAATCTGCTACAGAATAGCAGAATCTCATGATGCAAAAATGCAAATTGTTTCTAGTCCTAAAGGCACTACATTTTTTGTTAACTTTCCTATCCCATATAAAGTGGAATTCTA
Organism: Desulfosporosinus sp. FKA; assembly: GCF_002196785.1. NCBI lineage: Bacteria > Bacillati > Bacillota > Clostridia > Eubacteriales > Desulfitobacteriaceae > Desulfosporosinus > Desulfosporosinus sp. FKA. Next base: position 139,033 of record NZ_NAHZ01000034.1, on the reverse strand, counting down.
AGTACTGGTACTGGAGTTAAGGAATATAGAATCAGTAATTCGCTCAGCTTAGTTTCCTAAGGGAATTATTATGAGATAACGTAATTTCTAAGGAAGGCATAATACTTAAATGAAAGTGTATCATTTCCAAGATGAAATTTTATAGTCATTTGCCGTAGGTGCAAAGATTGAGAATCCGAGATGTGCAAGGGATGGTTTTAGACTGTCTCTTTTTTGTTTCATTACCTTCTATCATCTAAAGTCAAGAATTGAGCCCCTTTTTTATTCATATCATATTCTGTGGAGGAATTTGGCAAATCATGAAGAATCATAGTTAGGGCGGCGAATTATGGCGCAATTGAATAGTACCTAAGAGGTAAATTGTATTAATATATGAAAAAATATTACCAAAAAGGTAAAATTAATTGCATTACATAAAGGGGCGGAATATAATAAATATAGAATATAGAGATAGAAAACTTCAAAAGCAATGTTCAAATTCCCGTTTAGCTAAAAAGGATTTTGGGGTTGAGGTTGCAGATAAGCTATTGAGTTTAATCAATTTTCTCGATAATGCAAAGAATCTAATGGATATTGCAGTCATGCGCATATATCATTTGCATCCGTTAGACCGTGATAGAAAGGGTCAATTTGCTTTGGATTTAGGTCGAAGATTAGGATGGCGTTTACTTGTAATTCCATTGGATCATGAAGGTAAAAGGTGGAGCACTACCGAGGATGTCAATATTATATACAAATCAACCACAGTAATTTTAGTCTGGGAGGTGACAAAACATTATGAGTAAAGCTGAATATAAAGAGCTAATTGCTTTTCATCCAGGGTACTATCTAAAAGAGATTATTGAAGATATGGAGATTACCCAAGACGAGTTTGCTAAAAGATTGGAAACAACCGGAAAAAATTTAAGCGATTTGTTAAATGGAAAAAGCAAATTATCGAATGAAATTGCTCTAAAGCTTTCTATCATGTTTGGCACATCTGCAGATGTGTGGCTTAACTTGCAAAAAACTTATAATGAGAAAATTATAGAGATTGAACGCAGAAAACTTGAGGATTATGAAGCAGGTTGTGCTCAATTAATAGACTACTCTTATTTTATTGATTTAGGAGTAGTACCGATGGTAAGAAAATCAGCCGATAAGGCTAAAGAGTTATTGAAATATTTTAAGATAGCATCATTTAGCGTGTTGAAAAATACTGATTTTTTAGTTAATTATAGAACTGCCATTTCGACGGTCAATGAGAAGAATATTATTAATTCAAATGCTTGGGTTCAAACCGCTTTAAATATTGGGCAACAGTTAGACACAGAGTCATTTGATCAAAGAATGCTAAAAAGTCATTTGCAAGAAATTAGAAAAATGACATTACAGAATCCAGTAGATTTTTTGCCAAGATTGAAAGAAATCTTTGCATCTTGTGGTGTTGCATTTGTTGTTCTACCACATTTGAAAAATTCCGGTGTTAATGGGGCTGTAAAATGGATTAATAAAGAAAAGGTAATATTGGCGATCAACAATAGAAGGAAATATGCAGATATATTTTGGTTCTCTTTGTTCCATGAAATCGGTCATGTCTTACAGAAAAAAATAACTATGCTAATAGTTGGCATAGATGTTGAAGAAATGGATGAAACAAATAAAATCTTAGAAAGAGAAGCGGATGATTTTGCCAGAAATAGTTTATTACCAATGGACCATTATTGTGAATTTTTAAGCGGTAAGGATTATTCAGAAGAAGCTATAAGGCGATTTGCAAATAAAATGGATATACATCCTGGTATTGTAATTGGTCGGTTACAACTGGAAGGACACATTGGATTTGAACGTTTTAATAGGCTTAGAGGAAAATATATTATCCACTAAAACGTAAGAGAAATAGTAAAGAAAAGTGGGCTATTATGAAAAAGAAATCAAAGCTAGTCAGTAAGCCTAGAACAAGAGTTCTCTTCAATACTGGCACACGCCCCCATAAATCAAATAAAGACTACACCCGAAAAATAAAGTATAAGCAAACGACCTTTGAAGATGGAGAACAATAAGGAGAACCCGGTTATTAAGTTTTCGCTGCAGCTATGTTGAGTTTTGTGCATGGAAAGTTTAAGAAATAGATCGCGTAAGTTTGTTGCTTATATCAATGAATGACCACGACTTACTATCAAGACGTGGCCATTTTTGTAAAGGCTGACCAATACTTTGGCTTTCGACGTATACTCGCGATTTGTAATAATCAGTGCATGAATTGCTCCGTACATTGCCTTAGACGTTACAGCCTCTTGTACAGCACCTAGACCAATAGCTTGACGACTACTTAGTTTTGCTTGAACAACTGTTTTCATCCCTCTATATTTCTCCACCACCACGTCACACCCATAATCATTATGTGGAGTAAGTCTTGCCTTGAATCCTAAGTCTATAAATATTAGTCTTTTCTCGAAATCTCTTCCATCAGTCATCTTATCTATGTCGTGGATCCCCGATTTCGACAAGTACGATGGAGAATTTCCGTTTCACGCGTGAACTTCTCGAGCATCAGCCGAGTTATGAACCTTCCGAGCCTGTGCTGGTCATTACGAATGATTTTCATATGTTTCGGGCGAAGATTCTAGCTAGGCGTAATGGATTAAATCCAGTCGGTGTTCCTTCGCCAACGCCTTGGTATTTGAGGTCCAATGCATACTTAAGGGAGTATTTTGCGGTTGTGAAGTCTTTAGTTTTTGATCGGTAATGGGAATCCATAGCATTGGACAGTCAGTAAGGTCTTTACTATTACGGTAGTTGGGGGCCTTTTTATGTTTGTGAGACAGTTTCCCCCTTATTTCGCAGGAAAGTTATGAGATGATTAGGTCGTTCAGGGATTAGCCGACCAATAGCAGCATTAGAGTGAGGAGTGAATGGTATATGCGTTCATTTATGTCAGGCGTTGTTGTTGGAGTTATCGGATTAATTAGTTCTTTCTTTTTAGGCAACTCTGACAAAGTTATGTACTTTTTGTTTATTATTGGATTTATCCCTATTATAATATCTGGTTTTATGTCAGGGGCGTATGTGAGTGGTGATAGAGTCAGAGGCAATTATTCTGATTCCAAAGATTTTATTGAGCGTTCAGGCAGGTCAACCAAATTATTTATGTTCGGGATACCTTGCGTGTTGGCAGCAATAGCTATTCACTTTACCACTTGAATTTCAGAAGCAATGGTTTTATGAGGTTTTTCTATATGTTTTTTTGAAGGCACATGGCCCAGGGGGTACGTTATGGATTATGACAATGATAATAAGAAAATGCGAATAGGGATTTGGCTAATTTTACTATTCTTAGTTGTGGTAGTAACTTATTACTGGCAAAGATTCGAATTCAATTTTCTAAATTTCATACAGTTTTGGTTGATGGGACTTGTCCTGGCATATGCTCTTGTATTTATTCTTCATAAAATAATAAAATTATGGAAGGTACCAATAGTAATAATTGGCTTGAACCTAATTTTTCATTTTCTATACGGTTATAGCGGTGACGGTGTGATTGCTCTTTATTTTGTTAAAATACTATTTATTCTTTTAACTCTATTATTTACAATTTGGATTTATATTTTTAACAAACTCAAGGGCGGTATTGTAGAATAAGTGCTAGTTAGATGAGAGTGAGGTAAATGATGGGTTACACTTATGCCATTATAGTCATGTTTTTTAGGGATGTGGGTGGTAAGAAAGATTATGGATATAGATAAAAGAACAAAAGAGATTTCAAGGACTCTTTCAGAAATCACAGACCACCTTAACGGCAAAGAACATACTCAATCTATTTGCCTAAGATAGACAGAGTGTCAAAAATCTATGGAAAGAAGGTCGTTAAAGTTGATAAGAATGCCTTTTCGCCCACCTACTGATTACAGAAACGTAGCCAAAAGCCCACGGTTTTAATCGTGGGATGAAGGCGGCTTCGTAATTTCATGTAAATGTAAATGTCTTAGCACTATGATAAACTAGTATTAGTTTGATCTTTGAAAACTGGATAGAGTAAGAGGTTCTGATAGCTAATGCGTCTATCAGGTAAAACTCTATGTGGCGTCAAGAAAAAAGACGTTAAAACGATCGTTTTCAAAGAAACTGTGGTAGCTGGTAACAGGCTATCAGCCTAGAGTACGATTGTGTACTGCTCTAGGACGGGCTAATGGCATAGCCCTGAACTTGGGGTCATACTCCGATAGCAGAAATGTACTTCGGTTTAATCACCCAAGAATCCCATCGGCTTTAGCCGTGGGAGTGTCAATACTGCGAAGAGTTAGCTACTATAGATGAGCAGATTTGTGAACTGCTGGCAAAACGCAAAGAGCAATCAAATAACAATCCTGGGTTTCCGACCCTTGAGCTTATTTCCTCATGGAGCCAAAAGTTTGGACTTAACGAGGATTGGTTGCGGATGATTTTTTCAGTATTTATGCACGGTGAGGATCGATTGCTGTCACCAGTAGAACCAGCTGGTTTCTTGAAGTTCGTCCCAATTTTAAGATCCGTAGTTGTTGATAATATGATGTATGCCGTAACGCATATGAAACAATACAGCAATGCCAGCGTCGTGTACATCGAAATTGAAGTCAATATTGCTGAAGCATTTGTCATACTTGGACATGCTAGCTTTGAATTATTTATCTCTCCAGAATATCAGTGCAGACAAAGTAGCGGATCAGGACATGGAAAAGGCATGCAGCATTCTTTCGTAGTTACTCCGGCGTTACCTGATGATGTTAATGGATTGGAATTCCGTTTAAGTGTTAAACCACTTCGTGAAAATCCAGAATTTCAAGAGGTTCAATTCACTGAGACAACCGTCACGATCTAATGAGGAAACATGGAGAGAGTAAGCCCCCACCGGCTCCGGCCATCCATGCCATCGTTCCGTGTCCGTGACCGCGCTAATAATTAGGCCGGCAGAGCTATACCAAACTGTAACAATTAAACAATCTTATGTGATATTTTGTCATAGGTAAATTTCAAAATTAACTTTTTCTAAAGAACTGGATATAATATATTAAGCGAGTTGTTAAAAAGAGGAAATATTCCAATTGGATTTTTACTTAATCAGTTGTATAATCAAATTAACTCATTTAAAAGAGGTGATTCCTATGGCAACTGTTTCCTTTACTAAAGATTTCGCCATTACAAAAAGAGAGACTGTTGAAAGACTTGAAAAAGGTATTCTTACCGCTAAGCCTTTAGTTATAGATTCGAAAAAAGTCCTTACCGAGAAGAAGGAAAGTGAGGAGAGATTATTGGATTTGCTTCGCTCCAAAGCCTAATTAAGGCAGAGGATATAGATGAGAATTTATGGAGAGATGCGCTCTCTCTTTTTTGTTGCAATAAAGATGAAGATGTCACGGATTTTATGAATAGAAAGGCTATCGAATTCGAGAAGAGGGATAAATGCCGTAGTTATCTCTATTTTGACGAGCATTTTCTGAGGGAAACAGGGAAGCTGAAAATTCTGGGCTATTTCTCTATTGCGATGAAAACGATGAAGGTTCCGATTATAGATACCATGTCAAATACACTTCGAAAAAAGCTCGGAAATATTTCAGACAGGGAACAAAACCTTGTCGTGTTTCTGATCGGGCAACTGGGAAGGGATACGAGATATACTCAAGAGGATTTAGCTGGGAAGAAGATGCTCGAGGATTGTTATGGTTTAATAAATAGTGCTAGGGATATTGTTGGCGGAAGATTAATATTACTTGAATGTAAACCCATTGATGGATTATGTAATTATTATGAACGCGAAGGTTTTATAGATATAACAGAAAATGCCGATGGCCTAAAACAGTACATAAGATTCTTCGAATAGGTATAGGATTCGGGCGGAGAATGTTATTGAAATTAGAGATAAATCGAAACAGTATGAAGTTCAAGAATTAATAACACGTAGTATGTATTGGGATAGAATGGGACCGTTACTTTGATAAAAAGTAGCGGCATTTTTATTGTACATTAAAAGCATGAAAAGGAGGCGTTGCTAACATTGTTTTGTCTCTCCGACAAGTTATAACTGCGTCATTGAATCAAGAAACTGCAGTAAATCAAGCGTTGCCAAGACAATACCTAACGAGAAAAGGAATAATGTACATTGGCCCAAAATTGCTGCCTAACTAACGTAAATGCCAATTATCAATTCGAATTGCGACATTCAGGAGGTCTAGCACTTCGGCATCATTCAAGAGGTAATCTGCTGTAAAAATATTGGCCTCATATTCATAGGTGGAAGCTTCGTCAAAAAGGGCAAAATCATGAAATGGCTTAATACCGGATGCTTTACGGTGGAGCACAGCATGAGCGATTTCATGCATCAGTATGATACGCTGTATTCCCTCGGGAAGATCACTGTTAATGGCAATAACCTGTTGTCTTGCTTTGTAAAGATAAAAACCCTTGCAGGCGTTGGGGAAGGTGCCCAGAGCTTCTGCTAAAAGAATCATTTTCATGGATCGGCAAAGTCTGTACGGATCGTCCTCATCATACTTTTTAGTGATTCGCGCGACCTCGCCGGAAATATAATTTGTTGACTATTTCGCATTTTTCAGTGACAACAGACAAAAATAAAAAGGCCCGAAGGCCTTGTATTTCTAGTGTGGTGCGGTCGAGAGGACTTGAACCTCCATGCCCTTGCGAGCACTAGAACCTGAATCTAGCGCGTCTGCCAGTTCCGCCACGACCGCGTAACATTGATTATTATAGGGGATGACATTCATCTTGTCAACCTATTTTGTAGATAATTTTTAGTAGTGTTCAGCTAATGTTTCTGTATTCAGTATAATGAAACTTAAATATTTCGCGTTCTAATTTTCTATGGTACAATTATGGCTTAAAGAATAAGTTGTTGAAGGTTTCGAAATAATTATGATTTAACTTTATCAGATCTTATTACAAAAAGTTGTACCTAGTTTTTAGAAAAGAAGAGCAGACCCCGGCATCATATAAAATTATGCTAGGGGTCTTTAGTATAGAGAGGGAAGAGAGAGTTTCTTATGAGGAATTGGTCAACGGGAGATTTTCCGGAGTGGGTGATTTGGGGAGTTGTTTTAGTATGGGGAGCAAACTATGTTGTTGGTAAATGGGGGATGGCTGGATTTGATCCTCTGTCGTTTACTGTGCTCCGCTTTGTAGGAGCATCTCCTATTCTTCTTCTGCTTTTGTATGCTCTGGAAAAAAATATACGAGTTGAATTAAAGGATTGTTGGAGTTTAGCTCTAATTGGCTTAGTGGGAGTTACGGTCTACCAAACGTTGTTTATGGCTGCTGTAAAATATGCTACTGCGACAAATGCTTCCTTGATGTTAGCAGTATCACCGGTTTTTACGGCTATATTTGCTTGGCTGGCGGGACAAGAACGTTTGAGCTCACGAGGACGAAGAGGGAGTGCCTTATCAATAGTGGGCGTGGTTTTCGTTTTATTATTTGGAACAAATAAATTAGCCCTTGGCTGGGAAGTTTTGCGAGGCGATCTTATTGCCTTGTTGTCTTCTTGTATCTGGGGGTTATATCCTGTACTTGCCAAACGCATGCTAAGTAAGTATTCTGCCTTGAAAACGATCACTTTCTCCTCTCTCTTTGGGACCGTATTTCTTCTGCTTGTTGGTCTGAAAGGGGTTACCGAGTTATCATGGTCAACAATCCCCTTATCTGCCTGGGGTTCGGTGTTGTTCTCAACGTTCCTCGTCACAGCTTATGGCCTGGTAGTTTGGTATTATGCTATAAGCAGGATTGGAGTAAATCGGGTGATGGCTTATATGTATGCTGTTCCTGCTGTTGCCGTCGTCACGGCTGCTCTGATTTTGAAAGAGAGGATTCATCTTTTGCAGATTGTAGGAGCAGTCATCATTTTCGGGGGAATTCGTCTTATACGCAAAGATAAGATTTCGATGGTTGAGGATTAGAGAGCCGCAATAGGACCTGGCATCGATTTAGCTAGAGGATTAGACAATAGGAGGGCATCATGACTAAACGGATAATTGTGGGTGTAACCGGAGCAAGTGGTTCAATCTATGCACTAACCCTGATTAAGGTTCTGGCGTTAATGGAATGGCAGGTTGAGTTGGTTATGACGTCAACGGGCGAAAAGGTGTTGACCTTTGAGACGGGGGCTGATCGCCAGGACTTACCTAAGAATGTTCATATCCATGAAAATACAAATTTGTTTTCTTCTCTGGCAAGTGGCTCTTATCGAACTCATGGGATGGTTGTTATTCCCTGTTCGATGAATACTTTAGGTTTAATGGCAACCGGTACAGGAGATCATCTCTTAGCACGTGCGGCCCAGGTAACGTTGAAAGAACGCCGGCCTCTAGTGGTTGTGCCGCGTGAAATGCCCTACAACATTATTCATTTGGAAAATATGCTGCGGCTGGCAAGGGCAGGAGCGACAATTATGCCTGCTTCACCGGGCTTTTATCATCATCCTCGGGAGATTCAGGATTTAGTGAATCATGTAGTTGGGCGAGTGTTGGATCAGTTTGGAGTAGATCATACTTTATTTGAACGTTGGAGCGGTGTCTAGAAAGCAGTTAGATATCAAGATATCGGTGAAAAGGGAGGAGATCAAAAATTGCTTCCTATTAAATATGTCATTTTGATTTATATTCTCTGGAATTGTTATGTTTTTATCACCATGGGAAGAGATAAGAAAAAGGCAAAAATGGGACGCTGGAGAATTTCAGAAGCAACGTTGCTCTGGATGGGGGCATTTGGCGGAGTAGGATTGTTCGCTGGTATGAAGTATTTTCACCATAAAACCTCTCATCCCAAATTTCTCGTTGCTGCTCCTGTATTTGTGATTTTTAATACAGCTATTCTGGGTTTCTTGATTTACAAGCATATTATTGTCTAAGCTTGAATAAGCAATCGACTTATCCAATCGTGAAACTTCCACTTCTAGAAGCGGAAGCAGTTTTTCTATACCTTGCTCCGGTAGGAGAGTTCATCCTTTAGCGCGATAGCATTTGTTATGGGCCAGGCGCTTTTGGGAAAGTGTCCTCAGGACACTTTCGTCACCGAAGTCCCGATGTTCAGCTTTAGCTGAATGAGTTCACAGTTTCGATTCGAAGAAGCTAATGGGGGTTGATCAGATGGTTGAACTGATCGATGTAAAAGATTATGCTCAGCAGATCGCTGAAGCAATCGCGACTGTTGTGAAAATTGATATTGAAATAGCCGATAAAAAGTTAATTCGTATTGCCGGAACAGGCCGCTATCATAAAGGAGTCGGGCAGTCTATGGACCGACAAGGGTATGTGTATCGTGAAGTTCTTCGCACCGGTCATCAGTTTGTCATTGAAACCCCGGGTATCCATCCTCTATGTGGCCCTTGTAAGGCTCGAGGCAATTGTTCGGAGAAGTATGAGGTGGTATCGCCAATCAATGTTGATGGTAAAGCAGTGGGCGCTATTGGAATGATCTGTTTTACGGAAGTTCAGGCCAAATTAATTGCTGAGAATCAACATTCTTATCTCATTTTTCTAACGAAAATGGCTGAGACGATTGCCTTAAAACTTAAAGAACAGGAATTTATGGCGGGACTCGTTTCGGCAAACCATTATTTAAATTCGATTATCGATTGTTTGGATGAGGGTCTGCTGACAACAGATCTTGACGGTATGATTCTTCATTTTAACCAGGCAGCCCAAGGCCTTTTCAGTGCAAATCTGCTTCATCCCAGTAGCCGTTTAGACTCTCTCTTTCCTCCGCAGATCGTTGCGGAAATTCTAACGGTTGGAAAAAGTGCGGAAGATGTTGTTGAGCGAGAAGTATATATTGAGTCTAAGAAAAATCAGCAGCATATGCTTTTGCGGGCATTGCCTATGGAAGGCGAAGGTGGGGTTAAAAGTCTTGCCGTGATTCTTCGGCCCTTCGACGAAATCAGTCGCATCGTTCATCGCTTGAGTTCCCGGGAGGTCGGTTATTCAATCGAAGATATCTTGGGAGAGAGCGAGTGTATGTGTCAAATTCGAGAACAGGCCAGAGTCATTGCCGCAAGTAGGTCTACAGTTTTAATTCTGGGTGAGAGTGGTACTGGGAAGGAGATACTGGCTCGGTCGATTCACAATCTTAGTCCGAGACGCCAAGGCATGTTTATGACCATTAATTGTACAGCTATTCCTGAAAATTTACTGGAAAGTGAACTTTTTGGTTATGAAGATGGAGCCTTTACCGGAGCCCGCAAAGGCGGGAAGATTGGTAAAATCGAATTAGCCAATAAAGGAACCGTATTTCTGGATGAAATCGGGGATATGCCTCTTTATTTGCAAGCTAAGATTCTACGGGTTCTCCAAGAACGAAAGATTGAGCGCATCGGCGGTATCACGGCAAGTTCTGTCGATGTGAGAATTATAGCAGCTACCCATCGTAATTTGGAGGAAATGATGGCTAAAGGGGAATTCCGGGAGGATTTATATTACCGGATCAATGTTATTCCTATTTATATCAAGCCTTTGCGGGAGAGGAAAGAAGACCTGCCGATTTTGATTCAGCATTTTATCGAAGTGTACAATCAGCAATTGAATAAAAATGTTCATGACCTATCGGAAGGTTTTCGCCGGAGACTTCAGGGCTATGCTTTTCCTGGCAATGTTCGCGAGTTACAAAATATTATTGAGTATGCTATGAATCTAGCGGAGGATTCAAGATTAACGGTAGACCATTTGCCTGTAAGAATGAAACAAGAAGAATTACAGGAAGAATATCAAGATCGATTTAATTTAGAGAGGATCGAACGGGAAACTATTCTTCGCTGTTACCAGATGACAGAGGGAGGGGCTAGAGGGAAAGAAAAGGCAGCTAAAGCTTTAGGGATCGGCCTGGCAACTTTATATCGCAAGTTAGCGCGTTACAATATTGAATAACTGAAGTAAAATGATGCTTTCAGGGAATACAGAAAAGCGGAAACTTTTTTGTTAGTGTAATTTCTCAAAATGATAATTAGTTATATTTTTGATAAGTCTTTAAATACTCGTAATCAAAAGGTTTAATGTTTAAATTTTATCAATTTGAGAATGGGAATTCATTATACTTTTTTGCCTTTTCGTAAAAACTCTGTAAAAATGCTATTTTTCAGAGATTTTTGTTATCTGGCATGTTTTTTGCACGGTTAGATAAAAATGTGGGTAGCTAATTTTACTTGTCGTTAAAGAATATACTATGTCTTATCTTCACTTGTTAAGATTGTGATTCAAAATAAATGTTTAGGGATGGAGGGGTAAAATTGGCTTACGATGTTGTAGGAAAAAGCGTCAGGAGAGTTGATGCGGTCGCTAAGGTAACCGGCAAGGCCAAATATACGGATGATTTTTCGGAACGGGATATGTTAGTCGCCAAAATCTTGCATAGTCCTTATGCTCATGCCGTTGTTAAATCGATCGATGTGAGTGAGGCTAAATCTTTGCCAGGTGTTGAAGCGGTAATAACGTATCAAGATTTACCACACATCAAGTTTTCCACCGCCTTACCTGGTGTCATGAACGATGTCTTAGATGATGAACAAGAGGTGGATTTGCCTTTGTTTGCCACTGCTGGACATCCTTATTCTTTAGATCCGGGGCATCGGGATAAAGAGGACCGATTTATTTTAGCTAAAAAAGCACGTTATGTCGGAGATGCCATTGCGGCAGTTGTTGCTGAGGATGCAATTGTTGCCGCTAAAGCTTTGAAACTAATTCGCGTGGAGTATGAAGTTCTTGAGGCGTTAACAACCCCTGAAGCAGCTATGCGGGAAGGTGCCCCTCGAATTCATGAGGAGAGTGAGGGGAACGTTCTCTCTACGGGAGGCGGCTTTGAACGAGGTGACATGGAGGCTGCGTTACAAGAGTCGGATTATGTTTTTGAGGGAGAGTATGAGACGAGTATCGTTCAACATTGTCATCTCGAACTTCAGACGTCCCATGCTTATGTGGATGCGGATGGCCGAATTGTGATTGTTACCTCGACTCAAATTCCCCAGATTGTACGGCGTATTGTAGCACAATCTCTGGGTTTGCCTTGGGGAAAAGTTAGAGTGATCAAGCCTTATGTTGGCGGTGGTTTTGGCAATAAGCAAGATGTTTGTTATGAGCCTTTGAATGCAGCTTTGACCCTGGCCGTCGGTGGCCGGCCTGTTAAATTGGAACTTTCCCGCGAGGAAGGGATGGTGGATACTCGAACACGTCATGCCTTTAAATTTAAGATTAAAACTGGTGTCGATAAGGATGGAACAATTCATGCTATTCAGATTTCAGCAATTTCCAATACCGGAGCTTATGCCTCCCATGGAAGTTCAATTGCTGGGAGCGGAGGAAGCAAGTTCCGTTATCTCTATCCTGTAAAAGCCATGAAATACTCACCGGTCACGGTTTATACAAATCTGCCGGTGGCCGGTGCTATGCGCGGCTATGGAACTCCGCAGATCTTTTTTGCCTTTGAGTCTCACATTGAAGATGTTGCCAAAAGGCTTAACCTTGATCCTATCGAAGTGCGCCGGAAAAACTTAGTGGATGTTGGTTATGTTGAACCCTTCAGCAAAAATAAAGTTCTCACCTGCGGAATTCGCGAATGTATTGAAAAGGGTAAGGAGCTTATCCGTTGGGATGAAAAGAAGGAACGTTACCAAAATCAGACGGGAGATATCCGCCGTGGAGTAGGAATGGCCTGTTTCAGCTATGCTTCGGGAACTTATCCTGTCGCTTTGGAACTAGCAGCTGCCCGCATTGTCCTTAATCAGGACGGTTCAGTTCAGCTTCAGCTTGGCGCTACGGAAATTGGCCAAGGAAGTGATACGGTATTTGCACAAATGGCAGCGGAAATTTTGGGACTCCCGGTGTCTATGGTCCATGTAATTTCTCAACAAGATACGGATATTTCTCCCTTTGATACGGGTTCCTACGCTTCGCGTCAAACCTATGTCAGCGGGATGGCGGTTGAAAAAGCTGCTTTAGAAGTCAAGAACAAAATCTTAGCCTTTGCGCAAAAAATTACTGATCTACCTGCGCATAGTTTAGATCTTAAAGACCAAATGATCGTCTATAAACATTCGGGGGAACCTGTCCTGCCTCTTTGGGAAGTTGCTATGCAGTCCTTTTATGATCGAGTCAATGCCCAGCCGATAACGAGCGATGTTTCCAATAATGCCCGAATTAATGCTGTACCCTTTGGTGTAACCTTTGCTGAGGTGGAAGTGGATCTTAAAACAGGAAAGATAAAAGTTTTGGAAATCTACAACGTTCATGATTCGGGTAAAATTGTTAATCCCCAGCTGGCGGCGGGACAGGTCCATGGCGGTGTAAGTATGGCCATAGGATATGCTTTGTCTGAGCAATTGCTTTTTGATGAAGCGACAGGGAGACCTTTAAATAATAATTTGCTGGACTACAAACTTCCCACCATCATGGATACGCCGGAGATTGGCGCTGCCTTTGTGGAAATCGACGATCCGACCGGGCCCTTTGGCGTAAAAGCTTTGGGAGAACCTCCCGTTATTTCCCCGGCTCCGGCTATTCGCAATGCGGTTTTAGACGCCACGGGCGTTGCCTTCAATCGCATACCGATGAATCCTCAACGAGTCTTTGAGAGTTTTAAAAAAGCTGGATTATTATAAAGGCGGTGAAATGATGTACGACATTAGAGGATACTACGAGGCGGAAACAGTTCGCGAAGCAACAGAACTTCTTAGGGCGAATCCAAAGCTGAAAATTATTGCCGGTGGTACGGATGTGCTTGTAAAGATGCATGGCGGGCAGCTGGAAGACGCCGAGTTGTTAAGCATTCGCAAGATCCAAGAGTTGAGGGATATTCGTAAATTGGAGAATGGGACGATTGCTGTTGGCCCGATGGCAACGTTTACTAACGTATTCAATGATCTAATCATGAAGAAGCATGTTCCTATTCTTACAGAAGCGGCGATCTCTATGGGGGGGCCGCAGATCAGGAATATTGCTACTATCGGCGGAAATGTCTGCAATGGGGCAACCTCAGCCGACAGCGCCTCATCCTTGTTTGCCCTTAATGCTCACTTGAAATTGCAGAACCTCCAAGGGGAACGGGTGATTCCCATTCGGGAATTCTATCTTGGACCCGGCAAGGTCGACTTAAAGCCCGGAGAAGTTCTTACAGATATCCTTATCTATCCGGAGGATTATCAGGGGTTTGGAGGACAGTATATTAAATTTGCTATGCGGGAGGCTATGGATATTGCCACACTTGGCGTTGCTGTCCTTTGTAAGTTGGATTCCGGTAACTTTAGTGAGATTCGTATCGGGCTGGGAGTCGCAGGGCCGACGCCTTTGCGCTGTGTGGAAGCGGAAGAGTTTGCCCGTGGGAAGAAAATTTCCCTGGAAACAATTGGGGAAATCGGTAAACTGGCTGTGAAATCAGCCAAGGCCCGAACTTCCTGGAGAGCTTCTAAAGAGTATCGCGAACATTTGGTGGAGGAATTGACGCAAAGGGCTTTACAGACGGCTATTGTGAGGGCGGGAGGTGTAAATCTTGTTTAAAAGGATATCATTTACGGTTAATGGGAAATCTTATACCTTGGAAGTTGATGTCCGAATGTCTCTGCTGGAACTTTTGCGGAATCAGCTGGGGTATACCGGCGCTAAACAAGGGTGCAGTGTTGGCGAATGCGGGGCCTGCAGTGTTTTAATTGATGGGACTCCTTATGACTCTTGCATTTATTTAGCCGTTTGGGCGGATGGTAAAGCGATCACAACGATCGAAGGGGTAGCCGCTAAAAACGGGGAACTTTCCAAGGTTCAGAAAGCTTTTGTTGAGGAAGGGGCTGTTCAGTGCGGTTTTTGCACGCCCGGACTTATCCTGACTACTACAGCTATGACAGAAAGTGGTAAAGACTACACTCGTGAGGAAGTTAAGAGGGAACTTTCGGGGCATTTATGCCGCTGTACAGGGTATCAGAATATTCTAAAGGCAGCGGAGAAGTCCTTGGAAGGACACATTTGTACCTGTGTGGACAGCCCTCATTACAAGCAGCAACAAGAACAACTTAAGGAGAGACAATAATTATGAGCGATAAAATGGCTCTGATTCCTTTTCGACAATTGCTTCTTTGGGTTATGGAGGAATATCAGCACAGCGGGATGGTATTTGGTATTCCGGAAGAGAAATTCTTCAAAAAATCAAACGATCGTTATATGGAGTTGTTTGGGGAAGCCATTGCTACTCCTGTCGGACCGGCGGCAGGACCGCACTCTCAATTGGCTCAAAACATCATTGCTTCCTATATGAGCGGAAGTCGTTTCTTCGAGCTGAAATCGGTTCAAATTATGGATGAGTTGGAAATTGCCAAGCCTTGTATTGCTGCCGAAGACGAGTGCTATAATACAGAATGGTCAACAGAGCTTCCGATTATGGGTGCTTTTGCAGAATATGTGAAAGCTTGGTTTATCCTGCATGTTATTCAAAAAGAGTTCTTTAAACAATCTGAGCGGCGCTTTATGTTCAATATGAGCGTTGGCTATGACTTGAAGGGTATTCAGTCTCCAAAAGTTGATGAATTCATTGAAGGATTAAAAGATGCAGCAAAAACGAAGATCTTCCAGGAATGTCAAGACGTTTTGCGGGAAGAATTAGGGCTTTTCCAACATGTGGACCGCACCTTTGTGGATCAGATCTCTCCGCAGATATGCAACTCTATCACCCTATCGACGATGCACGGCTGCCCGCCAACCGAAATCGAGGCGATTATTCGTTATCTAATGAGCGAAAAGAAACTCCATACCTTTGTTAAAATGAATCCTACGTTATTAGGCTATAACTATGTTCGCGATGTATTTGACAAGATGGGGTATGACTATATTCAATTAAAAGAAGCTTCATTTACTCATGATTTGCAATTTGCCGACGGTGTAGAAATGTTAAAGCGGCTGATAGCTTTTGCTGCGGATAATAAGAAAGACTTCGGCGTTAAACTATCGAATACTCTGCCGGTGAGGATAACTCGGGATGAGCTGCCGGGAGAAGAAATGTATATGTCCGGCCGCGCGCTCTATCCTTTAACAATTAATTTGGCTTATAAACTTGCGGCTGAGTTTGACGGGGAGCTTAAAATTTCCTATTCCGGCGGTGCGGATGCTTTTAATATTGAGCGTATCTTTGCTGCAGGGATTCGCCCCATAACTGTAGCCACAACACTGCTCAAACCAGGTGGTTACCAACGGTTCCAACAATTAGCTGAACTTCTGGAACCGCTTTTGGATAATCAAGGGTCAAGCCGCTTAGATATGAAGAAGCTTAAAGCCTTGGCGGAAAGCGCTTTTGATGATGCCAATCATATTAAGGAATCTCGGGATATGCTGAGCAGGAAAACTGCTCTCAAATTGCCGCTTTTAGATTGTTTTATTGCACCTTGTGAAAAGGGATGTCCTATCGAACAAGATGTTCCTGAGTACTTGCGCCTGGTCGGCGAAAAACGTTATGAGGAAGCCTTTGACGTTATTGTCTCGAAAAATCCGCTGCCTTTTACGACAGGAACGATTTGTACACACACCTGTATGACGAAGTGCACTCGCCTGGACTACGATGAATCGGTGCACATTCGAGGCCAGAAACTTGTAGCAGCTGAAAAAGGTTATGCGGATTATATGCAAAAGGTTTCCCAACGCCAACCGCAGTCAAAGGCCAGTGCTGCTGTGATCGGTGCGGGACCGGCAGGACTTTCGGCAGCTTACTTTTTAGCCAAGGCAGGGATGGATGTCACCGTCTTTGATAAGCGGGAAAAGGCTGGAGGAACAGTCGAATTTATCATTCCGGATTTTCGCATATCCAGAGAGGCGATTAAGAAGGATATCGAACTTATTGAGTCGATGGGGGTTAAGTTTAAATTTGGAGTCAACCCGAATGTTTCGGTGGCTGATTATAAGGCACAAGGGTTTAATTACGTCGTTTTAGCCATAGGAGCCGGAAGAACAAATGCTTTAGCGATCCAAGGCGATATGGAGCGTGTCCGCGGAGCTATTCCTTTCCTGGAAGCCTTTAATACGGATCGCCAAGGGTTGAATCTTGGCAAGAGGGTGGCTGTGGTCGGAGGCGGAAATTCGGCTATGGACGCTGCACGAGCAGCCCTTCGGGTTCAGGGAGTCGAAGAAGTCTTCATCGTCTATCGTCGGACGAAAGATTACATGCCTGCTGACGAGGAGGAATTGGCCTATGCTCAAAAGGATGGCGTGATCTTTAAGGAGCTTCTGGCTCCGGTGTCTTTAAGCGGCGGGGTTCTTAAGTGCCAAGTTATGGAGTTAGGGCCGGCTGATGCTTCCGGACGGCGGAGCCCGGTTCCGCGGGAAGGGATTTATAAAGAGCTTTCGGTTGACACGGTCTTGTCGGCAATCGGCGAGCTGATCGATTATGACCTCCTGAGGACGAATGGGATTGACGTCGGAGCAAAGGGGAAAATCAAGGTTAATGAAGAGACATTGGAAACGAATGTTGACAATGTCTTTATCGGTGGGGATGCTCTAGCTGGTCCTTGGACTGTGGTTGGCGCTATTTCTCATGGTACGAAAATTGCTAAGGCGATCCTTGCCAAAGAACATCTGGAATTTAGTCAAGAATTCGCTTCCAGGATTTCCTTCGCTAAGGAAAAACAATTGCTTGAAGTACGGACTAAAAAAGCAGTTCTGCAGCCGGTCTCTGATGGAGAAGAAGAAACAGGACGCTGCCTGGAATGCAATTATATCTGCAATATTTGTTCCGAGGTATGTCCGAACCGGGCCAATTTAATGATTCCGGTGGAGGGTGAAGGGCTGACGAATCGTAATCAAATTCTCCATGTTGATGGTATGTGTAATGAGTGCGGCAATTGTGAGACCTTCTGTCCTTATGATGATGCACCGTATAAAGTGAAGATGACATTATATTGGAGTGAAAAGGAATTTGCAGATTCCTTGAATACTGGCTTTGTAATCCTTAGAGATGGGGATGAGCCTATCGTTAAACTTCGCCTGAAGGGAGAAGTCATGGAAGTGGCTTTTGATCAAACCGGGCGTACTGATGCTCCTATTGATAGCTCCCTTGCAGCCTTTATTTGGACAGTTATTCGGCAATATTCCTATCTGTATAAAGTTTAGTTTTAGGGACATATATAAAGGGGTCGAACAATTTGTTGGACCTCTTTATATAAAAAAACAACCGGGAGGAAAAAAATGGCTAACACACAACATTCTGTAGCGCCTGTTGACGAAATGATGCCAGCAGCTAAACTTTTTGTGTTTGGCTTGCAGCATGTACTGGCGATGTATGCCGGGGCGGTAGCGGTGCCCTTGATTATTGCCGGAGCCGCTGGGTTAACTAAAGCTCAAACTGCTTTTTTAATTAACGCAGATCTGTTTACTTGTGGGATTGCCACCTTGCTGCAAACGTTGGGAATTTGGAAAATTGGAATTAAAATTCCTGTTATCCAAGGTGTGACCTTCGCTGCTGTGACTCCGATGATTATTATGGCCAAAACAGGCGGCATGGAGACGATCTACGGATCAATTATTATAGCCGGTATCTGTACCTTTCTTTTAGCACCTTTCTTTAGTAAGTTGATTCGATTTTTCCCGCCTATTGTTACAGGAAGCGTTATTACGGTTATTGGCATTTCCTTGTTGCCTGTAGGTATTGCCTGGGCAGCCGGCGGCACGGGAGATCCTCATTATGGAAGTATGACGTATATTGGGGTTGCGAGTATAGTTCTTATCGCTATCCTTTTAATCAATAAGTTTTTCCGGGGGTTCGTTGCTCACATCTCAGTCCTTCTGGGATTAATTATCGGTCTTATTATCGCCATGCCGGTAGGGCTTGTGAACTTTTCAGGAGTTTCCTCTGCTGCTTGGCTCGGTATCGATTATCCGTTTGCTTTTGGGATGCCGAAGTTTGATCTTGGCTCTATCATTGCCATGATTATTGTTATGTTAGTGGTTATGGTAGAGTCGACGGGAGATTTCTTAGCAATTGGAGTGATGGTTGATAAACCGATTGGCGAGAAGGAATTAACGGCCGGGTTACGGGCAGACGGGCTGGCTACGGCCCTCGGCGGGATTTTAAATGCCTTCCCTTATACCGCCTTTGCTCAGAACGTTGGTCTTGTCGGCCTGACTGGAGTTAAAAGTCGTTTCGTAGTAGCCACTTCAGGCGCAATTTTAGTGGTTATGGGTTTCTTCCCTAAATTGGCGACGATTATTGCTTCCCTGCCAAATGCCGTACTTGGTGGTGCCGGTATCGCCATGTTTGGAATTGTGGCTGCAAATGGAATTAAAACGTTGTCGAAAGTAGACTACGATAAAAATCCTAACAACATTTTTATTGTTGCCATTAGTATAGGTTTGGGTGTAATTCCAGTTGTTGACGCGAATTTCTTCAAGCTATTTCCTGATTGGAGTCAGACTATTTTGCACAGTGGTATTACCCTAGGTTCCATAGCGGCTGTTATCCTCAATGCCCTGTTTAACGGCAGCAAAGGCGGAGAAGAGGCCCAAAAGGAATTGGCCGATAATGCAGGAATGAACGCTTAGGACATTGCGTGGGAAAGAAGCTGCTTCTTTCCCACGTTATAATGATCTCGAATAATGGGTGTTAAAAGGGGAAT
The DNA here is from genome assembly GCF_002196785.1 of Desulfosporosinus sp. FKA. Taxonomy (NCBI): domain Bacteria; kingdom Bacillati; phylum Bacillota; class Clostridia; order Eubacteriales; family Desulfitobacteriaceae; genus Desulfosporosinus; species Desulfosporosinus sp. FKA. Next base: position 119,445 of record NZ_NAHZ01000034.1, on the reverse strand, counting down.
TAAAAAATGTCAGTTGATTTATCAGTGGATTATTGCGGATTTCAACTTGAAAACCCCTTTGTTTTGGCTCCTTCTCCAAGTACCGATCAAGTCGACCAGTTAATTAAGGCCTTTGAAGCAGGTTGGGCAGGTGCTGTTTTAAAGACTGTCAGTATTGACTCCAGCGTAGTCAGGCGTGTCTTTCCTTTAGTCATGAAGATGGAACATCTTAAAGGTTTTATGGGCCTCCAGAATATTGATTTAATCTCAGAACATTCCGTCGAACAGATTGAACAAACTATTCGTTATTTAAAAAAACGCTTTCCGTTTAAGGCTGTGATACCAAGCATTATTGCCAACAATAAGGGTGACTGGCAAATGCTGGCTCACCGTATGGCGGCGGCGGGAGCGGACTTATTGGAATGCAGTATTTTTTTCCCCCATGGCGCTGATTGGGGACTGGGTGCGAAAATTCAAGAGCCGGCCAGCACGGAAGAAATCGCAGGCTGGGTTAAGGAAGCGGCGGGGAAGGTTCCTGTTGTTGTCAAGTTATCGGCGCAAGACTCGGATATTATTGCTACTGCTGCGGCAGTTGAACGCAGCGGAGCAGAGGGTGTCTGTGCCTTAAATACCTTGAAAAGCATTTCTGGAGTAGATTTGGATACCCTGATTCCCACTCCAAATATTGCTGGGCTTTCTACATACGGGGGACTTTCCGGACCGGCCCTAAAGCCCATTGCCTTGAGATGTACTGCGGAAATTGCGCAGAAGTTAAATCTCGACATTGCAGCGAGCGGTGGAATTACTACCTGGCAGGATGGTGCAGAATTTCTTCTGCTGGGAGCAAGTTCTTTGCAGCTCTGTACGGCTGTTTTACGCTTTGGCGTTGGAATTATTGATGAATTAATTATAGGATTGCAAGGGTGGATGGAGGAAAAGTCCTTTCAGAGCCTAACAGATGTGATTGGGCGTTCGCTGCCGTATCTTGTGGGGCACTCCCATCTTCCGAGAGGGATACAAGTAGTTTCATATATTAAGGCGGACTGCTGCAATCAGTGTGGTGATTGTTATGATGTCTGCCGAACCGGGGGGCATGATGCTGTTTTTTGGACAGAGGGGTTTCCGGAGGTTGATATAAGGCGATGTATTGGCTGTGGGCTTTGCCAGGCAATGTGTTCAAGTCAGGCGATTTCGCTAACCAGGTTAATGGGAGAGCGTTAATCTCCAGATAGGATAGATAAATCTAATTAATCATATCTAAATTAATCATATCTAAATTAATCATATCTAAAGTGAACTCGGGAACCACTCCCACTTGGAGAGGTGGGATCCTTACGATTGGATCAACTGAGGAAACTATTAAAGGGAGGATGAGTTAAGTAATGCTTATCATTGGGAATGGGATGGTATTAACCTTAGGCAAGAGCAACCAGGTTATTCCTCAAGGCGGGGTGCTGATTCAAGACAGCAAGATTATCGAAGTTGGGTCTTCTCCAGAGCTGCAGACACGTTTTCCTGAAGCCCGGTTTATTGATGCTCGTGGGAAGTTAATTATGCCGGGATTGATTAATACTCATATGCATCTTTATAGTACATTTGCTCGGGGGATGGATGCTAAAAGCAAACCACCGCGCAATTTTTGTGATATCCTGGAAGGACTTTGGTGGAAACTGGACAAATTGCTGACGATGGAGGATGTTTACTACAGCGCTCTGACGCCGCTTATTGAGTGTATTAAAACGGGTACAACCACGATTGTTGACCACCATGCCAGCCCAAATGCGGTAACAGGCAGCCTGTCAACCTTAGCTAAGGCCGCTAAAGAGATGGGAGTACGTGCCGCTTTTTGCTATGAGGTTTCGGACCGTGACGGTGAGTCTATTGCCCAAGAAGGAATTAGGGAGAATGTTGACTTTATTAAAGCCTGTCAAGCGACTCCCGATGCCATGGCTGCCGGATTGTTTGGGCTTCACGCTTCTTTGACCTTATCAGACAAAACGTTGCAGCAGTGCAGTGATGAAGCGAAAAAACTGGGAGCAGGATTTCATGTTCATGTGGCCGAGGGTATCGAAGATGTTGACAATTGCTTAACGAATCACGGGATGAGGGTAGTCGAGCGTTTTGAGAAATTTGGAATCCTTGGACCTAAATCTATAGCGGCACATTGTGTCCATGTCAATGATCGGGAAATAGAACTCCTAAAAGCTTCAAAGACTCAAGTTGTCCATAATCCTGAGTCCAACATGGGAAATGCAGTTGGCGTAACACCGGTAATTAAAATGTTGGCTAAGGGTGTTAGAGTCGGCTTGGGAACAGATGGGTATACCTGTGATATGTTTGAAAGCGCAAAAGTAGAAAATGTTCTGCAAAAACATGCCGCTGCAGATCCCAGCGTGGCCTGGGCAGAAGTTCCCCAGATGCTATATGGCAATAATCCTCTGATTGCTTCCGATTTATTTGGCGGAACGTTTGGCGAACTGACCCCAGGAGCCTGGGCAGATGTCATTGTTGTTGATTATATTCCCGCAACGCCTTTGAACGAGACGAATTGGAGCGGACATCTTCTTTTCGGTGTTTCCGGTCATCAAGTGGAAACAACGGTGATTAACGGCAGAGTGCGAATGCTGGACAGGGTACTCGTTGATATTGATGAAGAAGCGATCTGTGCTCGTTCCCGTGAACTGGCCCAAGCCATTTGGAATAGGATTTGAGGTGACTGAGATGGAAAATGTATTGGGATTGCGCTGTATTCAATGTGGTAAAGAATTAGCCCCGGAACCGGGAGTGTATACTTGCCCGGCCTGTGGTTCGAAAGCTGGGATTATGGATGTCATCTATGACTATTCAGCGATCAATAGGGTGACGTCACGGGAAAAATTATCGCAATCGAAAGATTACTCAATCTTTCGTTATCTGCCGTTTCTTCCAATCCGTCCGGAAACTCCGCGGCCCCATCTGAGAGTAGGCTGGAGTCCATTGTATAAACCGCCGGGACTTGGCAAGCAGTTAGGCATGAGTAATTTGTATATTAAAGATGACGGGCAAAACCCTACAGCGTCTTTAAAGGACCGCGCTTCAATTATTGCCGTTGTCAAAGCCGTGGAGGAAAAGGCGCCAACGGTTTCCTGCTCTTCGACGGGAAATGCAGCCTCATCTTTGGCAGGAAGTGCAGCTGCCATGGGACTGAAAAGTGTTATTTTTGTGCCCAGCCGCGCTCCCCAGGGAAAAGTGGCGCAATTGTTAATTTTCGGTGCCAAGGTTATCAGTGTTCAGGGCTCTTATGAGGACACCTTCAGATTATCTGCAGAAGCTATTGAGCGTTTCGGCTGGTACAACCGCAATGCTGCCATAAATCCCTATCTTGTGGAAGGCAAAAAAACAGTGGCTCTGGAAATTGCCGAGCAGTTTCACTGGGAGGTTCCTGATTGGGTTGTGCTTTCTGTCGGTGACGGATGCACGATCGCCGGAGTTTGGAAGGGCTTTAAAGATCTCTATCAAGCTGGCTGGATCGAGCGCTTGCCCAAGATTGTCGGGGTTCAATCAACGGGATGCTGCCCCCTCGTCGATGCCTTCTTAGAAAATCGCCCTTGGCAGCCGGCGGAGGAAAACACATTAGCGGACAGTATCGCTGTAGGTGTGCCGCGTAATCCGGACAAGGCTTTGCGTGCTGTGTGCGAATCGGGGGGGACGATGATCGCAGTGCCCGATGAGGAAATCCTGGAAGCCATGCGAGAGCTGGGCAGAACCAGCGGGATTTTCGGCGAACCGGCAGGGGTAACTGGAATGGCAGGACTTAAGGCCTTAGTTAAAAAAGGAGTCATAGGGGCCGATGAAAAGGTTGTGGCCATAGTGACAGGTAATGGCCTTAAAGATGTCAAAAATGCCATTGCTGCAGTGGGTGAACCGATAAAAGTGAAGCCGTCCCTGGACGAATTGATGGGGAAATTATAGGTCGAGCGTTAGAGAACAGACTTCCACTTCTTCAAGTGGGGGGGCCCATACCTTGCTTCTGTGGGGGTAGAGTCCATCCTTTCAGCGCGATAAAATTTGTTAGGGGCAGGTGCCCTCGGCGAAAGTGTGTAACCAAAGACCCGATGTTCAGCTTTAGCTGAACGAGTTCATTCGTTATCATAAAGGAGGAAAGGCTATGAAAGACTTAATTGATTTAACGATTAATGAAGAACAGCTCGCAAAAACGGCCCAGAGTGTTAAAGAACGAGATATTTTAATTCCAACGCTGGCTCAAATGAAAGATCCCAATAAAGTTCCTGCAAAAGTGAAGGAAAAATTGAAAAAGACTGGTTTATGGGATGTTGATTCCATTAATCTGTTTCGAATTTCCTGGAAAAATGAGCCGGTTAAAGAAGGCGGGCTTTATAATTCTTTGCCGAACTATCTTGAAATCCCCTCTGCTATTTCCGGTGTTAAAGCAAGAATTATTGCCATGGCAGGCAAGTATTTTCCGACAGGTGCCCATAAGGTTGGGGCAAGCTTTGCCTGTTTAGTCCCGCGCTTGGTAACCGGCCAATTTAATCCTAAATATCATGAGGCTGTCTGGCCCTCAACAGGCAATTATTGCCGCGGCGGTGCTTATAATTCGGCCTTGCTGGGCTGTAAATCGATTGCCATTTTACCTGAGAACATGAGTAAAGAGCGTTTTGAATGGCTGAAAACAGTGGCGGGTGAAATTATTGCCACTCCCGGTTGTGAAAGCAATGTTAAGGAAATTTATGATAAAACTTGGGAGTTGAAAAGAACCCGCGATAACGTCGTGATTTTCAATCAGTTTGGAGAACTAGGCAATCATCTTTGGCACTATGAAGTAACCGGCAATGCTATGCAGGAGATTATCAAAGCCGAAGCCGGTCCTAAGGGAAGACTTGCCGGAGTATGCTTAACCTCTGGGTCAGCAGGTACTTTGGGCTGCGGCGATTACTTGAAAGACCAATATCCCAAAGCCAAATTAGCCGTCGGGGAAGCTTTGCAATGTCCAACATTGTTAAATAATGGTTTCGGTGATCATAGAATCGAAGGGATCGGTGACAAACATATTCCTTGGATTCATAATGTTAAGAACACCGATATGGTGATTGCCATCGATGACAATGATAGCTTGGGAATGTTCCGACTCTTTAATGAAGCAGCAGGACAAACCTATTTGAAAGAGCAAGGTATTGCCGAAGACGTTATAGCAAAACTCCCATGGGTCGGAATTTCCGGAGCAGCTAATATTTTATCGGCGATTAAATTTGCTAAATACTATGAGCTGACAGAGGACGATATTGTCATGACCGTCCTTACCGATTCGGCTGAAATGTATCAATCCCGCTTGAAAGAGATGGAAGAAGAAAGAGGTCAAGAATACAGCCTGATTCATGCTGCCATCGACCATAACCGCAATGTCTTAGGTGTCAGAACAGACAGCATGGAGGAATTAACCTATCAAAGCAAAAAACGCATTCACAATCTGAAGTATTACACTTGGATTGAACAACAAATGTATGATTTAGACGAACTAAATGCCCAATGGTACGATTATGACAATTACTGGGGCAGACTCCATCAGATGGGACCGGAATTAGACAAACTTATTGAACAGTTTAACGCCAGAACCGGCCTGGCAGAGTAACATCTGCCGTGTCAGGGGGACGGTCCCATCAACACGCTTTCCGTGTTGATGGGACCGTCCTTTGTGTTAGTGTGTTGGTGGGACGGTCCTTCTAACACGTTTGCAAAACGCTACCTAATATGTTTTTGGAGAGACATTAATTTTCATAGTATAGTTTTGGTGATATTATCGAGAAGATATTTATCACCAATTTTTTTAAAAAAGAATGGAACTTTTTAAACGATAAAAGCATCTTAAGAATGAACTCAGGACGAAGGGAGAGAAACAAGGTTTTGGATCAGGTCTCAGAATTTGTTAGGGATGTACAAAGCGGCAATAAAGAAGCGTGGGAGTCTCTTCTGCGCAATGTTTATCCCTCAGCTCTAAGTCAAGCAAAGATGCTGCTTCGTGATCAGGATCTCGCAGAAGACGCTTTGCAAAATGCTCTGATTAAAGTTTTTAAGTTTCTCCCGACGTTAGAGACACCGGAAGCTTTCAAGGCATGGTTCCGCAGAGTTCTGATGAATGAGGTGTATTTAATTCTCAGAATCAGGCAGAAAGAAACAGAAGGCTTAAATGCCGAGCTTCTAGTTGATCAATGCGCTGCCCCTGATGAACGCGTAACGTTGAAAGTTGAACTTTTTCGTGTTCTTCAGATGTTACCTTTTGAACAACAACAAGTTTTCATCGAGGTAGATGTGTGGGGCAAATCTCTTAACGATACGGCAAAAGAATATGGATTGCCATTGGGAACGGTTAAATCCCGTCTATTTCGTGCTAGAGAACGTTTGCGAAAGGAGCTTCGAGATTGGTTAGGAGCGGAAACGGTCAAGAATCGCTGCGCTTTGGAGAATAACGATGACAAGGAGAGTTGGATCGTGAGTACTGAACAAAATAATTGGCCCACAAGGGATCAATTTTATGACTATTTGGAAGGTACAATGCCCTCAGAAGAGAGGGCGGATTTTGAAAAACAATGGTCAAATAATTCTGAGTGGTCAAAGGAGTTGTCCAGGCATAAAAACTTTTTAACGTTGCTTCATTCCCTAACAGGACGACTTACTCTTTCCTCCCAAGAGATTGCGGAGAAAGCTCAGAAACTAAATGATCAGATCCAAAATTATGAAATGGTGCAAGAACAAACTTATTTTAAAGAAACAGGACCTAGCACGAATTCTTCTCATATTTGGTTTAAGAGACCCGGACAACTTCGAATTGAGTCTTCCAATCCAATGGTTGATGAAACGATTACGACCATCCGCGGGCAGGAAATGTTATGTTGGACAAAATCGAGTCAAAAGGCGAGAAGATTAAAGTTTAGTCAAGAGATAAGTAAGCAAATGGGACCAGATTACCTTGATGCTCTGAAGAAATTGGCCGCAGATAAGAATTGCAAAGTATTAGGGACGGAGTACGTTGAAGGCCGTCCAGCTTTGCACATTCAATTTATGGAAAAAGTAGATAATATGAAGGACATGAATACTCATGTATGGCTGGATAAGGTTTCCTGGATGCTCTTAGTAACAGAACGTTATAATTCAGAAGGAAAGCTTATACTCAGAACACTCGTCAAAGAATTGAAATTAAATCAGGGTATTCCAGACTTTTATTTTGAATTAGAGATTCCTGAAGGGGTTAAGATTGATGAAGAAGAGAGCGAAGAGATTCATCCATTCATAGAGATTTCGCTTGAAGAAGCAAGCCGGCGTTTGTCATGTCCAATGTATTATTTTCAAACTAAAAATCTCAGCGTCAAACACCAATGGGTTCATTTTTCCGATAAGCAAGAAGCGGTAGTGAGCCTTTATAAGAAGAAAGGAGAACCAATAGCCTATTTAACACTTACCCAAGGAAAAACTCCTCAAACGAATAATCCTTCTCAAGAATCTGGTGAGGTTATGTATTTTACGTTTGAGGGAAGTGAAGTTAAAGGAGTATTTCGCGAGTTTAATTTTGGCTCGGTTATGAACATGATTACTTGGGAATATCAAGGACAGTATTTTTCTGCATCATGTAATGGGAGTAAAGAAGAGTTAATGGATAACATCAAAGAACTTCATTGTGATAATTGAGTGAATAATGGCTTTTTCAAATGCTAAATCAAGAAAAGACGTCAGGGATGCCCCTTTAACACTCTATCATTTCATTCAAATTCCATGAAAAGGGGATGAAAGGGAGAATCTTAATAACCAGATTTACCACGGAGACATAGTAATACTGGATGTTATCATATGTTCAGAGGGAACGAATAAAACCAATAAGAAATTTTTGAACTAATACAAATCTATCGGTGGTTTGTATTGCCAAACTGCTCGAAATTAATAGAGGGATGGTTGAGAGAGTTAGGACTTAAAAATTTATAAATTTTACTCTGAATCGAGTTCAAAAGGCAGTTAATTAGGACGATCGTTTTGATAAATTAAACAGATCGTCCTTTTAGTTTTGAGAACAAAAGATTGTATCTAGTTCTTTTCTATACTTGGAATTTTGTTTGTGGCTGTTGAAACTTGACTACGAGTCTAATTAGATTATAATCTAATTAGACTCGTATCGAATCTCATTTTGCTATATATACAGAAATCTTAAAATAGTGTGTTTTTAGAGATCGTTGAAAAGGAGTGGTAAACTATTGCAGCTAAATCGAATTTTTGATTGTCTGATCCAACACGTATTCGTATTCTGGCGCTTTTGGCGAAGGAGCCTGGAGGAAATGACATAACAACGGGGATGCTCAGGCAACTTTAAATTTTATTCTTGAATCAGTAAACAATGGGCTCATGAAAACTGAATGGAAGCTCCGTTTTGGCCCTCGGTTTTTTATTGGCTTTACGTAAGGGATATATGGCTTGTTTATGCATCTGCCCGTTTGCATATCTTTCGAGTGTGGTTTAAGAAAGCAAATATAGGTGCTGCCAGTTCTATTACGACTGGGCTTAATGGCTTGCCAAGATTTTGGGATTTAGCATAGCGGGAATTTCTGTTGCGGAATTTGGTGTTTCGATATTTAAGATAAATAATGAAAATTAAGGAGACTGTATTTGTGCAAGATAATATTACGGTAATAGAACGCTGCTTAACCCAAAGAGGAGAAGTACAGTTACAAAAACGTAATCAGGATTATGAGATAATAAGTAATGGAGTATTCTTAATGTCAACATATAATGGCGATTCTGAACGTAAATTAGTTTCCCTGGCTTTAAGATTCTCATCCAATCCCCAAAAAGTTTTAGTTGCAGGTTTAGGTGTTGGTTATTCTCTTCATGAAATGCTTGGCGAAACTCAAGTTAAGGAAATTGTAGTTCTTGAACTTGAAACTAAGATTATTGAATGGAATTATACTTACTTTTCTCCGCTAATGGGTAATTATTTAAAAGATCCTCGGATTCGGATTATACAAGAGGACTTACTAACCTGGCTGGATTCTAATGAAGACAAATTTGATATCATTTGCATAGATATTGATAACGGTCCTGAGTGGACCGTCATGGAATCTAATTGTCGTTTATACACGGAAAAAGGACTTTATGCACTTTCTAAGATTCTTAATCCATATGGAGTAGTCTCGTTTTGGAGTTCCTCAGCATCAGAGAATTTTCATAATCGCTTAAAGAACTATTTTAGTAATGTAAAGGAATATCAAGTTGAAAGTAAGCATGGGGAACCAGATTACATTTATCTTGGGCTAAATTACGATAAAAAAACAAACTATGCGCACCTGATGCAGATATAAGGGACGCGAATAGAGTTAGGTAAGTGCTAACCGCTTTGATGATAGCAAAAATGTTTCGTCTTGTTATCACGGTAATTCACTTTAAGTACATCGTATTAGTTAAATATAAAGCGATAAGTAAGGGTTGGATAAAATAGCGGCTCAAAAACCCCTTTTTGAATTTGATATTCTGTTAAAACAGTGAATGTTGTGTGTTGAAAGGACCGTCCCCCTGACACACCTGACACTTATTGACATCATGGTAAATAGTGGATATGCTGAACGGAAAGGGGATGATAGGGGGAATCTAAATGACCAGATTACAGCGGAGATATAGTAATTCTGGATGTTATCATATTATGCTCAGAGGGAACGAACGCAAAAATATATTCTTAGATGATGAAGATCGTCAAAGATTTATTAATATTGTTAATAAAAAGCAAACTGACAATAAGCTGATTTTGTATGCTTATTGCCTTATGGATAATCATGTTCATTTAGCACTAAAAGATACAAACAATGACGTTTCAATTTCACTGAAAGGAATTGCAACCAGCTATGCGATGCATTTCAACAAAAAGTATGGTCGTGTAGGGCATGTATTTCAGGGCCGCTATAGAAGTGAGGTAATTGAAAATGACAGGTCTCTATTAGCAGTTATTCGCTATATTCACCAGAATCCGCAAAAGGCCTTTTTAGTACAACGTGCCGAACAGTATCAGTGGAGCAGTTACCAATGGTACTTAGACTGGAACAGGGAAGGGTCAACGATTGTGGATGTTCTATATATCCTAAAAATGTTTGCCGAAGATCAAAAGGATGCAATCGATGAGTTTATTAGATTCTCAAACGAAAATAATAAGGATACTAATCTCCATATGGACGACAATGAAGGTGAGGGTACAATTCGAACTATCCAGGATGGTAAAGTATATCTGCATAACTACCTGAACCAGAATTGGTCAGAAATGAGTTTAGACATGATTAAAACGGACAAAAATTTTAGAACTTCAGTAATAAGAAATTTACGAACCAACACAAATCTATCGGTGGTTTCTATTGCCAAATTGCTCGGAATTAATAGAGGAATGGTTGAGAGAGTTAGGTCTTAAAGAGTTTGCCTTTGAATCAGTTTAAAAGTTAGTAGATTGGGACGATCAGTTTGATAAATTAAGCGGATCGTCATTTTCGTTTTTAATACATAAGATTGGTTCTGGTTCTTTGCTATATTTAGATTTTGTAATGATATTAATTTCGGTAAAAAAATAGTTTAGTTCTAGAGGTATATCTCCAGATTTACCCCATTGGAAATATTAATCCATGCAGAAATTAAAATTTATCGCAGAAAAAAATTATTAACGGCAATAGCATGTTATCAAAGCGTGTCAAAAGGACCGTCCCCCTGACACGTTAAAGGTGGCACGATAATTGCATGAAATATTCCTTGATTTTAGTGAGAACAATTCAATTTAGGGGGAGATAAAATCTAAGGGCTTCAACAAGAAATTGTTTTCGATAGTAATTTTGGAATAGGAGCGATTATCGTGAGTGACGAAATTAAATGGATTCAAAATAACATGTTAAAAACTTATGGCAAAGGTTCTTCCACCAAACTTTTCAGTAAAGATGAAATTGATAAAGCGAGACGATTTCATGAGACATTCCCTGATTATCAGCCTACACCTCTGCGGGCGTTAAATAGATTGGCCTCAAATTATGGGGTGAAAGGCATTTATGTCAAGGATGAATCTTTTCGCTTTGGGCTGAATGCCTTTAAGGCTTTAGGGGGTTCCTATGCTATTGGGAGATATCTTGCCCAACGACTCCATAAAGACATCAGTGAGCTTCCTTATCAAGTTCTAACTTCCCCGGAAGTTAAAGAACAATTAGGTGATATAACCTTTGCCACAACGACGGATGGTAATCATGGCCGGGGTATAGCCTGGACTGCCCGCCAACTAGGACAAAAATCAGTTGTGTATATGCCGAAAGGATCGTCCCAGTTTCGTTTGGATAAAATCAGGGAAGAGGGCGCAGAAGCTTCGATTACAGACTTGAATTATGATGATGCCGTTCGCATGACTGCTGAGGAAGCAGAAAAAAATGGCTGGGTGGTTGTGCAGGATACTTCCTGGGAAGGTTATGAAGAAATTCCCTCGTGGATTATGCAGGGCTATGGTACTATGTCGGCTGAAGCGCTGGAAGAACTCAATAATCTTGGCGTAGAGAAACCGACTCATATCTTTGTGCAGGCCGGTGTGGGGGCCTTGGCCGGATCGGTGCAGGGGTATTTCGCTTCACTCTTTCAGGAGGATCGCCCTAAGACAGTAGTGGTTGAAGCTAATAAAGCCGATTGTTTATATAAGTCTGCTCTTGCCGGAGATGGCAGGCCACGGGTCGTCGGCGGAGATATGTCGACAATTATGGCCGGATTGGCTTGCGGCGAACCGAATCTTATAGGCTGGAATATTCTCAGAGACTACAGTCAGATGTTTGTCTCTTCTCCGGACTGGGTTGCTGCCCGAGGAATGAGAGTTTTGGCTAATCCGTTGCTAGGAGATCCAAGGGTTATATCCGGAGAATCCGGAGCAGTGACGGCAGGGCTCTTAGGCTCCTTTTTAAGGGATAAGGCCTTTAAAGCAGCCCGAGAGCAGTTAAATATCAATGACCAATCACAAATTCTCATCTTTAACACGGAAGGAAATACGGATCCTTATAAATATCTAAGCATTGTTTGGGATGGAGAATTGCCGTCAACAGGCCGCTAAAGCAGCAATTATTTATCGAGTGGTGTTTGAATATGTGGAGCACGTTGAGATCAAGCGTGCTCCCTTCTTTATCTAATCGTAAGACTCCCACTTCTTAAGTGGGAGTGATTCCCTTACCTTGCTTCGGTGGGGGGAAGAGTCCATCCCTTCAACGTGATAAATTTGTTATGGTTTAGGCGCTTTTGGCGAAAGTGTCTACAGGACATTTCGTTACCGAAACCTCGATGTTCAGCTTTGGCTGAACGAGTTTACCGCTTTTGTTTTTTAAATTTTGCCGCAAATGGACTTCGAGTCTCGAAATGAGACTAAGAGTTGTATATAATGTAATCAGGTAGTGAATTATTATTGAGGTGCTAAGATGTATCACCTAAGTGACATAAAAACAACAGTACAGCAGACCGCAGATGCTATTGCTGCGGCTTTAAAAATCGAGGTTGAAATTGCCGACGCCGATTTAATTAGGGTTGCCGGAACGGGCAAATATAAGATTCGCTCCGGCAGTCCAATGAACGATGGCTTTGTTTATCGTCATGTTATGAAAACCGGCGAGCCGGTAATTATTGATAATCCTGGTTACAATGAGCTTTGTAAGCCGTGTACTTGCCGAGGGAATTGCCTTGAGTTGGCCGAAGTCGCGATTCCTATTCGCGCTGATGATCAAATTATTGGTGTGATAGGCCTGGTAAGCTTTGATGAAGAACAGACGAAGCGCTTGATGGATAATAAACAATCGCTTTTGAGCTTCCTGGAAAAGATGTCTGAGCTTCTTGTCGGCAAAGTGGTGGAAAGTCACCAAAACCGTGAACGAGAGCTTCTGACAAGTCAGTTGCTGACAGTGCTTAATCTATTGCCTGACGGCATTTTATTAATTAACGATCAGAAGAAAGTAACCCATTTTAACACTCATGCCAGAAAGCTGCTGGATATTGAAGCGAACCAAGAATTGGAGCTCTATCAGTTATTGGATGATAAAAAGCTATGGCTGGCTGTGGAAAGAGGGGAACAGTTTTCTGGTCCAATTCGAGGGAAACGGGTAGCTACTCAGCTTTATTGCGATGTTGTTCCCATTAAGAACAATGAAGACATTGAAGGTGCCGTTATTACCCTTAGAGATATTCAGCAGATTAAAAAGTTAGTTAAAGAGGCCACTGTGAGTGAAATTGAAACCCATTTTTCCCAGATTATCGGCAATTCGGCTAAAATGAATGAGCTTAAAACCATGGCTTTGCATGTTGCCCCCAGCAAGGCTACGCTATTAATTCAAGGAGAAAGCGGGACAGGTAAAGAATTGCTGGCCCGGGCTATTCATCAGAGCAGCAATCGTAAAGGTCATGCTTTTATAGCGATTAACTGTGGGGCAATTCCTGAAAACTTATTGGAAAGTGAACTCTTCGGTTATGAAGAGGGCTCCTTCACCGGTGCACGGCGGGGCGGTAAGATGGGAAAATTTGAACTGGCTCATAATGGAACAATCTTTCTGGACGAAATTGGCGACATGCCTCTGCATTTACAGGTTAAGATTTTAAGAGTTTTACAGGAGCGCCGAGTTGAACGTATTGGCAGTACACGTTCGATTCCTTTAGATGTTCGAGTGATTGCCGCAACCCACCGTGATCTTGAAGAGATGGTGAAGACCGGCGAATTTCGCGAAGATCTGTATTATCGGCTCAATGTTATTCCTTTAATGATTCCTCCCTTGCGTGAGCGTCAGGAAGATATTCCTGTTCTCGTTCAATTCTATTTGGATTATTATTCGTCCGTTACAGAAAAAGCGGTTAAAGGTCTAACACCTGAGGTAATGGTAAAATTAACTCATTATCCTTGGCCGGGTAATGTTCGGGAATTAGGCAACGTCATCGAATACTGCGTAACGATGGTTGTAGGAGACTATATTACTTTGGACAATCTACCCCAACGTATTAGAGATGGCCTTAAATCGGAGCCTAAAAGCAGCTCTTTGAACTTAAAACAGCTTGAGCGAGAGGCAATTACGAAAGCCCTGACCCTTGCCGAAACCGAGGGACATAAAGAAGATGCTGCCAATATGCTTGGGATAAGCCGGGCTACCCTTTACCGAAAGATAAAAGAGTATCAAATTGGAGAAAATAAAACCTTTTTTTAGGTATGATGGTGAAGATAACGAGGAATTTTCCTGTATCAAAACTTGACGAATGTCTCAAAATGAGATTAGAGACTTCAATTCTGCCTGTGGCACTCGTCGAGAAATTTCTAACGTTTATTTCAATAAATATTGAGTCTCAATTTGAGATTACAATGAATAAATCTATGTTATTCCCTAAATTCAAACTGCTTAGAGCCCTAAAACATAAAGGAACAAGGTGTCTGGAAATGGCATGAATCTTGCATTAATCAATAAGGGAACGATCATAATACCTATGACGATCGAAAAACGCAATCCATAATCCAAACGTAGTGAAAGGGGAATTTATTTTGGATACCGATTTTGCAAAAGTTCTGGAATTGGCTAAAAAGTATGAACCTGAAATGAGCCGTTTCTTACGTGATCTCATCGCCATACCAAGCGAGAGTTGTGCTGAAAAGGACGTCATACTGCGAATCAAAGAAGAAATGCTTAAAGTAGGGTTTGAGCGAGTAGATATTGATCCTATGGGAAATGTTCTTGGGTATATTGGTCATGGTAAACATCTTATAGCCATGGATGCTCATATTGATACCGTGGGAGTCGGCGATCCGGGACTTTGGAAATATGATCCCTATCAAGGGTACGAAGATGAAGAGATTATAATCGGCCGCGGTGCATCGGACCAAACCGGCGGTATGGTTTCCATGGTTTATGCCGGCAAGATTATTAAAGATCTCGGTTTAGAAGATGAATATACATTAGTGGTTGTCGGGTCTGTGCAAGAAGAAGACTGCGATGGCTTATGCTGGCAATATATTATTAATGAAGATAAAGTTGTCCCCGAATTTGTGGTCATAACTGAACCCACGGATGGCAAAATTTATCGCGGGCATCGGGGACGAATGGAAATTAAAGTGATGACGAAAGGCGTTAGCTGCCATGGTTCTGCACCTGAACGAGGAGATAATGCTATTTATAAAATGGCCCCGATTCTGACGGAACTTCGCAGTTTACATGAAAATTTGACGGATCATCCTTTCTTAGGTAAAGGCAGTTTAACGGTTTCAGAGATTTTCCACACGTCGCCATCACGCTGTGCCGTGGCTGACAGCTGCTGGATTTCAGTCGACCGTCGTTTAACAGCCGGAGAATCCTGGGAATTCGCGCTTCAACAAATAAGAAATCTTCCTTCCGTCAAAGCGGCCAATGCCGAAGTCAGTATGTACACTTATGAAAGGCCGTCTTATACGAATCTCGTTTATCCTACCGAGGCGTATTTTCCAACCTGGTTGATAGAGGCCGGGCATCCGGTAAGCACGACCTTAGAAGAGGCCTACAAAGGACTGTTTGGCAAGGACCCCGTTGTGGATAAGTGGACCTTCTCCACAAACGGTGTTTCCATCATGGGTCGTTATGGAATTCCTTGCATTGGTTTTGGACCCGGTCATGAGGATCAAGCTCATGCGCCCAATGAGCGCACCTGGAAAAAGGAACTCGTGGATTGTGCCGCTATGTATGCAGTCATTCCAAGTTTATATGTCCAAAAGTATGTCGATCTCATGCCAAGCGCTACGGAAAATTTAGTAAAGCTGTAAGCTCTCTTTGAACGACTGCAAAATGGACAAGGAATTTTAACACATTTACTGTTCTTAAAGAATTAACTAGTAGGAGGAACCAATACAATGCAAACAGTATTCAGAGGACGTCATTTCATCAATTTAGAGGATTTTACCAAAGAAGAAATCGACACAATGCTCGAAGTCTCGATGGAGCTGAAGCGGAAATTTGCCATGGGTGAAGATACACCTTATCTTACGAACAAAACCGGTTTTTTAATGTTCTTTGAACAATCGACCCGAACCAGAAACTCCATGGAAGCAGGGATGGCTCAATTAGGCGGTCATGCAGGTTTCCTCGATTCCAGCACGATGCAGGTTGCTCACGGCGAAACAGCCAAAGATACCGCTATCATTCTTTCACGCTTCGGGCATATGATCGCCTGCCGCTACTGCAACTGGGGCAGAGGAAATGCCTATTTAAATGAGATGGCTCGTTGGTCATCGGTACCTATTATGAATTTGCAGTGCGACCTTTACCATCCTTTCCAAGGTTTGGCTGACCTAATGACCATTAAAGAAAAACTTCCTGATTTACGCCGCAAAAAAATCTCCATCATTTGGGCTTATGCTGAAAGTCATAAAAAACCTATCTCTGTACCGGTTACTCAAGTGTTGCTCTTCCCTCGTTATGGTATGGATGTTTGGTTGGCTTATCCCGAGGGCTGGGAACTTCCTGACTGGGTTATTGATCAAGCCAGAGCCAACGCTGAGAAGCACGGAGGCACTCTGACGATTACCCATGATGAGGCAGCAGCCTACAAAGATGCCGATATCGTTATCCCTAAGAGTTGGGGAAACTGGGTTACAGACCAAACAGGAGCTACCGAAACCGGTGCCAGCAAAGTGATTGATGATGCTTTAATTGCTAATAAGAGCTGGAAATGTACAGAAGCTAAAATGGCTACAGCCAGTAAAGATGTGATGTATATGCATGCTCTGCCGGCTGATCGCAATAACGAAGTTGAAGATTCGGTTATTGACGGACCTCATTCCATTGTTTATGATGCGGCTGAAAACCGCTTGCATACTGCTAAAGCAGTGATGACTCTATTGGTAGGTGGAAAATAAACGTGAGTACGTTAGCTGTTGTTGCTATCGGTGGGAATTCTCTGATTCGGGATAAAGGACATGAAACCGTTGAGGATCAATATCAGGCGGTCTGTGAAACAGCTAAGCATATTGTGGGCATGATTGAGCAAGGGTATGAAGTGATCATTACTCATGGCAATGGTCCCCAGGTTGGGTTTATTCTCAGAAGGTCTGAAATTGCTACGGATGTCGCCAGAATGCACCAGGTGCCCTTGGTCAGCTGTGGAGCCGATACCCAGGGTGCTATTGGCTATCAAATTCAGCAGGCTATGGATAATGAGTTTAAAAAACGAGGCGTGAAAAAGTCTGCGGTTACCATAGTGACTCAGGTCGTGGTTTCCCCGGATGATCCGGCCTTTCAAAAGCCGGCAAAACCCATTGGCTCCTTTTATTCACAGGAACAGGCTGAACTGATCAAAAGGGCAAATCCTTCCTGGGTGATGGTTGAAGATGCAGGACGGGGATACCGCAGAGTTGTACCATCACCACTGCCCCAAGAAATTGTTGAGAAAGACGTCATTAGCCGCCTGGCCCGTGACGGCTATTGCGTTGTGAGCGTTGGAGGCGGCGGAATTCCTGTCATGAAACGAGAAGATAATTCGTTCCAGGGCATTGACGCTGTGATTGACAAGGATTTTGCTTCCAGCCTTTTAGCTTCCGACATTAAAGCCGATCTTTTAATCATTTCAACCGGTGTTCCGACGGTTTACCTCAACTATGGGAAACCTAACGAAAAAGCCCTAACGAACGTGTCTCTGGCCGAACTCAAACATTATATGGCTGAAAATCACTTCGCTCCTGGGAGTATGCTGCCAAAAGTTCAGGCGGTGATCAAATTCTTGGAGAATGGCGGTAAAGAAGCAATCATTACTAATCCGGAATCCCTTGAAGATGCTGTAGCCGGAAAAACAGGAACTCATGTCTATCCTTAAGAATTCAGTTTTCACATTGAATCAGATTGAGTAACAATAGTTCGTCAACCAGAGTGCTTTCCTTGGAAAGCACTCTGTCTCAAACTTTTAGAATCCTCTGAAGGTTTTCGCTAAATGTTAGTTCATGATTAGTGAACTCCCTCCCACTTATACTACTATCGAACATCTAAAATAAGCCTTAAGGAGATTTTAGAATGGGTATTGTTTTAAATGGCGGGACAGTTGTAACAGCTGCCGATGTGTATCAAGCAGACGTCCGGATTGAAGGCGAGAGAATCGCGGCCCTTGGCCGCGAGATCAAGCAGCCTGGTGATCAGGTCATCAAGGTGGACGGATGCTTGATATTTCCGGGTGGTATTGACCCCCATACCCACTTTGACCTCCCGGCAGGAGATATTACGACTTCCGATGATTTTTATTCGGGAACTAAAGCCGCTTTATTGGGAGGCACTACGACGATCTTAGATTATGCCACTCAGTTTAAAGGGGAAAGTCTCCAAACAGGTTTGGAAAACTGGCATAAAAAAGCCGATGGTAAATGTTTTGTTGATTATGGTTTTCATATGGCTATTACTGATTGGAACGATGCCATCGCTCAAGAAATGACAACAATGGTTCACCAGGAAGGTGTGCCTTCTTTTAAATTGTATATGGCTTATAAGAATGTTTTGCAAGTCGACGACGGTTCGCTCTTACAGGCCCTGCGTCAGGCCGGGAAATGCGGAGCACTTGTCTGTGTGCATTGCGAAAACGGAGATGTGGTTTACGATCTTGTGCAAAAGGCTTGTCAGGAAGGGAAAACTGCACCTCGCTATCATCCATTAACTCGACCACCTGAGGTAGAAGCTGAAGCAACGTCGCGGGTAATTACTCTCGCACAATTGGCCGATGCACCTCTTTATATTGTTCATCTTACTTGCAGTGGTGCCCTTGAGGCTGTAACTAGGGCCAAATTACAGGGGGAAGAAGTTTATGCGGAAACTTGCCCTCAGTATTTACTGCTCGATGATAGTTGTTACAGTTCCGAGGGCTTTAATGGTGCCAAATACGTAATATCTCCGCCCTTGCGTCCGGTTCAGAACCAAGCTGCCTTATGGTCGGCTCTGCAAACGGGAATTTTAGAGACGGTTGCTACCGACCATTGTGCGTTTAATTATAAAGGTCAAAAAGAGCTGGGTCTTGGAGATTTTAGTAAGATTCCTAACGGAGCACCCGGCGTGGAAACCAGGATGGGGTTATTGTACACTTATGGCGTACAGTCGGGTAAATTAAACCTTAACGAATTTGTTGCTTTAACCTCTACCAATGCCGCAAAATTATTTGGTTTATTCCCCCGCAAAGGGACGATCGCCCCGGGCAGTGATGCAGATCTGGTGGTTTGGGACCCGAGCCTTTCCTCTAAAATCTCAGTCGAAAGACTGCACCAGGACGTTGACTACACCCCCTTTGAGGGCTTTAAACAGCAGGGAAAAGCGACTCGTATCTTTTTACGAGGCAGGCAGGTGTGTCAAGACGGCCAATTAACCCAAGAATTACCTGCAGGAAAGTATTTGTTCCGGAATCCATTTCTGAGGAGAAAGGATGGGAAGAATGTTTAAGATTAATGTCAATGGAACAGAGTATTCTTGCCAGGACGATATGAACCTTATGGAATATTTGAGGGACGTATTGCACATCACTTCCTTAAAAAACGGCTGCGGTGAAGGCGCATGCGGTGCCTGTACTGTACTTGTTGATGACAAGAAGGTGCGCGCTTGTACGCAAACATTGGCTAAAGTGACAGGGAAAAATGTCTTAACCGTTGATGGGTTGTCCGAACGGGAAAAGGAGGCCTATACCTGGGCCTTCGCTGAAGCAGGTGCTGTCCAGTGCGGATTCTGTATTCCCGGAATGGTGATAAGTGCCAAAGCCTTAATTGACAAATCTCCCAATCCGACCTCCAAAGAGATTAAAGAGGCGATCCGAGGCAATATTTGCCGCTGTACCGGATATGTCAAAATTGAACAAGGAATTATGTTAGCAGCTAAGGTATTGCGCGGTGAGCTTCAGCCTAATGCGGCAACCCTCACCGGAGCTGGAGTGGGGACGAGCATTCAGCGTTTGGATGCTCGGGAAAAGGTTCTGGGAACCGGCGAATACGTGGATGATTTATTCGTTGATGATATGCTTCATGCTGCAGTTCTGCGCACAAGTTATCCCCGTGCTCTGGTTAAAGCGATCGATACCTCTGCAGCACGTGCTTATCCCGGTGTCGAGGCAGTATTGACAGCAGATGATATTCCTGGGATTAATGAACACGGTCATATATTCCATGATTGGCCGACTCTGATCCCTGTCGGACAAGAAACCCGTTACGTTGGGGACGCCATCGCTTTAGTAGCGGCGCAGACAAAGAAGCAGGCCCGCGAAGCATTGGCTTTGATCAAGGTTGATTACGAAGAGCTTAAACCCGTTCTTAGCCCGACAGAAGCTTTAGCAGAGGAAGCTCCGAGAATTCACACTCAAGGAAATCTGTTAAGCACCACGAAAATTAAACGGGGTAATGTTGAGGAAGCGTTAGTAAAATCTGCGCATGTGGTCACTCAGCGTTATACGACACCGCCTACGGAACATGCTTATATGGAACCGGAAAGCGCTTTGGCGATTCCGCAGGACGACGGGGGAATTTTAGTCTATGTCGGAGACCAAAGTGTTTATGACGATCAACATGGAATTATGGGGATTTTGGGACTTCCCGCGGAAAAAGTTCGGGTCATTAGTAAGCTTGTGGGCGGCGGCTTCGGGGGAAAAGAAGATTTAAGCGTCCAGCACCATGCGGCTCTTTTGGCATATATCACTCAAAAGCCCGTAAAACTTACTCTTTCGCGCAAGGAGAGCATTCTTGTTCATCCGAAACGGCATGCCATGGAATTGGAGGTTACAACCGGGTGTGATGCGGAGGGAAGATTGACTGCTCTGACAGCAAAAATAGTAGCGGATACAGGAGCTTATGCTTCCTTGGGGACCGCCGTTTTGCAGAGAGCCTGTACTCATGTGGCCGGCCCCTATCAAATTGCCAATGTCGACATTACCGGACTTTGTGTCTATACCAATAATCCTCCTGCCGGAGCCTTCAGAGGTTTTGGAGTTCCACAGGCGGCTTTTGCCTCGGAAACAAATCTTGATCTTTTGGCTGAAAAAGTCGGTGTTTCTCCTTGGGAAATTCGTTACCGCAATGCCCTGGAGCCCGGAATGATTAATCCGACAGGCCAGATTACCGACGAGGGGACGGCTGTTAAAGAAACACTCCTAGCGGTTCGTGAGGTGTACGAATCCAATCCTTATGCAGGGATTGCTACGGTCATGAAAAATACGGGTGTTGGTGTCGGCCTGCCGGATACAGGTCGGGTAAAACTGCAAGTCCAAGCCGGAAAAGTAGTAGTGCTCACCAGCGCCGCCTGTATCGGGCAGGGATTGGCTACTGTGGCGACCCAGATCGTCAACGAGGCTACCGGCCTGCCTCTGGAACAGATCTCTTTCGGCGCTCCTGATACCTTTTTGACTCCTGATTCGGGAACCACCACAGCCTCCCGGCAAACGTTGTTCACGGGAGAGGCTATTCGCCAGGCATCCCTGAAACTTCAGCATGCATTATATAAATCGTCTCTGGAAGAGTTGGAGGGCATGGAGTTTTACGGAGAATATTTCGGAAAGACGGACCCCATCAATTCCGACAAACCAAATCCGGTCAGCCATGTTGCTTACAGCTACGCTACTCAAGTGGTGATTCTCAATGAGCAGGGCTTCGTGGAAAAGGTTGTTGCAGCTCACGACGTGGGGCGGGCCATTAATCCTAAAGCTGTTGAAGGACAAATTGAAGGCGGAGTTGTTATGGGACTGGGTTACGCTTTGCGAGAAGATTTCCCCTTGCAAAATGGTGTTCCAACTGCAAAATTTGGTACTTTAGGATTATTACGATCAACAGATGTTCCGGAAATCGAGACAATTATTATCGAAAAGAATTCTTCCCCCTTGGCCTACGGAGCTAAAGGTATCGGAGAGATTTCTTCCATTCCCGCAGCACCCGCTGTTGCCTCAGCTTATCATAAGTTTGACGGCAAGGTGCGCTGTACGCTTCCGCTGCGTGAGACGCCCTATAAGAAATAAGCTAAAGAGACCAACGCCGAGTGTCTAATCAAGCCATCCCTGACTTTCAAGACACCCGGCGTCCATGTTTAGCGGCTGACCTAGCTGCACTTATGGAAAACAGATAAAACTAAGTTTGTATTTTTTAATAAAACAATTAAAATGATATTAAATATCGGCTTTTAAAAATGTTAATCTCAAAGAAGTTCAGCTAAGTGCAGGTAATTAACATGGGAGAATTAGATAATAATTTTCGAACAAAATGGGCAAAAGGAAGTCTCTGGGAAATGGCGAAGCACGCGCAAGTCATTACCTTAATTGGGGCAGGTGGCAAAACCACTTGCCTCCAAATTCTGACCCAAGAAATCCATGCTGCCGGATATCCGGTGATTGCCACAACCACAACGAAAGTGTATCCGGATAACCAAGCACGGCCATGGCGTCATGCCAATCCTCCGCCCTTTAAGTCTCAGGGTATTTATTTTTGGTATACAGGCGAAGAACAAGGAAGCGGAAAATGGCTGGGAAATTCTCCATCTATGGTCGATAAAGCAGTCTGGAGGGATGGCGAAAACCTGATTTCTCACGAAAATGGTTCGGCATATCGACGTTATTGGATTATTGAAGGCGATGGGGCACGGGAGCGCCGTCTAAAGTGCTGGGCGTCCCACGAACCTCAAATTCCCCGGAGTTCAGATTGCGGAGTTTTGATTTTGGATGGCAGACTGTGGGGGCAGGAGTTGAAAGACGAGGATATCCATCGCTCAGAATATTGTCCTTATTTGGTTCATAGTCAGTTCACCGAGGAAAACGCCTGGCGATATTTGGGGAAGTCTCCGGTATTTTACCCTCAGTATCAACATCTCGCGTGGGTTATCTTCTTTAATATTCCTCGACGGCCTGTTCATGGGCTCTCTATACAAGCGGAGTCTTCCGAAGGAGCGTATTTCTCTGGTTTAAGTGTCCCTGAACCTGAAGTTCTGCTCGATGCTCTTTACCGTAAAGGGGCAGAAGAGATGCGCTTTAAAGGAGAGGCAAAGCCCAGAAGCTTAAGACTGGCTGCAGGCGATGCTAAGGGGGGAGAGCTGCAATGGTTCGACTTGTGGTAATGGCTGCCGGACAGGCAACTCGCATGGGACGGGATAAACTGGCGTTACCTTACATAAACACTACTGTCCTCGGTCATGTCATCAATACCATTTTAGAAGGGGTTATGCTGCAGCAAAAGTTATCACGATTAATAGAAATTCATGTGGTCACGCGACGGCCTCCGGAAGACTATCTGACTCAGGATACGCTTCTTTCTTTTCAAGAAATGGGGGGGGATTGGTTTCAAGTCCCTCAAGCAATTCCGCTTTCGGAAACTCTTCGCATAGGGTTAAGGGATTTACAGGAAACTACTCTGATGGTGGGCTTTTTACCCGGGGATCAGGTAGGTATTACCGCTCAAGGACTGGCAGGATGTTTTGAACAGGCCCTGAGAGAGGCTCCGGACTTTTTAGTGCCGTTCTCTGAGACAGGAGTCGGTTCTCCGGTCTTTTTTCACCGCCGCTATGTTTCGGAACTCCGTGAGCTGCAAGGGGAAGAAGGGGGAAGGAAGGTTTTATACCGCTATCCTGAACGCTGGACTCGGCAGCGAGTAAAAGATACTTTCCTGCAGGATGTGGACACCCCTGAAGAGTATCAGGCCTGGATGGACTCTATTCAAAAGAAAGATTAAAACTCTATCTTAATTAAAGAAAATGGTAAGGAGAATCACGTTATGGTTAAGAAACTTAAGCTGAATGGACCCGTCGTCTTAGTCCGCGGAGCCGGAGAGCAAGCTACAGGGGTCGGATGGACTTTGGCCAAAGCGGGATTCCGAGTCGTCATGACGGAAGTCCCCAAACCCTTAATGGTTCGCTGGCCGGTATGTTTTGGCACGGCTGTCGTGAAGGGCAGTTGGCAAGTTGAAGGAATTGCGGCGCATCTCGTTTCTGAAACAGAGACATGCGCTAGTGTATGGGAAGACGGTGCTATTCCTATTTTGATTGACCCCGAGCTTCAGTGCTTAGCAAGATTGAAGCCGACGTTCTTGGTTGATGGCATTTTGGCGAAACGGAACATAGGGACACGCCGCGATATGGCACAATTGACTATAGGCTTAGGTCCCGGTTTTACGGCTGGTGATGATGTGGACCTGGTCATAGAAACGAAGCGAGGGCATGACTTAGGCAGGTTAATCTATACAGGTCCGGCCCAGCCGAATACGGGAATTCCGGGCAATATTGGCGGATATACCAAAGAACGTGTCGTATATTCCCAACAGGCAGGAGTCTTTCGGGCGAAACGAATTATCGGCGAGAAAGTTCAGGCGGGAGAATGTTTAGGAATCATTGATGACGGACTTACGTCCCAGGAAGTAGCAGGCTCGATTGACGGAGTTTTACGAGGACTGCTGCTGGACGGCACACCAATTGATGCTGCGGTCAAAGTTGGCGATATTGATCCCCGCGGGGAAAAAGAATATTGTTATACGATTTCTGAAAAGGCCCGTGCTATTGGCGCTGCAGTCCTGCTTGGGATTATGGAGAGTAATCTGTTGAATCCTATAAGTCTATTTAAAGAATATTGGCAATGATTATTTGCACTTTCTCGAAATTAAAAGTAGGAATTTTACTGCGACTGACGAATAGATAAAGATAACTAGTATAGTAAGAAAAAATGAATAGTTCTGCTTAAACTCATATATCCTAGATAATCGGATCAAGGGTGTCTACGAGGCAACCGTAATTGCTTCTCTATGAGCCATGATGGTTTATGGAGAAACAATTACGGTTGCATTTTTGTGAACTATCTTTATGGGGCATTAAGCAAGGGAGGACAATGCCATGAAGTATTATCAACCGCAAAGTGTCAATGAAGCCATAGAAATAGCATATTCATCTCAAGGGATATTTTTGGCCGGAGGAACGGATCTGGTACTTCAGATGCAGAAACGAAAGATCCAACCCAAGGCGTTGATTGACCTTGGCAGAATTCCGGAACTTCACGATATTACGGAAACGAAAGATTATATAGAAATTGGCAGCATGGCAACCTTCTCTGAAATGGGGAAAAGTAAACTAATTGCAGAGAAGGCATCATCTCTCTGGTTAGCTTGCCAGACGATGGGTTCACCGCAAATTCGAAATCAAGCAACTATTGGCGGAAATCTTGGGAATTGTTCACCGGCAGCCGATGGCTTGCCTCCTCTCTTAGCTTTGGGGACTGATGTTGTTTCAATTTCCGGCGAAGGAGAAAAACAGATGTCTCTTGCTGACTTATTAGAGCAGACGCCGTTACTTTCTCCAGGTACTCTGATTGTCGGATTTAAAATACCTAAAATTCGTCTCTTGAGTGGATTTGCCAAACTAGGCAGGCGTGAAGCTTTAGCCATTGCTCGCTTAAGTGTTGCTGTGGCCCTGGAACTTGATGGCTCAAAGGTTGGAAATGTTCGGGTCGCCTTAGGTGCCGTCGGCAGACGCGCTTTTCTTAGTGACTCGCTGGCTCAAGTTTTAAGCCAGCGGGAGTTTAATGAATCATGGCTGGAATTGGGGATAAGTCAAATCCAAGGTGTTGTCCGCGATGCTTTGGGGGACAGGGCTTCAGCTCCTTATAAACGGGTTGCTGTGGGCGGTGTTTTTCGCGAAGCTGTTGCTTCTTTGAGAAGGCAAGGAGGGTTGGATAAATGATGGCCATTGAATGTATCGTCAATGATAAAAAGTATGTCTTAGAAGTAAACCCGCAAGAACGATTGCTGGATGTGCTGCGCAATCATTTAGGCCTACTGGGAACAAAGGAAGGATGCGGAGAAGGAGAATGCGGAGCCTGCACCGTGATTTTAGACGGGAAAACCGTCAACTCCTGTCTCGTTCTAGCGGGCCAAGCGCATAACTCTGTGATTACGACGATTGAAGGCGTCGGGAATCGTCAGAGTCCCCATCCTGTTCAAAAGGCTTTTGTAGAAGTTGGCGCCGTACAATGTGGTTTTTGTACTCCTGGGATGGTTCTCTCCGCGAAAAATTTACTGGATAAGAATCCTCATCCCAGCGATGAAGAAATTGGAGTTGCTTTATCTGGAAACCTCTGCCGCTGTACAGGTTATGATAAGATTCTGCGCGCTGTTAAGCTGGCTGCTGAGGAGGGAAAATAATGAAAACTGAAGTAGTAGGGTCTCGTGCATTGAGGGAAGATTCTTGGGGAAAGGTCTTTGGTCAGACGAAGTTTCCGGCAGATGTCAACCTTCCCAACCAAATTTACGGTGTTGTTGTACGCAGTCCTCATCCTCATGCTCGGATTCTGAACATTAACAGCGAAGAAGCAATGAAGCTTGAAGGTGTTGCAGTTGTCCTGACGGCTAACGATGTGCCCCATAATTCACATGGCGTTCTGTTCCGGGATCAGCCGGTTATTGCCGACTATGTGCGCATGGTAGGGGACCCGGTTGCCGTAGTGGGAGGCGAAACCATGGAGATTGCCCGCGAAGCAGCGGAGCGAATCAGGGTTGACTATGAAATTTTACCGGCCATCTTTGATCCTGAAGAGGCCATGAAGCCGGAGGTCCCGCCTCTGTACCCGGAACTTCAGTCCACCAATGTTCTATACCATCTGCCTATTCGCCGGGGATCGATGGAAGAAGGCTGGGCCAAAGCAGATGTTGTCGTCGAACAAGTCTATAAGACCCAGCATGTGGATCATGCTTTTTTACAACCTGAGGCTGTTCTTGCGTATTTGGATGAACGTGGGCATATGGTGGTTCAGACCGCAACTCAATATGCCCACTATGATCGAGGCGAAATTGCTCATGCCCTCGGGTTTCGCTACAGCCAGGTGCAAGTGAAGACTTTGGCTGTCGGTGGTGCTTTCGGTGGACGAGAAGATATCTCTCTGCAGATTATCGCGGCCTTGATGGCCTTGAAGACCCAGAGACCTGTCAAAATGGAGAATACTCGGGAAGAATCGTTTTATTCACATAGTAAACGTCACCCTATGACCATGTATTACAAGACAGGGGCTGCCAAGGACGGAAAGCTCGTTGCTATGCAGGCTAAGATTATAGGTGACGCAGGCGCATATTCCTCATGGAGCGTCAATGTTTTGCGCAAATCTGCTGTTCATGCTACAGGGCCCTATGAGATACCCAACATCGAAATCGACAGCTTTGCAGTTTTTACGAATAATCCTTTTACTGGAGCTATGCGAGGTTTCGGTGCGGCTCAGACGGTTCTGGCCTATGAGAGCCAAATGGATCTTTTAGCAAAGAAGTTGGGAATATCACCTTTAGAAATTCGTTTGCGCAATTGTTTCCAAGTGGGAAGCATCACGGCAACGGGTCAGGAGCTGACAAGCAGCGTTCCTTTAGACCAATGTTTAGCCAAGATTGCCCCATATTTCAGAAGGGAAGTGGAAACTCCATGAAAAAACGGGGAATAGGTTTAGGCTGTGCCTGGTATGGAACCGGGTATGGCAATGGCTTCCCGGATGTTTCGAGCGCTTTTGTGGAAATTCATGACGATGGTTCTGCTACAGTTCTTACCGGGGCTGTGGATGTCGGACAGGGCAGCAATTCGATTTTTGCCCAAATTGCTGCTGAAGAACTAGGGCTTAGGGCTGAAGATATTTGTGTCAATACGGCTGATACGGATGTAACTCCTGATTCGGGAACTTCTGCCGCAACCCGCCAAACTTACAATACCGGTAATGCAGTTCTCAAAGCAGTGCGACAAGCGAAATCTCGTTTGCTGCTCTATGCTGCCCGTGAGTTTTCCTGCCCGACACCGGAGTGCATTGAGCTTAAGTCAGGATATATCGGAGTAAAGGGTGATCCATCCCGGCGGATGATTCTCGGCGATATGGTCTTTAAAGCTCGATTAAATGGGGAGCGCTTGATCAGCGCGGAAAGTTCCACAGCCCGTTCGACTCCCGTCGATCTCACTACCGGACAAGGAGCGCCTTACTGGCCCTATTCCTTTGGCTGTCAGGCAGCAGAAGTAGAAGTGGATACGGAAACAGGCAAAGTGAAAGTTCTTAAAGTTATAGCCGTTCATGATGTAGGGAAGGCCTTGAATCCCACCCAAGTTGAGGGGCAAATAGCAGGCGGAGTGACGCAGGGTATCGGTTATGCCCTGCTGGAAGAACTTGAGTTACAAAAGGGAATGATAAAAAATCCGGCCTTTTCCAGTTATCTGATCCCCACAGCACTTGATGTGCCAAAAATAGAAGCATACTTTGTTGAAGAAGCTGAAGAGAGCGGCCCGTATGGCGCTAAGGGCCTCGGTGAACCGGCGATGCTGCCGACGGTTGCAGCCGTTATTAATGCTATTGATGATGCTGTAGGAGTAAGAATTACTTCGTTACCAGCGACGCCGGAAAAAATCCTTCAGGCCCTTGCAGAAAAAAAGGAGGAATTGGGGTAGAATATAAAATAGCTGCACTTTATGTTTTGACATCAAAGTCAGTCAGAATGCGGCATTATATGTCGATTTTAGGGAGGGCTATTTCATGTCAAGCGTGTCAAAAAATTCTTCGCCTCCAGCCGATCATGGCTTTCTCGATGGTTTTTTTCATCTATCGGAACTGGGTACCAATGTACGGACCGAAATTCTTGCCGGAGTGACAACCTTTGTCACTATGGCCTATATTCTGTTTGTTAACCCTATTATTTTAAAAAATGCCGGTATGCCCATGGATGCAACCTTTGCGGCCACTGCAATCGCCGCGGCGGTAGCAACCTTAATCATGGGCGTTTATGCCAATTATCCTATTGCCATGGCTCCCGGGATGGGGCTTAATGCATTTTTTACTTACTCCGTAGTCATTGGAATGAAACTTCCTTGGCAAACTGCTCTCGGAGCGGTCTTTATTTCCGGATTGATTTTCTTTCTCTTAACCGTCACTAAAGTCAGGGAATGGATTATGGAAGGAGTTCCCACGGTTTTACGACTTTCTATCGGTGTCGGCATTGGCTTATTTATTGCCTTTATCGGCTTGCAAGATGGCGGACTTGTCACAGCCAATAAAGATACTCTGGTTCAATTAGGCAATATGAAGTCCCCTGGTGTCCTTGTGACCGTATTTGGGTTAATTGTGACCGGATTTTTTATGGCTAGACGGATTAAAGGCGGCTTATTATATGGGATTTTTCTGACTACTATTTTTAGTATGTTTATGGGCGTTAAGCCGTTTCCTACAGGCCTAGCGAGTTTTGTTGTCTTCTCCAATCCTTTCCATGCTGTAGCACCGATTATGGGCAAACTTGATCTTAAAGGCGTATTTAATTATGGCTTAATCTCAATTCTTTTCGCTTTTACCTTTGTCGATTTATTTGACAATATAGGGACCTTACTGGGGATTTCCCGTAAAGCCGGACTTTTGGATGAAAACGGCAATCTGCCAAGAGTCGGCAGAGCTTTGATGTCCGATTCGATAGGTACGATGTTTGGCTCCATTATGGGAACTCCAACGGTGACCTCCTACATTGAAAGTACGGCAGGCGTAGCTGAGGGCGGTAAAAGCGGTTTAACGGCAGTAACCGTTGCAGTTCTTTTCGTTTTCTCCATTATCTTTGCTCCACTTGTTGGCTTGATCCCAAGTCAAGCAACAGCACCTGTTCTTATTCTTGTCGGTGTCTTGATGATGAGCGAAGTGGTTCATATCAATTTTGAAGATTTTACAGAGGCATTTCCTGCCTTTATCACCATCATCATGATGCCCTTAACTTATTCTATTGCTCAAGGCTTGGCATTTGGATTTATGTCTTATACCATTATTAAATTGATTACCGGAAGGCATAAAGAGAATAATGCTGTTACCTATATTTTAACAGTCTTGTTTATCGCTCACTTTATCCTTGGCGGCGGTTAAGAAGTCATGGGAATTGTAGAGAGGCGTGTTTAAAACTTAGAGAAAAGGGGGAATTTTAAATGCGTATTTTGTTTAAAAACGCGACCATTGTGACTATGAATGCTCAGCGTGATGTTATTAAGGGCGATCTGTTGGTGGATGGATCAAGGATTGCAGCGGTTGGGGAGGTTAAGGAGCCTTCTGCGGATCAAGTGCTTGATCTGAATGGTGACTTGCTCATTCCCGGTTTGATTCAAACTCATATCCATCTCTGCCAGACCTTGTTTCGGGGGCAGGCTGATGATTTGGAACTTTTGGATTGGCTTAAACTAAGAATTTGGCCCTTGGAGGGCGGACATGATCCAGAATCGATCTACGATTCCGCCTTGCTGGGAATTGGAGAACTGTTTCTAGGCGGAACGACAACAATAGTCGATATGGAAACAGTACATCATACAGAGCATGCTTTCGAAGCTATACTGTCTAGCGGTTTGAGAGCTCTGGCCGGGAAAGTCATGATGGATGATCCCAGCGGGGATGTCCCTCTTTCCTTGCAGGAAACAACAGAGGCTTCTTTACAAGAAAGTGTGGATTTATTTGAGAAATTTAATGGACAAGGAAACGGACGCCTGGAAGTTGCCTTTACGCCGCGCTTTGTCGTTTCTTGTACCGATACCCTATTAAAAGAAGTTTCACGCTTGGCACGGGAAAAGAAGGCCTTCGTACATACCCATGCTTCTGAAAACAGGGGCGAAATTCAAGTTGTGGAAAGTACTCGAGGAATGCGCAATGTTGTCTATTTAGATAAGGTCGGCTTAACTGGCCCGAAACTTATTCTTGCTCACTGCATTTGGCTGGATGAGACTGAAAAAGATATCCTCATTCAGAGCAAAACGCGAATTTCACATTGTCCGTCATCAAATCTGAAATTGGCTTCTGGAATAGCTGCCATTCCAGAGCTCTTAGAGCGAGGCGCTGAAGTCTCCCTCAGTTGCGATGGAGCCCCCTGCAGCAATAATCTGGATGGGTTTCGGGAAATGCGCCACGCAGCCTTAATGCAAAAACCCTTACATGGTCCAACTGCAATGCCGGCGAAAAAAGTGTTTGAACTGGCAACTATTGCGGGAGCGCGTGCTCTAGGACGCGAAGGAGACCTTGGAAGTCTGGAGATCGGAAAAAGAGCTGATTTGGCCGTTGTCAGCCTTCAAGGACTGCATACCTGGCCCAATCAACATGTGGACGTATACTCTCAGTTAGTTTATCAGGCTTATCCCTCAGATGTTCGTCTCACGATGGTGGATGGGCAAATTGTGATGAAAGACCGTCAGTTGCTGACAATCGACGTCCCTGAACTTAAAAAAAGCGCAACTCAAAGCTTAAATCGAGTCATGAAACGAGTAGGAATGATTTGAGAAGGCTTAGGTCTGAGCAATTTAGCAATTGAAGGATTATGAGAATAATATGTCGAATAAACGGTTTTTGAGCAAAGAATGGAGGGTGTATTATTGAAACAAGAGTCGCATGTAAAAAGAGAAGGTTTTTCAAGTAGCATTGGTGTCATTGCAGCAGTATTAGGCTCAGCTGTTGGTTTGGGGAATATATGGAAGTTTCCCTATGTAACCGGAGCGAACGGGGGCGCTGCCTTTATTCTCGTATATCTCCTGTGCTTAGCACTAGTCGGCCTGCCTGTAATGTTATCAGAGCATCTCATAGGACGGGCTACAAAATCTAATGCCGTCGCTGCTTTTAAGAAACTTGAGCCAAGACGGCCCTGGTTTCTAGTTGGCGGAGCCGGGGTAGTCAGCGCTTTCTTGATTATGGCTTTTTATACAACTGTGTCGGGCTGGGTTTATGCGTATATTTTTAAATCTGCCAGTGGCGCACTTTTGACGAATAAGCCACAGGAAACAACTCAAGTCTTTAACTCTTTAATTTCAGGAGTCGGAGAACCCTTATTTTGGCAAGTGTTCGTTCTCATAGTCATTGGAATTATTATTATGGCAGGAGTCACAAAAGGTATCGAAAGGGCAACAAAATTTTTAATGCCCATGCTTTTTATCCTGCTCATCATTATCGATATCAGATCTTTAACCTTGCCGGGAGCTTCAGCCGGATTATCCTTCTTGTTCAAACCAGACTTTTCTAAGATTACAGTCAGTGCTATATTGGCTGCCTTAGGATTGGCATTCTTTAAGCTGAGTGTTGGCATGGGAGCTATGATTACCTATGGCAGTTATGTTGATAACCAGGAAAACCTGCCAAAGATGGCAATCAAAGTCGCTCTTTCCGATACCTTAGTTTCCTTAATGGCTGGAGTTGCTATTTTTCCGGCAGTATTTGCTTTTGGCTTTAAACCGGATGCTGGTCCCAAGTTATTATTTATCATTATTCCGACAGTGTTTAATTCCATGCCTCTAGGCAGAATTTTTATGGTCTTATTCTTTTTATTAACTGCTTTTGCCGCAACTGGTGCAATGTTGTCGCTATTAGAAGTTCCTATAGCCTATTTGACGGAAGAGTATCAATGGTCTCGCCGCAGAGCAACACTATTAACAATTATTGGGATTGGACTGCTTGGCTCAACAGCCACATTGTCAAACAGCTTGTTATCACATGTCTTGTTGTTTGGTAAGACATTTTTCGATTTCTTCGATTTTGCGACTTCAAATGTGCTTCTTCCCCTGGGAGGAATCTTTATTGCCTTGTTTGTAGGTTGGCAATGGAATTCTGCTAATGTCAAACGAGAGATGACCAATGAAGGCCAATTAGCTAATGAAGGCTTGTTTAATGTCTACATGTTTTTAGTAAGGTTTGTAGTCCCCATTGCGATTATCATTGTCCTGTTAACAGGTTTGAATTTCATTCATGTCTAAACAGAATTTTCCGGAAAGTAATAGGACTAATGGGAAAATTATATTTAGATTTATCAATAAAAGAGGTTATTTCGCATATTTTGACGAACTACAAAATTTAGGGGTGATATCACACTAAATTTGGATAGGGTGAGTAGATTAATGCGCTTGGTGAATACACATTTCGTCAAAGAAGGATCTGTCCTAGCACGTCCTGTGATTAACTCTTCCGGCAAGATTTTATTACAATCCGGGGTTCGTGTGACGGCATTATATATTGAACGCTTAATAGCTATGGGTTACGATGTTCTGTTTATCGAAGATGACCGCCTTGATGATGTCGAATTATTTGCGACTATTTCTGAGAAAACTCGTGAAGTCGCTTATAAGACAATTCAAAATATCAGCAAATACATTGAGTGCAATACTGAAAAGTCATTGCCTGTTTCTGGAGTTCGTTTGACGATTAAAGAAATGATTAATGATCTTTTGTCGAGCAAAGATATTTTGGGCAACTTGACGGATATTCAAGGGTATGACAACTATACCTTTCACCATTCCATTAATACAACAATTATTGCCCTTGTTCTGGGAATTGCTTCCGGTTATAATGATCAACGCTTGCTTGAATTTGGAATGGGTGTCTTAATGCATGATATCGGAAAAATTATGATACCCGAATGTGTCCTTAATAAAAAGACGCCTCTTACAGATGAAGAATTTATGGAAATTAAGAAACATACAACAAACGGCTTTGAGATATTGCGTAAAAATAATGATTTTAGTTTGCTTTCTGCACATATTGCTTTTCAACATCAGGAAAAGTGGAACGGGTCCGGTTATCCTCGGGGATTAAAGGGTACTGAAATCCATGAATATGGCAGGATGGCCGCGGTTGCTGATGTCTATGAAGCATTAACAAGCCGCAGAGTCTATCGTAAGGCTGTAGAGCCTAACGAGGCGTATGAGTTTATTATTGCTCAAGCAAATTCTCATTTTGACCCTAGAATTTTAGAGCTGTTCAAGAAGCATATAGCTGTTTATCCTTCTGGTTCGGGTATTTTGTTAAGTAATGGACAAAGGGGAAACGTTGTTAAACAAAACTCTTTATTTCCTAATCGCCCTTATGTAAGAGTTTTCTATCAAGGGGAAGAAGAACTCTCCGAACCTATTGATTATAATTTAGCCGATTGCCCGTCGATAATGATTATAGCAGTTGAGAATCGTTAATTTTTGCTTTGATTGATTTTGAACTGAATTTAACTAATAAGGCTAATTACATTTATAAATAAGGATCGAGCTCAAAGAATGAAAGGGCTGTAACAAGTATTGTAGCAAACTTGTTACAGCCCTGTGTTTTTCACACTTCCCGCATGGGGTTGTAGGTTAACGTATTTCGTATAACAACAAATGATAAGTTAAGAAGTGAGAAGACTTTTGAATTCTTCAATTCCATGAACCGGGCGTTGACAGGTGAAGTCCTGACAGAGATAGGCGGTTGTTTGGCCCGTCTCTATAGGGTAATCCTTGAGCCAAGGAATAAAGGAGTCAAGGCTACCTTCATGATAAAGAACTGATGAGTAGGGACGAAAGTCTGAGAAAAAGGCTTTACGCATTTCTGAAAGTTGGGGAGAGTTCAAAGATCCGGCTAGAATCAGTTCTTGGCTAGGCCGTAGGTCAAATTGCAGAGCTTGCAAAAAAGACGTGTAGCCTGAGGGATGTTCTTCAAGTATGGGACGGAAGTAAAAGAAAAGCTGCTCTGCTTTTTCATTCCACCGTTCTTCACCGGTAAGACGGGCTAAACGAATTAGATTTTGCGCTGTAATTGAGTTCCCGGACGGAAGTGCCCCGTCATAACTTTCCTTGGGGCGGATAAGAAGTTCTTCGGCATCTAAACCAGTCAAGAAATATCCACCATCCTTGTGGTCAAGAAAGAGTCGTTCAAGCTGATCTTGAAGCTCGAGGGCAGTTTCGAGATAATGGGACTTTCCGCAGGCAGAATAGAGCTCTAAGAGTCCTTCGATTATAAAGGCATAGTCATCTAAATAGCCTAAATAGGCAGAATCTCCTTTCCTGAATCGAGCTAAGAGCCGACCATCACTGCTCCGAAGGTTAGTAAGGATAAAGTTGACAGCTGCTTCTGCCGCCTCCAAAAATTCTGGGTTGCCTAATACTTGCGCGCCCTTAGCTAAGGCTGTAATCATCAGGCCATTCCAGGCTGTTAGAATTTTATCATCTTTGTGAGGATGAACTCGCTGTTCACGGGCATTAAACAAAGCACGTCGAGATGGTTCAAGTGATTCCAGCTCTTCAAGAATTAAATCAGGACTGTCAAATAAACTCTTCCCTAAAGCTCCTTGAAGTAAATTCGGTATGTTTTTCCCCTCGAAATTTCCTTGTGAAGTTATGTCATAGACCTTACAATAGTTTGAACCCGCTTCTTGACCGAGCACGTTTTCTACTTCTTCAGGCGTCCAAACATGGAATTTCCCCTCAATTCCCTCGGCGTCAGCATCTTCTGCCGAATAAAAGCCTCCCTCAGGAGAGGTCATATCACGAAGCACATAGGTTAAAATGCTCCGGGCTATTTGGGCATCTCTTGGCTGATGACTAACTTGATAAGCTTCCAGGTAGGCTAAAGCAAGCAAGGCGTTGTCATAGAGCATTTTTTCGAAATGAGGAACCAGCCATTTCTCATCGGTGCTATATCGGGCAAAACCGAAACCAATGTGGTCATAAATGCCTCCCCAGGCCATTCCATCTAAAGTTTTGCGCACCATAGCAAGGGCCTTGCTCTGAGGATGGTCTTGGGCATAACGTAAGAGGAAAGTTAGTGTGTGGGGAGAAGGAAATTTGGGAGCTTGACCAAAACCTCCATAACGAGAATCAAAACTTCGGGCTAACGTCTGATAAGCTTTTTCAATAACGTCTTTTCCCCAGAACTTGATACTATCCGTTGAAGAAGATTGGAATACTGCCTTTGTTGGGACAGCTTGCTGAGATTGAACGGCTGATACAATCTGTTCGCTCGTTTCTCGGACATGGGATTCTTTGTTTCTCCAAAGTTCGCCGACTTGTTCGAGAATTTCCATTAGTCCTTGGCGGCCATAATGCGCATTTTTAGGGAAGTATGTCCCCGCGAAGAAAGGTTTTTTCTCAGGTGTCATCATGATTGTCAGCGGCCAACCGCCTGACCCTGTTAAAGCCTGACAGAAAGACATGTAGATATGGTCGATATCCGGACGCTCCTCGCGGTCAACTTTAATTGAGACAAAATAATGATTTAAGAGGTCTGCGACCTCTTGGTCCTCGAAGGATTCACGTTCCATAACGTGGCACCAGTGGCAGGTCGGTAAACTACACTACGAATACCCAATAGATAAGAAAACAGGTTTATTTTCCGTTTTTGCCTTTTGAAAAGCCTCTTCGCTCCAAGGATACCAGTCAACTGGGTTATAAGCATGTTGGAGTAAGTAGGGGGACTTTTCATTAGCTAATCTATTGGGTATATGCTTACTATTTGTTGTCATGGGCAACACCTCCTTTTGGCTGAGGAATATTGTTTGATGTAATAACAAGTCTTTGAATATTATTATCCGTTAGGACCAGTATAATTCTTTAAAGAATTAGCTTTTACGGTTACATTCTAAGAGGTTAGAAAAAGAACAGCAACCCTTGATTCTAAGAACGTTTTTTGACTTTCTGGTTTATTATTTTCGGATATTAGCATTTGCAGAAGGAATATTTAGGAACATGTTGAACTCTAGATGAAGGCAATTTATGGCATCTTGACTCCTAGTCGTAGAGCAATTGTCACAAGGATTGAGCATTACGCTACATGAGTTAGGGGAGGAAGGTATGGAAGGGGCAGTGATGCTTGGGGCTATTGTTTTTACTATACTGGGAGTTATGACGATGAGATAATTGGCAGTCTTTGAAAGACTTTAGGACATTGCATTCCAAAATTAAGGTTGGGATAAATATGAAAAAGGTTATGAGATGGATTGGTTTAGTTATTGCCATTGTTGTAGTTGCTGTAATATCCATAAAAATTGTCGATTATAATTCCTTGACAAGTAAGAATACCAGGAATTTGGAACGGTTTTTATCCCAAAATACTTATCATGCAAATGGAAAGGTAAAGGTAAAGGATTTAATTACTATTGACTATGATAAAGTGTATGTTTTTCAGCCTTATCAGTCGATGGATGAAATGGAAAGACAAATTGGCTTTAAGTATCCAAAATTAGAACAGGGCTTAAGCGAAGGAATGAATAACATTTTATTTGTCATAGACAAGGAACCAGTTGCTTATTTGTTTGGATATCCCAGCAATACTGGATATTTCGTCAATATTCCAAGTGGTGAGTACACTAAAGCACAATTTGAAGGCATGACGTATAAAGCGGAGTCTAGAGAAGTTGGCAACTCTTACGGAACCCCTAAAACATATGTAAATTATCAGTTTATAGATTGATATCGATATTTACACACAGAAAATCGGATTGAGTAGCAAGCACTTTACTTTATTAGAATCATAACGAATCGACTTACTTCTTTAAGTTTTGATACACATTTGTTAGGGGAGAGAAGGAAAGAGCAGGAGCATGATTCTCCTGCCTCTTAATTTAAGGGGATAAATGAATATGCACTTCCAGTGAACATCTTGTAAGTATTGGTACAAAGAATGAATTCTAGATTATTTGCATTTGATGTAGGGAGAGTATTTCACATGGGATTAATGAACATCAAAAGGAAAGACTATAGATTTGTACATGGATATGGGAAAAACAATGAACTTAGAAAGGGTCTAAATGATTTAA
Organism: Desulfosporosinus sp. FKA; assembly: GCF_002196785.1. Classification (NCBI taxonomy): domain Bacteria; kingdom Bacillati; phylum Bacillota; class Clostridia; order Eubacteriales; family Desulfitobacteriaceae; genus Desulfosporosinus; species Desulfosporosinus sp. FKA. The sequence goes on along the minus strand of NZ_NAHZ01000034.1, from coordinate 81,974 downwards.
CACAAAAGATATTCGGTTTTAATTTTGAACAGTGGTATCAAGATGGGTATTGGAAAAACCAGTATATTCCTTATTATTTAATAGATGGAAATATGATTGTTTCTAACGTGTCCGTTAATATCATGAATTTTAAAGTTTTTGGAGAGAAGAAGCGGACAAGGATTATCTTGTGCATTAATGAAAAAAGCGATTGCTGATTATCGTGACAAATGCGACTTAATATTCTTGTTTGCAAATAACTCCGTACTTAATTTTTATCCGAAGTTTGGGTTTGATGAATTAAAGCAATATCAATGTGTGAATAAGGCAAACTCAATTCATACCGACGTGTCAGTCAAAAAGCTGAATATGTCTGATGTGAACGATAGATACCTCGTAATTAACAAGGTAATGCATGCCGTTCCTGTTGCTAAACTTTCTATGTGTACCAATGCAGAACTGATAATGTTTTATTGCACCTTATTTATGAAAGACAACGTTTACTATTTGGAAGATTATGATGCCGTTGTAATTGCTGACTTCATGGAAGATATGTTGGAAGTGATAGACATTTTTTGCTCTGAAAGTATTCCGTTAAATAGAGTACTGAACGCATTGAATAACGAGAGCGTAAAAGGAATAGCTCTTTCCTATACTCCTCAAGATACTTCTTCATTTGAAACAATATTGCTTGAAGGTGAGGAAATATTATTTGCAATGGGAAAAGACCTGCAAATGCTTAAAAGTGAACAATTCATGTTTCCCAAATTATCTCATACATAATTGCGGGAAGCTTCAAGACATGTAATATTTTCAAAAAGCAATACCAATTTATTAAAGAGGTAGACAAAATGGCAGAGAAGCGAAAAGAAAATTTTACGGATAGCCTCGAAATTGAGAGGATTTATAAAAAGAAGGATTACAAACTAGAGTTACGAAAAGAAACCCAGCATTTTGTGATTTATTGCACAGAAACAGACACGACATGTATCGATAAAGTGTCTGTTGTCCTTGAAAAAAATTATAAAAGAATTACCACCAAATTAAATCAACAACTTCAGGAGAAATTGACGATTGAGATTCATTCAAACCTTAATCAACTTCATATCGCTTTAGGATTTCCAGATGCACCTGACTGGATTAGAGGGGGGATTGGGGAGGGTAAAATTATTATAGCGTCTCCTTTAAATCCACCTCCAGGCTCGGAATTTGATAATGTATTAAAAACAGCCGTTCACGAGTTTGTGCATATTATAGTAAATGAAATAAATGAGGATACACCTAGATGGCTGAACGAAGGAATTGCATGTTACGAAGCAAAAGACAATAACGAAAGCTGGATAAGAAAAACCGTTAAAAATGGCTTAGAAAGTAATACGCTTCCTACGTTCAAAGACTTAGATACTGGTGATGATTTCGAAACCTTTTTCAAACTTAACGGATATCAATACTCATACACTATAGTGGAATCAATAATTGAAGTTTTCGGTTATGATAAGTTACATAATTTTATTAAATCGCCCAATAACTTTGTATCTATATTCGGCATAACAGAGAACCAAATGCAAAGTAAATGGATTGATTATATTAGGAAGAACTATCTACTGGCATAAATTCTAAGATTTATATTCGTTTTAAGGGGCTATGCAAATTCCATACTCAGATAGCTGGAATTCTTCTGTATAAAGCTCATGAGAGTGTTTAAAGTTGGACTTTACGTAAAGCCCGCTATTCAATGCAGATTTCCTGCTGTCGGAAAGGAGTCCTCGAATTGCATTGCAAGTATTACCGTTTAGTTTCTGGCATTATCGTCCTTATTCTCATGTTAACAGGCTGTGGTAATTGGCAACCCACTGGAGCCGACAATAACCTGACTAGCCAGAGTTCGGCTTCCTTAAATGGTAATAATACATTTCCTAGCAGTCAGAAGAATATGTCGAGCACTTTAAGTTTGGGAGCATTGAGTAACTTAACATCGATACATATGATTAATGCAATGACAGGGTGGGCACTCAGCCAAGGTTCTTTATTGAGGACAATCAATGGAGGAGTTAGCTGGACAAACGTCACCCCAAAGGGTGTCGTTAGTACGAGTGAGGGTACATTATCGGCCTATGATGCTCAAACGATTTGGGTTGTCTTCAATAAAGAATCGTCAACCAGCATTACTGTTTACCGTACCACAGACGGAGGACAAAAATGGGAAAGTGCTGAGATTAATACGACCCCGTGGTATGGCAGAGTGACTTCTCTTGATTTCTTCGATTTAACTCATGGTTGGTTATTGGCAAGCTATGATGTTTCTATGGGGGTGGAATCGGTAGAAGTATTCCAGACGAATGACAGTGGTGCATCCTGGAAGTCAAATGCCTCGGCGATTATCGGACAGAAACCGTCTAATGCTTTGCCATTGGCAGGTTCTAAAAACGGACTTGTATTTTCAAATCAAAAGAACGGTTGGCTAACGGGTTTTTCCCATGGTGATGGTATTTGGTTGTATAGCTCATCAGATGAGGGACGGACATGGTCTCAAAAAACTATTGTAACTCCAAAGGGTTATCACACCGATGGAGGGGCTGTAAGTACTGAACCCCCACATTTCTTTAATCAAAAAGAGGGAGTATTGCCCGTTGAATTTAGAGGTGAGAAACCGCCAGCATTCGTCTTCTATAGGACTGAGGATTGGGGATTAAGTTGGACTCCAACAACTCCAGTTCAGACAGCAAATAAGTCGCAAGAATATAGAGGATTTCATTGGAGTATTATCGATTCCACACATGCATTTGTTAGCGACGGCTATCAATTATATTTTACATCGGACGGTTCGCACTCGTTTGTCAGCGTTACACCGAATATTAGTCTTGCCAAGCTTCAGCAACTGGATTTTACTTCGGAAAAATTAGGATGGGCAATTATTGATGGAGGCTTATGGAGGACCATGGATGGTGGGCATACATGGGTTCAGATTTAAAGTCCAGAGCTAATCATTAATCCTGCTCAGATACAATCAGGGGGAGTTAACACATTGGAAATTACCAGGGCTTCGGAACAACATCTCAATGAAATTCTAAAATTGTGTAGGTATTGTTCACAAAACATGAAACGTAAAGACATTGACCAATGGGATGACAATTATCCCAATAAGGAAATATTTCAAGAAGATATAAACAACCATTCTCTGTATATTGCTGTGAGTGAAGAATCGGAAGAAATTATAGGTTGCGTCGTACTGAATAATGACCAAGAACCAGAATACAAGGTTGTCGAATGGTTATATGAACAAGGAAAGATTGCAATTGTTCATAGACTTATGGTACGTCCAAACTATGAAGGAAAAGGTATAGCCAGAAGTTTAATCGAGTTTGTAGAAAAATTAGCTAAAGACAATGGATATACGGCAATTCGCCTTGATGTCTTTAGTGAAAACACTAGAGCAGTCAATTTCTATAAGAAACAGGGTTACAGAGTATCAGGAAAGGTCAATTTTAGAAAAGGGGAGTTTCTTTGTTGCGAGAAGATAATTCCCTGAGTCAATAGGTTGCTTAAAACAATGACTTAGTAGGGGGCGGGAACTTTGGCGGATGTTCATTTCGTTGAAGGAAGTGCGGAACTTCTTGATAAGGTTGGTTTGCTTTGGAAGAAACTCAATATCCATCATCAAACAATTTCCACCCATTTTCGGGACAGCATGGCATTGATGACTTTTGAGCAGAGGAAGGCATCTTGGCAGAGTCGGACAGAAACAGGATAATTAAGAATTGACATTGCAGGTCTGCGAGAGCCAGAGGAACCGATTGGTTATTGCGTTACAACGATTGACAATGACATTGGGGAAATAGAGTCATTATTCGTGGACGAAGCATATAGAAAAATGGGTTTAGGGACTGTCCTCATGGAAAGGGCACTTAATTGGTTGGAGCAAAACTCCATAACAAAGAAAAGGTTAAATGTCGCCGTGGGCAACGAACAAGTACTAAACTTCTATAGAAGATTTGGGTTTCATCCAAGGACAATAATCCTAGAGCAACGTGTAAATAATTAAAGTCTGTGGGAGTTGAAGGGAATTTTGGGGGAGTCTCAATGAAGAACAAAATACTCGCTATTTTTCTTAAAGAAATATTACTACTATTCGTTGAAATCTTGGTCATTGTATCTCCCAGCTACTATGCCTTTAGCCTTCCTAACTCAGGAGGAGAAGGGATTATACTCATGCTCTTGTTCATAATTTATCCTGTGCTTTCAATTTTCATAGGGATAATAACATCTAAGTTGAGAATGAGAGCCTGGGTTAATGCCATAATAACCACTCAAGTATTCTTAGGGCTGTTTACAAGCTTATACAATTATACTGCCTTTAGTTATATTCCCTTCTATTTAACCCTCTATTTCATTGCCCTAATGGTAAAAAAACTACTTTCTAAGAATAACACTGTCAAGATATGAAGTTTGCAGAGAGTTAGCGTAAAATACTATGTTCTTTATGGGAAAGACCGAATAGAGGTGAGACCGAGGTGGAAAAAATGAAAGTTTTAATCTTTGGAGGAACGGGTTTTGTTGGAAGAAACCTGATGAGGCATACAGGGTTCAAGGAGATTTAACCAAAGTAGTAACTATTCGGATTGGCGTAGTATTAGGAAGTGAGGGTGCTCTTAACAGAATGGCAATGCCCTTTAAGTTTTTCTTGGGTGGCCCGTTGTGTAAAGGAAATCAATGGGTTTTGTGGATACACATTAGGATTCATGGGTTATCTATTTTATACCCTATTCGTCGGGGTCATCATGTACTAGGGATTTATCCTTGGTCAGGACATAAGAGTTCAAGCTAGAAGAACCTTTAACCTATATCCTTCATATATTTTATGGCGTTATATCCCATTGTGATAGGGATGGTTTTAGCAGTACCAGGGGTGATTCAGCGGTTTCATCAAGAAGGAAAATGGAGACTCGATTGGCAGATGCTTGTGCCCGTGATTATTCCAACATCACTATTAAATATCAATTTCTTGCTATCACTATTATTGCATAGACCGTTACTATTCAAGTTTGACTGGTATAAATTAATACTATCCGACCCAAGAACTCTTGATATCAGTGGGATTGTGTGTGGTTTTGTTTTACTATCTTCCTTGATTCGAAAACCTTCAGATGCAGAAATAGAATAATCTTAAACATAGGCGTTAGTTTTTGGGGCGTAAAAAAGAATGGATATAAGAACCTATGAAGAGAAAAACTTTTCAATCTTTTGCCTTGATTATGTGTATCGGTCTTATTGTTCTTGGAATAGCTTATGTTTACCGAACTCCATTGGGAAGTACACCTGAAAAGTATTTTATCATTATTCTGATTTGCTGATTAGAACGTAGGATGGGGACTGGGGGAATTATGTAAATGATTATTTTGAGTTACATCCTATTTATAGTGGGTATTGTTCCTTTTCTAATTAATAATAGGATTGAAGTTTTCATTCTTTCTTCCTTGATATTAGTTATAGCCCTAATAATGATGGCAATAGGTTCCAAGAGGCTAGTCAGTAAGAATATTGTAAAAAGAAGCCTACAAAAGCAATTTATCGCCGTCGTTATAATAACGGCATTACTTTTTATTGCACAAGCTGGAATTCGTGATGCTTCTCCATTTCCTTTTATGGCTTGGGGTAGTTGGATTGCACTGTTCATAAATCTAATTTTTACTGCATCATTCAAGCTACTAAAAAAGGGTTCAAGTGTTCTTGTAGTATGTTTTGTCCTTGTCTTAACGACTGTTTCTTTTGCACATTATTATCCTCACAGTGTACAGTGGAGCGATACTAACAAATTCGAACGAAATCTAGAGTTCCAGTTTGCATACAACTATAATAATGCGATTTACTACGCCTCTAGCCGACGTGGAGGTATTTATAAAACAACTTCGAATGGCGAAACATTAAAACTTGTCGATTCACGCATACCAACGTATGAAGGCGATATAACTTTATGGGTAATTGGAAATGAGGCTTACTTTAAATACAATAGTGAGAATTGGAAGAGCATTAATCTAGACACATTAGGGTTAAGAAATCAACCTGATTTCAAAGTTGATAACTCCGCATACCAGAAACAAAAATACAGTTTTATAGGCGATGGAACCGTTCAAGATAAAATAGGGTATGTTACAGGAAGTCAAGTTGGCACTGATGGGTATATTTACTTTTTGACTGGGAGTACACATGAGGGAATTAAACAGGGGATTTACAGAGTAAAAATCAATAGCAATGAGTATGAGCTATTAGTAGAGAGCGAAAATATAACCATGTTTGATGTAAGTAATGGCTTACTGTCATATTATGATTCACATAAAACTCCACCAATAAGTAAACTACAACTTGAGAAAGATTGAGCATACGTAAAAAATTTACAAAACATATTTTCAGAGGTTATGTTAAAAGGGTATGTCAGTTGGTGGTTTTGCAAAGTTAACAAAGGCAGTGGAGTGAATATTAACTATCCTTCACTGTCGTGAAACAAGGAGGGATAGGGCACATTCCAAATTGTCAAAGCATATCGATTTTCATATTCATGTCTTCGGGTAACGATTGCTTTGGGGTAAATTGAGTCGGAGGAAAAAATTAAATGCATTATTTTACGAAAGAATGGTATGAATTATGCCAAAAAACTAGTGTTCACTTTATGTTAGAGGAAGACGAAAAAGTAGAATCTTTTTCCGAAGAATACTTTCAAGAATTATGCAACAAAAGATTGAATGAAAGGCTAATTTTAGAAGAGGAAATTGCTAAACATGAAGCAGTGAAGGTGAAGGACGTTTATATTGAACATAAACCATTGGATAGTAAGAAAGCATTGGGAGATTTAGATAAAAGCGTGGTTGAGGGAATTAATTTCCATGATTGAACTGTTATAGGTATAGAACAAGCTAAAAATGACTTAACCTTACTGTTTGATAATTCGGGCGGTTTTACAATATAACCAAAATGCATTTGAAGAATTATGAGATTGTTAAACAAGATACTTTGTTACAAAACTCATGGTGGCTCTATCATGAAATAGATAAAGCAAACGGGAAATATGAATTGCATGTACTGCTTCAAAAAAAGGATAAAGGCTTATCAGAAGGTTTGAATAATCATAACTAATTTTTATCCTGCCCTTAGTTAAGAACGGTTTGCATTTGAATATGAATGTCAAGGGAATAAGAAAAGACCTCTGGTGAGGTCTTACTTTTAATAAAATCGTTTACTTAGCCAGACGGCTAAACTCTCAATATAGGAATCTCTTTCGAGTTCAGAAAGTTCACTTTCAGCAACTTCCCAAGTTTTATCATAACCCTCTTGGTCATCTAAATTATCTTCATAACCATTAACTTCAAGAAATACTATGGCACACTGTATTCCAACTCGTTTATTTCCATCGACAAAACAGTGACCTTTTGTAAAGAAATACATTAGCATAGCAGCTTTATGAAAGGCTGAAGGATACTTATCATGCCCAAAAATAGGATATTGTTGTGCTAAAATACTTTCAATCCTGTTTACAGTGTAATCTTAATACCCATATTCTCCACCAAACATCTTGATGGCTTGAGAATGAATTAATTCGATATGTTCTCTAATTAAATATTGAAAATCATTACCATCCACGATTATTTAGCTAATTTTTCCATCATTTTAGAATGTTTTTTATTAGATTTCATAATTGCTTTAATTACACTAGAAGTTTTAGCAGTAGTGAAAGAGATTTCTTTTTTAATTGCCAGCATATCTTCATCACCCTTTATCTTGTCCATATTATACCACCTTCTTAAAGTCTGTTGCAATAATATATTGCTAGTTTGCCCAAATTAGAAGGTGATAAGAAGCAATAAAACGAGTCATTAACCTCGAATGGAATTAATATTAATTCCATTCGAGGTTAATGACGCAAATTCCTTCATATTAAACTTTTTTTGTCCCGAAACCATGCAAAAAGAATATTTCTTCATCTATATAAGTAATTCGGATATAATCGTGCCTCATCGCGCCCTGAAAAATGCTATTTTCGATTCAATATTATGTAATTTATGACTCTTCTTTGAATTACTCTCATTTCTTTATTCGTTGTATTGTATTTAGCATAAACGTCTTCAGGTCTTAGTAACTTCGAATTAATACCCCAGCTATCGATTATGATATTTTTCTCTCGTTCATTTAGAATAGCGTTCATTGCTGTTACTACTTCATCTTTTTCAAACATGGGTCGTACATTGTTTGGTTTATTATCACCTTCCATTAAATTAGTAGGGAGGTAATCTAATTCGTTATCTGGGAATTCATTAAATAATAACTTTAACTCGTCATCAGCATAAATTGTTCCATCACTAAAAAACTTTTCAACATTAATTGTACCATCTTCCATAAAATCTATTTCCCATCTTTGTCTTGGAACTGCAACTTCAACCGTGATACTTTCAGACCTTATTTTATTTAAGCGAAAATGTATTTTGTTTTCTTTCAAATCATTTAAAAAGTTATTCATATTCTTGAAATTATCCATATGGGTCACTCCAATATTAAAGTCTTCAGTTATTGTTACCCTCAAATACATGTCTGTAATTCAACGAGCTTGAAGAAAATTCCTGCGTTCCAAAGTAAGTTGGATGGTATTAGTCAATGCTGGCCTTCTTTTTGACGTGTCTAACGTTGTGATATTATAGAAGCAAGAGCCAACGCTTCATAAATAATTTATTGATACAAAATAAGTAAAAATGCTATACTGAAGTTACAATCTGGGCACTATACAAAATGAGGTGAAAGAAAATGGCTACGGCTTCGTTCGATAGAAAAATAGTAATAAAAGACAAGACGGCTGTGGATGTTATCGTGAAAGGGTTAGAGTCTCCAGTGAATGCTAATTCTTATTCTACGGTTGATATTACACAAGAATTTCAAAGAGGTGAAAACGCATTAAAAAGGTTCTCATCTCGCTCGAAGAACTCTTATCAGAAGTAGGAGCAGATGAGGCTCAAGCTATTTTATCCACTTTTTTATGTACCAAAGACCCAGATGTGCAGTCTTTTCTGGTTAATAAATCTATTTTATTCGAACAAATTTCGAAGAGCAGGACTTTTTTAATCGTTGATGAAGATTCTTTGGACAGCTCGGTAAAAATGAGCTTTATCAGAAAGATATAGAAGGTAAGGAAATACTTGAGAAATATGTCTTTCCCCTAGTGACACAGGCTGTTAAATACGTAGGCGGTAGAATCATCCTGATTGAATGTGCTAATAAGGAAAAGCTTATCAGTTTTTATGGAAATAATAGATTTGTCTACTTACAAGAAGACGAATATGTTCAAATGATACGATTTTTGCTTTAACTTTTGAACTATTATCGGAAGTGTGGAAAGATTAATATGGTCAACGATTCACAGACACCCAGGGGTTTTATGCCCTTGGGTTTTGCAGTTAATAGGTTACATATCACCAGTGACAGGTGGGATATCCAATACTTAGGAAAATAGGTTTATTATCTCTTTTGGTCATCTCGAAAGCTTCTTCATTCCATGGATACCAGTCTACTGGATTATACGCATGTTAGAACCTTTTGCAACAGACTCGTAAATTTTGATCTTCTTGCAGCATAGTGATAAATCATATGTTGCTGTGGGTGGGGCACATTGAGACGATAATAGAGCTATATCGGTGTTGAATGGAAGTTTTTTGTTTTTGTACTAAAAGTAACTATAAAAGTAACTATATCGGAAGGGATTTCAGGAAACTTGATAGAATGCTATATCAGAGCAGTTGAGAATGGAAATTGGAATCTCGGAACGTACGTCAAGGTGGTGCATTTACGTTGAAAGCAAAACAATACAACACTAAAAGCATCTATTTCCCAGATCGAATAACCGAAGCTATGGACGGGATCTTTGCTCATCCACTGACCATCGTTGAAGCACCCATGGGCTATGGGAAAACAACGGCTGTCAGGGAGCATTTAAAAAGTACCGGTGCCCATGTATTGTGGCAAAGAGTTAATGACAGTTCGACAAACAGCTATTGGCATGGTTTTAGCCGCTTGTTTGGTAAAGTAGATGAAGACTGCTCACAGAGCCTTGTACAGCTTGGGTTTCCAAATGACAGCGTATCAAGATTGGAAGCATTGAAGCTTATTGAGGATATTGAGCTGCCTGCTCAAACTGTGCTGGTGATTGATGATTACCACCTGATCGACAGTTCCGATGTCAACAGCTTTATAGAGCTTCTTGTGAGAAACGAAATAGATAATCTCCACATAGTCATTACCGCACGCTTTACGGAGCTGCCAAACCTTGAAGAACTTATGCTTAAAGGGTATTTACATCATATTGCCAAGGAAACCTTTGAGCTAAGGCCTAAGGAAATTATCAAGTATTACAGGCTGTGCGGAATAAGCCTTAAGGAAACTGAAGCCGCCAAGCTGTATTCCTTTACCGAAGGCTGGATAAGTGCTTTATATCTCTTTATGCTTGACTATATTAAGGAAGGCAACTTTACAACGATAATCAACATATCTAAGCTGGTTGAAAAGGCTGTCTATACACCGTTTTCGGAGGAAATCAAAGATTTCCTCTTAACTCTCTGTATTTTCGACTGCTTTACCCTTGAACAGGCCATCCACATGTGGCAGAAAGAAAATGCGGGTAAGTTTTTAACAGAGATTACTAACAAAAACGCCTTTATAAAATATGATGAGAGAACTAAAACTTATCAAATACACAATATCTTTTCCAACTTCCTGAACGATGTGCTTGAAAGCAAACACGTTAAAAATGAACTCTACCGAAGAGCGGCAGATTGGTTCTTGAAAACAGGCGACTATACGGAAGCTATGCATTATTTTTATTCATGCAAGGATTTTGATAATTTACTTCTTGCTCTGGAAGAAGAAAAATCAAAAAGTATAAATGTTGAATATAATAAAGAATTACTCATCAAGTATTTTGAAGAATGCCCGGCTGAGGTTAAGGCTAAGCATCATTTTGCTTTGCTGATCTTCGCCATACGTCTGTTTTCCTTGAATGAAATTGTGTTGTTTGACAAGGCTTGCGGGGAATTTATCCGCAACCTGCAAATGGATGAAAGCTTAAATGATGACTTAAGAAAACGGTTCTTAGGTGAATATGAGCTGTTAATGAGTTTCACAAAATATAATGATATTACCAAAATGTCAGAGCAGCATCAAAAAGCTGGTAATTTGCTGAGCGAGACTTCTTCATTAATCTATGCGAATGGTAGTTGGACATTTGGTTCTCCTTCGGTCTTATATATGTTTTATCGAGAAACCGGTAAGCTTGAAAGGCAGGTTAAGGATCTAATAGGAGCTCTTCCTTATTATTACAAACTTACAGACGGAAATGGCAACGGTGCGGAATATATGATGGAGGCTGAAAGGTATTTTAATCTGGGCGATAGGGAAAATGCTGAGATTACAGTAAACAAAGCTTTACACAAAGCGCAATCCAATACGCAGATTGGAATCATAACCTGTGCCATATTCCTGCAAATTCGTCTTAATTTAATAAAAGGTGACTATTCCAGTATTGAGGATCTTTTTCGAAAAATGCGTGAGGATATCACCAGAAGAAGAGAATACCTCTTTATTCACACCTTGGATATCTGTGAGGGCTATATCTATTCTCTCCTCAAGCAAACGGATAAAATACCAGAGTGGATTGCAAGAGGGGATTTTAACAGCAGACGCTTACAGTTTCCTGTATTAGCCATGTTAAATATCGTGTATGGACGAGTGCTTTTAATCAAGGGAGACTACTTAAAGCTGATCGGCAGTTCGGAGCATTTTATCGGCATCGCCTCTGTTTTCCCTAATCTACTCGGACAAATTCATACATACATCTACCTTGCTGCAGCCAACAAACAAATCTTCAGGGCGAACGAGGCGCTTGATGCCTTGAAGCAGGCTCTTGAAATTGCCATGCCGGACAGAGTATATATGCCTTTTGTGGAAAACTGCGATTACATCAAACCTCTCCTTGAGCAGCTATCCAGAGAGGGTATGTACAGGGAGGATATTACTAGGATATTAGAGCTTTCTACTACAAATCAGAGAGCGGTAGAGCAAATCACCAAGGAATATTTTATGGGAGAAAAACCCCAACTCACCGAAAGAGAAATGGAGATAGCGCAGTTGGCTGCGGACGGGCTTACCAATAAAGAGATAGGTGAAAGACTGTTTATTTCCCCCAACACAGTTAAAACCCAGCTCAAAAGTATATTTGAGAAGATGGGCGTGAACTCACGGGCGCTATTGAAGCTACATATCGAAACGCAAAAATAAAAATTTCTAACAAAAGATCACCCACTGGGTGATATAAAGCAAAAAAAATCCACTGTACAATTTTTGTATGGTGGATTTTTTGTTTGAGGAGGTGACGAAAATGAGTAAAATTATCGGCCTCGCGCCGCGAGAGGATTACCGGCTTGAGGTGCAGCTGGACAACGGCAGCAGCGTGACGCTGAATCTGGAGAGCAGGCTGGAGACAATCCGCTTCGGACAGCTTTCTGACAAAGAATTGTTCATGCGGGCCGTCACCGACGGCAACTTTATCAGCTGGGACAACAAGGTGGAGATTTCAATTAACGAGCTGTTTCAGCTGGCGCAAAAATGAACTGTGTTGTGCTACCACCGATGGTAGCCATATACGTCGGGACAACGAGATGGAAATATAAGTAAATAAAATTTTTAAGCTGGTACAGAAATAATTGTAAGGAGAAAATGGATATTTAGAATATAGGCAGAAATGCCTATTGCTACACAAGGAAATGATTGGAGACAAGATGAGTACGATAGTCAGGAAAATAAAATGGTTTTTCATCGAATATGTTTCATGGTGGTTTATAGGGCCTTTTCTTATGTTATGCAAATCTGAATTGAGGAACTATGATAATCTGCCCGCTGAACCCTTTATCATGGCTTTTAATCATGTAAGTTATTTGGATTGGTTCATCCTATATCCCTTCTTTAATAAGATTAAAAATAAAAGAATAATTTTCATTGGGAAAAAGAGACTTTTTGAACATCGCCTATTTAAACATTTTATGGAATATGCCAAGGTTATTTGTGTTGACCAGGAAAATGTGAATAGAGCGTTTTTTGTTCAGGTAAGGAAGATTTTAAAAGAAGGGAATATTTTGGGAATATTTCCGGAAGGAACGCGATCAGAGGATGGAAAGTTGATTAAAGGGCAGTCGGGGGTAACACGTCTGGCGCTAATGAATAAGGTTCCGGTTGTTCCAGTGGGGTTAAATGGATTTTATGAAATCCTGCCCAAGGGCAAAAAAATACCAAGAATCCATAAGTTGGTAATTGACATCGGGGAACCGATCTATCTTGATCAATACTATGGAAAAAAACTAGCGGAAAATGAAATTGAGTGCATTACGCGCCTAATTATGACGCAGATTGGCCAGTTGACCCATCAGGAATATAACTATTAGCTTTAATCATCTGGGGGGGACATGGATTTGAACCATTATTACATCGGAGTCGATGTTGGCTCTGTGAGTACGAACATCGTTTTAATGGACAGTAAGGACAATAAGAAACTCTCTGAGGCATTATATATCAGAACGAACGGACAGCCCTTGGAGAGTCTAAAAGAGGGATTTAGAATTCTCAAAGACAAGGGCTACCGCTCAAAGTATATTCTGGGGGTGGGTGTAACCGGAAGCGCGCGGGTATTAATTGGCAATATTATCGGTGCGGACTCCATCAAAAATGAAATTACAGCCCATGCTGTTGCGGCAGTCTGTTGTTATCCAAATGTAAAAACAGTGATTGAAATAGGCGGACAGGATTCCAAAATAATTATCCTACGCGATGGTGTTGTCGTGGATTTTGCCATGAATACAATTTGTGCGGCCGGAACGGGGTCCTTTTTAGATCAGCAAGCTTTTCGCTTGAATATTCCGATTGAAGAGTTTGGCGATTTTGCTTTAAAAGCGGCTGAACCGGTCCGCATTGCTGGACGGTGTACGGTATTTGCAGAAACGGATATGGTCCATAAACAACAGGAGGGGGCAACAAAAGAGCAAATTGTTGCCGGGCTGTGCGAGGCCTTAGCAAGGAATTATTTAAATAATGTAGCAAAGGGTAAACGTATTGAAGAGCCGGTACTCTTCCAGGGTGGTGTAGCCTTCAATACAGGAATCAGAAATGCCTTTGAAAAAGAATTGGGAGTTCAGCTTGTCATCCCCGATCACTTTAATGTTATGGGGGCCTTGGGAAGTGCGATTTTAGCGAAAGAAGCCACTTGCGAAACAAATAAACCAACCATCTTCAAAGGGTTCGATATTATGCAGAGAAACCATCAGCTCAAGAGAGTCGAGTGCCAGGATTGTTCCAACACCTGTGAACTTACGGAAGTAACCGTTGCAGGTGAGATTGTAGCAAAGTGGGGAGACAGATGTGGGAAATGGCAAAAATGATGAATTGTTAGCTTCGAAAATCATCGGTATTCCTCGGGGATTAAGTTATTATTTGGGCAATTTCACCTGGGAAGCGTTTTTTGAGATTCTTGGCTATCGGGTTGAATACTCTGAGGATTCTTCTGCAGAAACTTTCGAAGCTGGGAATCAGTTTGCGGGTAGTGATCAGTGCTTTCCAGTCAAAGTTTATTACGGGCATGTCGTTTCTTTATTGAAAAAAACGACGAATGTATATATTCCTCAGTATACCAGTTTGGAGCAAGGCACGTATTGCTGCCCAAAAGTCATCGGCTTGCCTCAGCTCATTAAAAATACGATCCCCCAGGAATTCAACTTAATAACAGCGGAGATTGACCTGGGAAGAGAACGATTTACCAAGCGTAATATAGCCTTATTGGCAAGGCAATTGAGTTGGAATCCTTTAAGAATCTCTAGAGCTGTAACTTATTTTGTTCAAAACAGAAAAAGACTTACTCTGGGAATCCCAGCGGCAGAAAAGGTTACTGGCCCTTGCCGGAACCAAGGAAAGAATGGGTTGATAGGTGTTGTCGCCCATCAATATGCTATACACGATTCCCTTCTTAATATGGGAATCATGAATCGACTTCGGGAATACGGTTTTGATTATGTTACATCTGAGCACTATCCCAGACCAGATTCGCCAACAAATTGCCCGGATTATTTTAACCGGAGAGCGCCGCATTGGGATTTTGGACAGAACATCCTGTATGCTGTTCAAGCCATGCTGCTGGATAAGAACATCCGGGGCATCATATTTATCACTTTTTTTGGCTGTGGTATTGACGCCTTTTTGGAAGAAATCTTCAAAGATCAACTTTGTGACCAAAAGCCCTATTTAGGCCTAACTTTAGACGAACATTCAGGAGAAGCTGGCTTGATGACCAGAATCGAAGCATTTTTAGATATGATGATTCGAAAAGAGGGAAATAACAAAAATGCAGGCTAAAATTACCTTTCCCCATGCCGGAGAGTATTATGTTGTGTTCAAGCATTTATTAGCCAACCTGGGATATGAAGTTGTCCTGCCTCCGCCGACCAGTCAGAAAACACTGGATATCGGGATCAAATTGGCTCCGGCTCAGGCTTGCCTGCCCTTTAAGATTACTTTGGGGAATTTAGTCGAGGGGATTGAAAATGGAGCCAATGTGGTTGGAATGATCGGCGGAAAAACTGGAATTTGCCGATTGGCGTATTATAGTGAAATGTATCAGAAAATTTTAGCCGATAATGGCTATCGCGTCGAGTTATTAGCGGTCAAAGCTAAAAAAGAATTCTGGCTGAATGTCAAAAAGCATCATCCGGAGCTGACACTTCACCAATTTATGAAGACTATCAGGGGATTCTGGAGAAGATTGGTTATCTTTGAATTGATTAGAGAAAGGTCGTTGGAAATTCGGCCCTATGAAATCAACAGAGGCGATTGTACCAGAATGAAACGGAGATTCCTCCGCAAATTAGAGCAAACCACCGATTCTTACGGGTTGAAAGCACTCAAGCAGGAAATTAGCAAAGGCTTTGATGCTATCCCCATTGACAAGAATAGAAAGATCATCAAACTTGGTTTGGTCGGTGAATTTTTCCTGCTGATTGATCAATTTTCCACCATGAATATGGAGGAATTTCTTGGGAATAATGGTGTCTTGCTTAAGTACTCCTTAAGCTTTTCCGAATTCTTTGTGGGGTCTTTGAAGCAAAAAAGATTCCTGGATAACTATCTGCCAACCCATAATAACCAAGTCTATAAATTTGCCCAAAAGTATATCACCAGGCCAATTGGCGGGCACGGCAGAGAGTCTGTCGGTGAAGCAATTGTCTTTAAGCAAAAGGGTTATGATGGAGTTATCCACCTCTATCCTTTTTCTTGCATGCCTGAAGTTGTTGCGGGTTCAATTGTGCCTAAGGTCAGCGCTGATTGGGGGATTCCCATTTTAAGTATCTGTATGGATGAGCATACGGGGGAAGCAGGTTTTCAAACCCGGTTGGAAGCGTTTACAGATATGATCAAACGAAAAAAATACCCTTTTACTGCTAAAAATGAATAAGGAATACGTGGGGGTATCTCAATGATTTTACGGGTCTATCTCTTTTTTCTATGCGTGATTATCATTATTTTCGCTATTGCCTATGTTAAGAAGAGCAGAGAGACAGTCTTACGAGTGGCTTCATTTTTTGGTATTTTGAATGTTTTTTGTCTTGCTTCCATCCTGGGCATTGGCGCCATTTTTGCCTTAGTTTCTCTAATTCTTCTTTTAGGCATTTATGAGTTGGCCAAGAATTACAAACTTAAGTACCCCATAATCTTTGCTATAGCCGTAGCGGGATGCTATTTGTTGATGCTATATTTTGATTCATCTCTGATCTATTTTATACCCGCATTCCTTCTGTTGGCGGCTTTGACCTTCGCCGGGACGTTAAATATGATCAGCAATCCTTTCTACGTCTATTTTTTAGGGGTATTGTCCCTGGCTGTTTCCGCTGCAAGTTTGGTGGTCCTATACTCAATAAATCCTGATACGATTTGGTTTCTAATCGCTATGCTGGCCTTTAACGATGTGACAGGATATTTCGCAGGCAGAAAATTTGGCAAAACTTTGATCTTTAAAATTCTAAGTCCCAACAAAACGCTTGAAGGTTATATTGGAGGATTGGGAGGGTTGCTGGCAGGTCTCATTCTGTTTCATACTATCATCCCTGTTTTAGCCGAAACGTCACTATTACAAAATTTAATTCTGCTTAGTTCCATTTTTATTTTTGGGAATGCCGGCGATTTATTGTTTTCTAAGATTAAACGAAGTGTGGGAATAAAAGATTTCAGCAATTTTCTGCCAGGACATGGCGGTATTCTTGACAGGTTTGACAGTACTTTAACAGTCTCTCCGCTGCTGTTCATGTTTTTATACTCCATGAAATAGAGGGAGGCTAGTTACAACGTGAAAAGCACTTTAATATTCAAGAGAAATACAATCTATTTCTTTACTTCGTTTATTTGGACGGCAACCTTAAGTGTTTTACCACAAATTTATTTCATGGCTAATTACCCTGAACATAAGAATACCTTCCTAAGCTTATTTCTGTTGTTAGGAACCTTGGCTTCCATTGCGGGAATTCTTACCTCCCAGAACGATAAGTTCTTTTCCGCTATGATCGCTCCTGCGTGCCGCAGAAACCGCTTAACTATTTGCTGTACTTTGACGATGGCTGCATCCTTCTCTGGACTTCTTTGGCTAAAAAATTTGAGCTTCTATTTTGCCTGCTTTATATTAATGAAATTTGTTTCGAATTTATTTTATAACTGCATTGACCGATTTTTTGTTTCAGAATCCGATCGGGAACAGTTGGAAATTCATGTCCGCTCCAATCTTTTTTTTCAACTGCTGGGCATTATGTTTGCCCCGCTTTATTTCTCGTTCTTCGCTGCCCAAACAATGCAGACTATTGTCTTAATATGGATAATTGCCCTGTTAAGTATAATTTTTATTGTCGAAAATCCGAAAGAAAACAGTCCTGATTTTAGAGAAAACGAGCGGTCGTTTCCCCAAATAAAGTTTACATTTTGTGATCAGTTATTTGCTGCCTATTCAGCCTTAATCTTGACTGCCGTAACCATGCTGATTTCCATGATGATCTATATTTTAAAAGATTATTATCAATTCAATAACCCAACGGCAAAAGGAGGAACGATTATTGGAGTTATCAGTATCTTTGCAGTGATCACAGTCTTAATGTCCGGTTTTTTTGCAAAGCGACAAATCAAGACGAAAAACAACCCAAAGTTTTCTGCTAAACCAAACGGTATCGCCATTTTTATCTTGATCCTGATCATATTGGTTTTTTATCTGAAAATTTCTAGGTCTTATTCTATTCTGCTTTGTTTGTGTTCTTGTGCCGGAATTTCCTATGGGATATTTCTCTTCTGTACCAGAAGTTATGCCAGCAGCGCCTCTGAAAATACGGGATTGATCTCCATCTACAACAACCTGCCTAACTATGCCTCGTTGGCGTGCTACCTGCTGACTCTTTCGCTATCGCTGACAGCCAAAACTCATGGACTTGATTTCAGTAAGTTAATGCTGGGTATTATTTTAACTTTCTTTGTGCTGGCCTTTATAACGTTGTATTTAATGACTATGAAAAACAAAATCTTTCGTAAAAAAGGAAGAGTTGGACTTGAATAAAGGCTTTACATTTTCTACCATATAAAGCGGAGTCAAAAACAAATTTTAAGATTACGGAGGGGTTGGTGTTGAATAGAAAATTTGTTTATCTAAAGTACCTGAATATCCCCAATACCATGACCGGATGCTCACTGGCCATTGGCTTTATTACCTTGACGCTAGTTTTTGAGCATGAGCTAAAGATAGCCTTTACTCTCTATGTATTGACCCTATTACTGGACCGGCTTGATGGGATTGTCGCCCGGAAATTCGGAATGGAAACAGACTTCGGCAAACAATTGGACAGTCTGGCAGACTTTTTTAACTTTTGTATCGTGCCTGCGGTTATCGCATATTTTATGGGGTTGAATTCCGTATTATCGGTGCTGATTCTGATTGCCTATATTCTTTCAGGTGTATGCAGGCTGGCCCATTTCAATCTGGATGGGATGGAAGAAATTGATGGCAAAAAGTATTTTTCAGGGATTCCCACTACGCTTGCAGCGAGCTGGTTTTTGCTGATCGTTTCTTTGCATGAAATATTCAATCTGCTGCATTTTCGTTATGTATTGCTCCTGTTTCTTGGCGTTTTAGCCGTTTTAATGATTGCCCCTTTGAAGTGCAACAAAAATGGATTGCTTGTTAAGTCCTTATACTTGTTGATTCCAACGGCTGTTGTTTTTTTGTGGGTATTTTAGCAAGATATTTGTGTCAAATGTTGTTCATTTGTAAATTGTGATGAATTGAAATGGGGTGACGGGACAAGAAGTATGCTTTATAGAGAAATGGGTAAAACAGGCGATAAGGTTTCAATTCTAGGTTTTGGCTGCATGCGTTTTCAGGAAATAAACGGCAGAATCAATGCGCAGCGAACGGAAAGGCAGCTTCTTCAGGCGATTGACAGTGGTGTTAACTATTTTGATACAGCCTATGTCTATCATGGCGGGAAAAGTGAAAGCTTCTTAGGAGAGGTTTTTTCAATGGGGATAAGGAATAAAGTGAAAATCGCCACCAAGCTGCCTACGTATATGATCCAGTCCAGGAGAGGGATGGAAGAGGTTTTGGAAACGCAGTTGAAAAGGCTTAAGACCGATCGAATCGACTATTACCTCCTGCATATGCTTACGGATTTCGCGTCCTGGAAAACGATGAAAAGCCTTGGTATTCTGGATTTTTTGCAAAAAGCACAGAGGGACGGCAAGATCATTCACACAGGTTTTTCGTTTCATGGCGACAGAGAAAATTTTAAGCTGATTGTCGATGACTATGACTGGGACATGTGTCAAATTCAGTACAATTATCTTGACGAATATTACCAGGCGGGAACTGAAGGCCTTAAGTATGCAGCTTCCAAAGGTCTGGGTGTCGTTGTCATGGAGCCGCTCCGAGGAGGGAGATTAGTGGGCAGGATTCCTGAGGAGGTTGAAAAAGTCTGGAGTAGGACCGAAAAACAGAGGACACCTGCCGAATGGGCCTTGCGCTGGGTTTGGGATCATCCTGAGGTAACAATGCTGTTGTCAGGGATGAACGAAGAAGCACATATCAGTGAAAATATTCGAATAGCAGGGGAGGCTTATCCGAATTCCTTGCCAAAGGAAGAATTGGCTGTCGTGGACAGAGTTAAGGAAGTTTATCAAAACCTGTTAAAAGTTGGCTGCACAGGCTGCAGATATTGCATGCCCTGTCCGTCAGGCGTCGATATTCCAAACTGTCTGGGTATTTATAATGATAAGCATCTTTTTCAGACTAAACGGACGAAAATCCATTATTTTCTCATGACAAGCGGTTTAGTCGGAGGTGTACCTACCTATGCCTCACGATGTATCGGTTGTGGAAAGTGTGAGAAAGTTTGTCCACAGCATCTAGAGATCCGGAGGTACTTGAAAGACGTTGCAAGGACGATGGAATACCCGGCAATGAAGCAGTTGACAGGGCTTATTCATTGGGGTATCAAGGGATTTGATTTATTAAAGAAGAGGAAGGATTCTTCTATTGATTCTTAAATTTTAAGCGTTATTTAGATATATCTGACATGAAACGGCTAGCGCGTAGTTTTTTCGCGCTATGTTTTTTGCTGGCACGATACAAGAAGGCTAAGAGCAAGCTTAGGAAGATTAAGGAATTGCCTCAGGCCATGCCTCATCGCGTCCTGAAAAATGCTATTTCCGATTCAATATTATGTAATTTATGACCCTTCTTTGAATTGTTCTCATTTCTTTATTCGTTGTATTGTATTCAGAATAAATTCTTCAGGTCTTAGTAACTTCGAATTAATACCCCAACTATCGATTATGATATTATTCTCTCGTTCATTTAGAATAGCATTCATTGCTGTTACTACTTCATCTTTTTCAAACATGGGGCGTACATTGTTTGGTTTATTATCACCTTCCATTAAATTGGTAGGGAGGTAATCTAATTCGTTATCTGAGAATTCATTAAATAATAACTTTAAATAGATTTAAAAACTACATATAGTGTTCGAATTTGTGTGATTAATGAACCAGAATGTTTTTTGACTTTCTGGTTTATTATTTTCGAATATTATCATTTGCAGAAGGAATATTTAGGAACATGTTGAACTCTAGATGAAGGAAATTTATGGCATCTTGAGCAATTGTTTCAAGGATTGAATATTACCGTTATATTCCCTTCTATATTAACCCTCTATTTCATTGCCCTAATGGCAACAAAACTACTTTCTAAGAATAACACTGTTAAGATATGAAGTTTGTGGAGAGTTAGAGTAAAATACTATCCTCTTTATGGAAAGACCGAATAGAGGTGAGGCCGAAGTGGGAAAAATGAAGGTTTTAATCTTTGGAGGAACGGGTTTTGTTGGAAGAAACCTAACTGTGGAATTACATGCGAATGGATACCAGGTCTACGTAGTAACAAGGAATCCTTCCAAATCCACAAATACCTTAGAACATGGGGTTAAGGTCATTAAATGGGACAATCATTCCCCTCTAACTTCTATGACTCAGCTACCTGAAATTGACGTAGTAATTAACTTAGCGGGCGAGTCAATTGGCAATCGCCGATGGTCTAAGTCAATTAAGCAGGAAATACTAGAGAGTAGGATTAGAACTACTGAAGCCATTGTAACAGCCATAAATAATCGTGCCATTCAACCAAAACTTTTAATCAATGCTTCAGCCATTGGTTATTATGGAGACCGTCAGGATGAAGAGATAACTGAGCCTGAAAAAGCAGGCGAAGACTTTCTAGCTCACGTTTGCCGAGCTTGGGAAAACGAGGCAAACAAGGTTCAAAGTGATATAACTAGAGTTGTAACTTTACGGATTGGCGTAGTCCTAGGAAGCGAGGGCGCTCTTAACAGAATGGCAATGCCCTTTAAGTTTTACTTGGGTGGCCCGTTGGGTAAGGGAAATCAATGGATTTCTTGGATACACATTCAGGATTTAAAAAGTATGATGAGGTTCATAATCGAACATCAAGAGCTAACAGGTCCTGTAAACGCAACAACGCCATACCCTATGCGAATGAGAGATTTCAATGAGATTTTAGGTGAGGTTTTAAAGAGACCGTCTTGGTTGCCGATGCCTGAGTTTTTATTGAGAATAGTATTAGGACAAATGGCGGATATGTTATTACACGGACAACGGGTTATCCCGAAGAAACTTCTTAACACTGGCTTTGAATTCAAGTTTCCGAAGTTAAGGTCTGCACTAGAGAATGCTATGGGGAATAAATGAACATGTCACATCATTCGTCGGGGTCATCGTGTACTGGTGATTTATCATTGGTCAGGCCATCAGAGTTCAAGCTTGAAGAACCTTTAACCTATATCTGAGCATTTTTACGAAGGTAATACAGGGTTTTAAGTTTATCGCTGTAATTTCGGATGGAGGGAGTGTCAATGATGGGTGGGAATCCAATAACATTTGATTATACTCTCGTTTTGCATTTGCATTTGCTTTTGAGTCTTGGGTTATTTGCATTCGTTGTTGCGTTTGTTGTTTATTTTATGGTTAGTACTTTGCGGTTTTTCAAACGTAAAACCCAAAATGATAAAGAACTGCTAGTTAAGCTGGACGAACTAATCAAGTTGCAAACGCATCAATCTGAAAAACCTTCTGCTAAGTTGTAAGGGGTGTGATAAGTAGACTGACTTGCTTGACCCACTTGTCAAAGGCAGAGGCGCCTAAATCATATTCCCGGATTATTTCTGCCCTGGGTTTACCATTAAGATAAAGCTGAACCATTTGATTTTTAAATTCGTCAGTAAAAAGAGCTAGACATGTTAAACCGATCTCGTGAATAACATTGAGGCTGAACAAATACCATTGGAGCTTCCCCTTTACAAGGTTGGTCTAAAGATGAACTGGAATCCTGTAATTATTTCTACGATTTAAAGAAAATATGTAAGAGAGTGCTCATCTATGGACGGGGTGAACAATGGCAATCGACAGGCTTACTAGTTTCGGAGCCTTTGGATTTATTAAATTCAATTTTAAATCCAGACTTTTCCGACGCACATGTAATTGGAAAGGGATACTCCATATGAATCTTGGCCTATTTGGGTTTATTTTGAACAGGAGATTGAAGTGTGGAAAGAATACCCAGAGGACTGATTGTAGACCATGTTGAACTTGTCGCGGGCAACCCAGAATAGTTTGAGTAGCGAAGTTCTTATACGAAGGAGAGGGCATTTTGCTAAAACCAATAATCATTGGTCTAGGGATATTTATATTAGGCTGGTTTCCCTAATTTCGGTTATTCTTTTACCCACAAATACAAATACCCTCCCTCTTATTTTGCAAACATTTGACCATTTGGAGGTTCAATATGGGTGCGATGACCTCTTTTCTTAAAGATAAAAGCTGGATTATAAGAATAATCGTCACATGCCTCATTTTATTTATTAATTGGTTTGGCCAATGGGGATTTACAAGCATCAAAGCGACTGATGCTATTGAAATTCAAAAAATAATTTTAGATTCCGTCAAAATGGGGCAAACAGCAATTATCCTTCCAGAACCTTACCGTTTAAATCCTAAAACCCGTATTCCAGACGAAGTTATTAGAAAAACGAACGAGGATATTGAAGGAAAGCTTTCTAGGTTCTACATCCCCAATTCGCAAATATTAAAGAAAATGGTTGGCCAATCAGAATCTTTATTAGATGCTCAGGAAACAGGTAACTATAGATTTTTAGACGGCGGGATTTCTAAATATAGAAATATCAAGATAAGTGGACATGGCAACATTGCTACTGTCAGTGCTGATATTTGGGTTTGGGACAAAGTATTAATTAACAACGTTATTGCCCACCCCGAAATTGGATTGCATTATCAGTTTTCTGTGGTTCGAATAGGGGAAACATGGGCAATTAGTGACGATAGCTCAGATGTCATACCTGGCGAAGGGGCATAGATTCATTTACCGAATTGAATTTGATGGAGAACAGAATTGCTGAAGTGTAGGTAGAGGAGGTTCTTCGAAGAACTATCATACTTGAGCAAACATGTCACATCATTCTTATGTTGCGACGAATTCGTAGGATATTGTGTATTAAGAGGAGGGGAATCTATGAAGAAACTAATGGTTGGTTGTCATTGCTATAATTGTCCTGGTCCTAGCTGTTGTTCTTCTCCGTGGTATTGGAACTTATCCAAAAGAAGCGAAAGCCCCTTAGCCCAACATCGTGTTGCTTGTAAAGGGTACGCTTAGCCGAGCGGGAGACGCTCGCCCTTGACAATCAAGCCTCGATTGACTGCGTTAACATTCATCGTGGTCATCGGAAGCATCACACGAAAGTTCTTATCCGTTTCCATACTCTCAACGTTAAATTTTACTGTTGGGCTAGCATTAATATATTTTGCTTTTAGGATGTTTTTCAAGAAGACATGATAAGATTTTAATTCTAAAGGAGTGGGGAGAAATTGGTTCCATTACCTCTGATGGTCTTCATCTCAGTCTTGCAGGATGGTCAGTTAGTCTCATAGTAATGGTTATATTGTCGTAGATATATTCGCAATTCTTGCTTATACTCAGACGAATTAGGTTGAAAAAATAGAAGTACACCCCAGTGTTTGCTTATCGATTTTTATTGGGGGAATTGAAGTTGAAAAAATTATATATTTTTTTCATGTGTATAATGTTATTATCAATTACTGGTTGTTCATATAAAAAAGAAATAGTTAATCTGAATTATACTTTTAATGGAGAAAATGAATTTTGGTCTGCTGAATTTCAAGTAAAAGGGACAGGAATATCTAGACAAAATTTATTTGGTCAAATTAATTTTGATAGTAATTTGGCCAAAACATTAATAGTAACTTATAAAAAAGACATATCCAAATTATCTTCAGTTAAATATCTTGAAATATCATATTATGAAGAAGACAATCCTCTATTGAAAGGTAAAATGCTCATAGAAGATTATAATAATGGCTCTCATGCACGGAAAGCATATACTTTAAACTCACATACTACAGGCTCGGCAGTTGAGACTGGAAATTCTATAATAATAGTAACAATAAATATTGATAACAAAATACAAACGTTTAAATTAAAAAATGAACAATATGGTAAGGGGAATAGTATTAAGGCCGACAGAATAGTAGACCCATCAATTGCAGTACTACTCAGTAGTTAAATCCGTCCGCTCTAATCAGTGTTGGACGGACACTTATAGAACCAGGCGGAATTGTCACTCACTATACAAATTTCAACCTTTTAGAAGGCTTTTCCAATTTTAGCAATAGTATGTTATTTCGCTATGATTCGCAGTTAATATGGGATATAGTTGTAATTCCAAAAGTTGCTCTCGACAAAGATTTCTTGCTCCTGAAGGAGATGCTGCTAATGAAAGAGGATTCCATGGTGAATACAAGGCATCTAAGAAGATTAAGATTTATTGAAGCCGTTATATTAAATATTCCCTTTATCTTAGTGTTGTTTCTTTATTGTGTAATGCCAATCAATTTAGGGTTTTCGCAACGAATCACTACTAGTTTGGTTCTGGCTTTGGTTTTGTGGTCCATTAAATTTGGCAAATCGTTAAATAATCTTTTCTATTGCAGGATATTGCCATTTATGAAACCTCTATGGGAATACGAACAACAGAAATTGATTTCTGACAAAGGGATTAAACGAAGAAGGAAACAAAAATACGGTAATGCTTTGATAATTATTGGATTGATAATTATAATAATTTTTCCACTTCCAATGCCCCGACAGTTCAATTGGTACTCATTCAGTGGTTGCTTAATCGGTTTCAGACTGAATTAGATAGAAATAGTCTGGAACAGCAAAACGCGAAAATTTATTCGTTGACGAGACCGCCTCTCGATGTATCAGGAAACCATTTAATTTACGTTAAAGTAATCAAAAAAGGTGCGAGTTATTATGCACAATCTCACGGCGAAGCCTAATTTCCTTTTAGTTGAGCGACAGTTTATCATCAGAGATGATTCATATTGTGAGGAATTAACTGAATATTAACATATATCGGTAAGCGATTATCCTGCTTTCTTCTTTGTAGAACAAAATTTCAGTTATTCAAAAATATGAGCCATAATTTGGATAAGACTTGAAATCAAATAGAATAGTTTTGGAGTGTTAATTGTGAGCATTAATTACAAACGGATAGAACGTCCTCGTCAGCGTTCAAGTATTCGGCTGTTTTGGGGCAAGTTGTTTTTTACCTTTCGACGTTATGTACATTGGTATTTGAGCAGAACCACTAAATTTGCGTATAAATGCTCACCCTCCCCGCTTCAATACATTATTGCAAAACATCAAACACCACTTTATCGTCAGCTACGGGATGTAGACATGCGGCTACAGGAAAATAAAGTCGTTAATCTTAAATTGGCAACCACCAAACTACATGGTTTAATTCTTAAGCCGGGCGAGACTTTTTCATTGTGGCGACTTGTGGGTAAACCGACCAAGCGAAAAGGATATAAAGAAGGAATGGTACTTTCGAACGGTACATTTCAAGCTGGGATTGGAGGAGGACTTTGCCAGTTATCTAACCTAATTTATTGGATGACCTTGCATACCTCGTTAACAGTGACAGAGCGATGGCGACATACACATGATGTATTTCCCGATGTCAACCGTACCCAGCCTTTCGCAAGCGGTGCAACCATTGTATACAATTATGTTGACTTGCAAGTAAGAAACAATACTTCAGATGATTACCAATTGCTTGTGTGGCTGGATAAGACACATTTGCATGGAGAATGGCGTAGTAACCGAACTTGTGAGAAAAGGTATGAAGTTTATGAAAGCCATCACCAAATTAATCACGAGTGGTGGGGAGGGTATACCAGGAATAATATAATACGCCGTAAGGTTTATGACGGTAAAGAGAACCTAATAAACGATGAGTTTATAACAGAGAACCATGCCATCATGATGTATGAGCCGATGCTCCAAGAATGAATGATACCGTCTTCCAGTATGCTACCGATTATAATCGTGTTGTTAATGTCCTTATGGCTAACAGATATACTTATAGAGACTTATAGAGGAAACTAAATCTAATATCAAGAAAACTCTCATTTTTTATCCTTATATTGTTCACTGATGCGATGCCTTCACCTGTTATTTGTTCAAAAATAGGTGAAGGCTTATCTTTATTTTGGAATCACTCACAGCTTTCTATCTTTCCCAATACACTATTAAAGAATCTAAGATTGGGGGGAGTGACATTGAATGCCGTTGAGGTACATAACATCAATATGAAATATCAATCCCTGAACGGGGAAATTACGGCTCTTACAAACATCGGATTTTCTGTTCAGGATGGAGAATTTGTGAGCATTGTCGGTCCCAGCGGGTGTGGAAAATCAACACTCTTATCGATAATATCCGGCTTGCTCTCTCCGAGCTCAGGGACAGTGTGGCTGAGTGGAGAAAAGGTCACGGGGACCTCGAAAAAAATCGGCTATATGCTGCAAAAGGATCATCTTTTCAATTGGCGAACCATATGGCAAAATGTCATGCTTGGCTTGGAAATCCGCAAGGCTGTAACCCAGGAGGCCAAAGAGCGAGCTCGAATTCTTCTTAAAACCTACGGGCTCTATGAATTCAAAAATAGATACCCCGATCAGCTTTCCGGCGGGATGAGGCAGCGGGCGGCGCTGATCAGAACTCTAGTAACGGATCCGCAGATTCTGTTATTGGATGAAGCGTTTTCCGCCCTGGATTATCAGACTCGGCTCGCCGTCAATGATGATATTTATTCAATTATCAAAAAGGAAAATAGAACCGCTATTTTGGTTACCCACGATATTTCGGAAAGTATCAGCATGGCCGATCGGATTATTGTCCTCTCAAAAAGACCTGGAATGGTTAAGAACATCCATGAGATTAAGCTAAGCTGCAGCAACAGAACTCCATTAACTTGCCGGGAAGCCCCTGAATTTCGACACTATTTTCAGGAGATATGGAAGGAGCTGGATGTTCATGTTTGAAGATGAAGAAGAAAACATTCCTGCCATTTCCCAAGCCCTGAACATTTCTTTGGAACGTCAGGAATACTTACGTAAGGAGAGGTTTGGTAAAATCTCTGTTCGCATGACTCAGATTCTCCTTTTAGTTTTAGCCCTTGTCCTATGGGAAATTATGGCGGATGCAAAAATTATTGATTCTTTTATCACCAGCCAACCTTCAAGGATTGTAAAAACAATTGTCCAGTTATATAAGGAGGGGGTGCTTTTTTATCATATAGGAATTACCTGTCTGGAAACTATCGTCGGTTTTACTTTAGGCACACTCCTGGGAACATTTCTAGCTGTCATTCTATGGTGGTCAAAATTTATATCCAAAGTAGCTGAACCGTATCTGGTTATCCTCAACAGTTTACCTAAGATTGCTCTTGGTCCGGTGTTCCTCGTCTGGATCGGAGCGGGTCCGGCATCCATTATTGTCATGACTCTGGCGATCTCCCTTATTGTTACAATTTTAGAGGTTCTAAATGGTTTTTGGGGGGTTGATCAGGAAAAGATCAAACTGGTTCAAACCTTTGGCGGGAACAAATTTCAAGTTCTGACAAAAGTAGTGCTCCCCGCTTCCTTCCCCACCATAATTAATGCTTTAAAGATTAACGTTGGGTTGTCCTGGGTCGGGGTAATAGTGGGAGAGTTCCTGGTTTCCAAAGCTGGATTAGGTTACCTTATCATTTACGGCGGACAGGTTTTTAAGTTAGACCTGGTAATGACCAGCGTAATAATTCTGGGAGTAGCTGCAGCTATCATGTATCAGGGGGTGGTTTATCTTGAAAGACTGCTTGTAAAAAATAATGATCTCAACTATTAGTACATAAGTTTCTTTATAAAAAGGGAGGAGCCATTATGAAACGATTAATCATAGTTTTTAGTGTATTGCTTTTAGGGCTTTCTACTGTGATCTCCGGCTGTGGCACTCAAACCGGGCTTACAAAGGTCAAACTTTCTGAGGTGACTCATTCTGTTTTCTATGCTCCCCAATATGTTGCTATAACTCAGGGCTTTTTTAAGGAAGAAGGGTTGGATGTCGAACTGTCAAACGGTCAGGGAGCGGATAAGGTTATGACAGGGGTTCTATCTGGGGAAGAGGACATCGGTTTTGCCGGACCTGAAGCCAGCGTGTATGTCTATAATGAAGGCAAAGAAGATAATAGTGTTGTATTTGCTCAACTTACCAATGGAGATGGGACGTTCCTGATGGGCAGACAGCCTGATCCCGGTTTCAAATGGAGTGATCTGAAAGGGAAAACCATTATCGGCGGACGCAAGGGCGGAATGCCGGCCATTGTTCTTCAGTATGTTTTGGGTAAAACTGGTCTTACCCCGGGTCAAAATGTTACAATTGACACAACGATACAATTTGCGGCAACGGCTGGGGCCTTTCTGGGAGGCAAAGGGGATTATGTAATTATTTTCGAGCCCACAGCATCTGCAATGGAGAAAGAAGGCAAAGCCTTTATTGTAGCTTCTTTAGGCAAGGAGAGCGGCGAAGTTCCGTATACAGCCTATTTTTCCAGGAAGAGTTATATTGAGAAAAATCCGAATATCATCCAAAAATTCACAAACGCCATCTATAAGGGGCAAGTCTGGGTTGAAAAACATTCTCCTGAAGAGATCGCCAAGGCTATCAAGCCCCAATTCCCGGATGAGAATGAGGAGATTTTGACCAGTTCTATTAAACGATATAAAGAACAGAACACGTATAAGACAAATCCTGTTCTTCAGGAAAAGGATTTTTACCTCCTCCAGCAGATCATCAAGGATGCGGGAGAGCTTAAGCAGATTGCTCCTTATGAAAAAGTGGTCAATACTAAATTCGCCGAGACAGCAATCAAGAATATCAAATAAATTCTTTCCAGCAGGTATAAATTAATTTCTTGAAACTATAATTATCATTATGATTCAGATTTATTTCAGAACGAATATTTGAATATAAATGGTTCAGCCTTAATTGGCTGAGCCATTTATAAGATATCTGTTATTTTCGAGAGGATGATACGCTTTTCCTTGTCACCCTGCAATATACGCATAGCTAAGATTAAGCAGAAACAACCGTTATAATTGATCGTTATCTGAATTAGTGATAGGGGCTAGCTATTAAATCCCTGCTTCATATTGAAATAAATGCAGGTTCGTGTTAGACTCATAATTAGTAATATTTTGTCGATTTTCTAACATTTTCTGGTTTGTGAATTATTTAATTAATTCCGATTCTACAAAAAGGTGGTAGATAAATATAGCTAGAGACGTAAAAGTTAGTCTAATGCAAAAAAAACAAGGCTTAGCGACTATTGAACGCATTGCTAAGGAAATTGAAGGTATTTTAAACCAATATGACGATTGGAAAAGTGCTGTCAAGCCGCTAAGAGAAGCGATCGATCGAAATCTTGGCGACAACGAATTTCTTAGTCTATTTGATTTAGACGGGTTGGCTCTGGTTCACTCAAATCGTTTGAGAGAGGGTATTTACTTTAACAACGAGACGGAACTTCGGGGCGCGCGATGTACAGAACCGATTACTCAGATTTATCATCGCAACACTGGCGAAGTCCTGTTTGAAGTTGCCAGTCCAATCTTTGTTAAAGGCAAACATGCCTATGCTGTTCGCTTGGACATGCCTCTCAATAAGGGGCAACTCACGAAACAAGTGTATAGCGGCATGATTCCCACACTTTTTCTTGCAATAGCCTGGATAATTTACAGCTCCTTTTCACCAGCAGCCATTATTTCTTCTCTAATTGCTTTAGGGATTCACGCTTTTTACAGCTTTTGGTTTAAAAACAAACTGGCAACTGCTCTTCAAGAAACATTCAAGGTCACAAAATCCATTGCCAAAGGAAATTTGAAATCCAGAGCTGAAGCTCATTCGGATGATGAATTAGGAAACTTATCATACGAGGTAAACAAAGTTTCCATCGGAATGACATCTATAATTACAGATCTCGCTTCTATTACCGAGAAAGCTCAGGCAATGAGTCACACTCAAGCAACTCACGTTAACGCGTTAGTTGAAAATCAAGAAACGTTTGCTGCCACATTAGAAGAGTTTAGCGCAGGAGCTGCTGAACAAATTCAGAGTATAAAGAAGTCTCAAGATGAAGTCGATGAAATTGAAGCTGCCGCCCAAAGTATCTTGGAAAGCACTCAGAAGGTTCTATCTCTAACGACGTCTGCCAAAGCTACAAGCCAACAAGGAACCTTAGCTGTCAAAGAAGCTGTTCAGGAGATGGAAGCCATTTATCAAGTCACTGAGCAAGCTAATGAATCGATCTTGAGTTTAGCGGATCAGGCGCAAAAGATTGGGGATATTATCTCAGTAATAAATGGGATCACGGCTCAGACAAATCTATTAGCTCTTAATGCTGCCATCGAAGCAGCCAGAGCTGGGGAACATGGTCGAGGTTTTGCCGTTGTCGCTGAGGAAGTCAGAAAACTCGCGGATAGTTCGGCACAGTCTTCGCAACAGATCATGCAGCTTATTTCCAATGTTCAGAAAATGGTCAACACAACGGTGACGAATATTAATCAAGGAATGGAGGTCGTGAATCACGGCAAAACTGTGATTGAACAAGCAGGAGATGCGATCAACTCACTTGATGAAGTGATTAACTCCACCTCTATAAAGGTGGAAGAAAATCTTTCAAATGCCGATCATTTATTAAATCGAAGTCAACTGCTAGCAGAAGCCCAGAGATTGGCTACTTCAATCGCCTCTCAATTTGCTGAGGGAGCAACTCAATCAGCGACTTCAGCTGAGCAGCAGATGATTTCAACACAAGAACTAGTTGCGATTGCTGCAGAATTGGCCAAAACCTCAGAGCATTTATATCAAGTAATTCAAAGGTTTGAAATTTAGAATTTTCTAGTAGACGCTTCCTTCATATTATAAATTTTCCGTTTAGGTGTCAAAATGGCCCATTAGCATTATATGGATACAATACAGTTGATTCTATACATTTTAAGTTCAAACTAACGTAAAGAGATGGCTGACCATTATCCTTAAAGATAAGTTGGTTAGACCGTCTTTTTTGTTACAGGATTGCAATTAATGAACTCTACGGAGCGTTGATTTAAAAAATCATAGTTATTGATTACAATTGATCCATGGGGGTAGTCGTTATGCAAAACGTTAAGGTCGGCAGCGTTATTCGAACATTGCGAATAGAAAAAGGAATGAGCCAAAGGCAGCTTGCAGACAAAATGAATATTAGTGACAAAACAATTTCCAAATGGGAACGCGGCCTTGGCTGCCCGGATATTTCACTGCTTGCAGAGCTGTCCAACCTACTTGAGGTTGACATTGGAACGTTATTAAGTGGTGATTTGGTTGCGAATAATTTCGTTGGAGGCAATATGAAAAAATCAAAGTATTATATCTGCACTGTGTGTAACAATATTTCGCTCTGTACAGGTAATGCTGAGATATCTTGCTGTGGCAGGAAATTGGAAGAACAAATCATGCAAAAGGCTGATGAAAGTAACAAGCTTTCTATCGAGGTAATTGAAGATAACTGGTTTATTACGAGTAATCACCCAATGAAAAAAGAGCATTACATTTCGTTTGTTGCCTTTGCAACAGGTGACCGTGTGCAAATTATCAAACAATATCCCGAATGGGATATGCAGCTGCGAGTTCCCAAACAGGAGCACGGAATGCTTATTTGGTATTGTATACAGCATGGATTATTTTATCAGTTGGTCTAAAGGAGATTTGAGCATGAAAGTAATTGTTTTTAACGGCAGCCCTGCAGCGGCAGGGAGTAATACAAATGTAATTGCCGAAGCTTTTTTAAACGGCGCAAGACGGGCAGGTGCTGAAACCGAAACTATATTTTTGATAAAGAAAAATATAGGGCATTGCCAAGGTTGTTTTTCGTGCTGGTTTAAAACTCCAGGAAAATGTGTTTTGCAAGATGATATGCAGGAACTGCTTGACTTATATAACTCTGCCGATCTTGTATGCTTTGCTACACCTATCTACACATGGAATATGACAGCTGCCCTTAAGAATTTTGTTGACCGCTTAGCGCCTTTAAAATGCCCTGTAATTGTAAGTAACCATGATAATTTTGATTTGGCTGACTCTGTCGCTAAAAATCAGCGGTTTATGGTCATCTCAAACTGCGGTTTTCCGGGCAACAATAATTTTGAAACAATGAAGGTTGTATTTGCATCTTGTAATCCTGTTTTGGAGATTTATAGAAACTGCGGCAAGCTGCTGAAAAGTAAGGATGAGAAAATTAGAAGTGTTGTAGACGATTATTTGAATTATGTTGAACAAGCAGGCTATGAAATGGTGAAGTACAATAACGTCACGTCAGATACAAAAGCAGGACTTCAAAAAGAGCTGATGACTATACCGAAATATGTGAAATATCTTGGAATGTAATATTGAATATTGAGTTAACAAAAACCGCCAGATTATGATCATCTGGCGGTTTTTGTTTTTTTGAATAGGTGTATTTTTCCTAATAGTTGTAGGTGCCCTTGAAAATTAGATTTGGAATTATATAATTAAATCATAATGCGGTAATATAATTCTTGGATTATATATAAGTTATATTTGTCGCTTCAAACTTTAACTAAACCTTCAGGGGGGGAGCTGAATTGAATTACCAATTGTTAAAGAGTGCTGCCCAAGAGGTTAGAGATGAATATCTGAGAGGAGAACTTGGAGACGAAAAATGTGAGATATTAGACAAATACCAATTGAAAAGCAACGCTAATCTTTACTGGGAACGGCGTCATGAGCACCATCCTGTTCAACAATATTTCAGTCATAAGTTTGCCAAAAAAGCATCTCCATTGGGAATGATCTTTCACATCTATAAGCTTTGCTATGCTAAAGTAAAGTATTTTGATAAAAACTGGAATGAGTTCGCTCCATGTATCTATAATTGGCAACGTGGATTGTTTGAGGAAACAAGACTGTCAGATATGGAGTTCATTAAACATTTGAGTTCAGGAATTATTCTTGATCTGAGAAATCTGGCCAAAATTAATCGATATGAAGAATTCGTGGCACTTTGTCATTACATTGAAGAACGCAAATTAAGCACGCCAATCATACCAAGAAAACTCACTGTGATGTAATTAGGCATTACGTTTTGCAATACCAATGGCTTTTTTTGAGCTAAATAATGCTTAGGAGAGTAGTATATGGAAAAGATCAGAGTCAGATTTGCTCCGAGCCCTACAGGTTATTTGCACATCGGGGGAGCAAGAACAGCATTGTTCAACTGGTTGTTTGCTAAAAAGCATAATGGTAAATTGATACTTCGTATTGAGGACACAGACACAGAACGACTCAAGGAAGACTCTGTAAGTCAAATTTTAAGTAGTCTCAAATGGTTAGGGATTGACTGGGATGAGGGGCCAGAAAAGGGCGGCGATTTTGGCCCTTACTTTCAATCCCAACGGCAAGAGTATTACACTAAAGCAGCCCAAAGGTTAATCCAAGAAAATAAAGCCTACCATTGTTTTTGCAGCGCAGAAGAATTAGAAGAAGAACGACAAAAGCAACGAAAGGAGGGGATGCCTTTTCGTTATCAGGGAAAGTGTCGAAACTTATCTCCCGAAGAAGTTCAAGGTAGACTAAAGCGGGGGATTCCTTCTGTGATAAGGATGAAAGTACCGAACTCAGGTCAAGTTGTTGTTGAAGATCTTATTAGAGGAACTGTAAGTTTCGATGCTAAACAATTCGATGACTTTATTATCTTTAAGTCAGATGGAACACCTGCCTATAATTTTGCCTGTGTTGTTGATGATCATGCCATGCAAATTAGCCATGTGATCCGAGCTGAGGAGCATTTATCCAACACCCCAAAGCAGTGTTTAATCTATCAGGCATTAGGTTACGAGATACCATTATTCGCTCACCTATCGATGATTTTAGCTCCTGACCGCAGCAAATTGAGCAAAAGACATGGCGCAACCTCTGTTGGCGAATTTCAAGAAATGGGTTGTTTACCGGAAGCTTTAGTCAATTATCTGACACTACTTGGATGGTCTCCGGCAGAGCAGCAAAGTGAACTAATTTCTCCTACTCAAACTATTTCTGCTTTTTCACTGGAAAAGGTTTCTAAAAACGCTGCCATATATGACGTTCAGAAACTTATTTGGCTTAATGGGCAATATATGACCACCTGTGATTTGGATAGGTTAACTCTACAAGCCATACCATTTTTTATTCGGGCTGGTCTAATCAATAACATAGATGCTGAAGATAATCGAGACTATATTCGTGATGTTGTCAACACGGTTAGAGAAAGAGTAAGGACTCTAGGAGAATTGACCGAAGGAAGTCGTTACTATTTTCAAGACGTTGTTTCCTATGATGAAAAAGGCCGCGAGAAGTATTTCGTTAAACAAGAAGGCGTTGCGGCTTTGCTCACTAAGGGCAGAAATTGTTTGAATACCGTAGAACAATTTGATGTAGAAAACGTTGAAAGTGCTTATCGGCAATTAATGAGCGAGCTTGAGATTAAAGGTGGTGTTATTATTCATCCCACAAGGTTAGCCTTAACGGGTCAAACCGTTAGCCCAGGCATATTTGATGTTATGGCTCTATTGGGGAAAAAGAAGTGCTTAGAACGTTTAGATAAGGCTATTGAATATATTCGCAAAATCTAGATATGCGCATTTGTCCGTGAAAATACAATAGTTATTTGATTAGCGATTAGCTAAGGTGCGAACGGCATCAATAGCGGACTCTGTCTCTTCTTGCGTGTTGAAATGCGAGAAAGAAAACCGAACGGAGCCGGGTAGTTTAAGTCCATCATGCATCAATGGCGCACAATGTGCCCCCGCTCGCACTGCAATGCCGTATTTCTCAAAAAGCAGACCGGCGACTTGAGCGGCATCATACCCTTCGATATTGAGAGAGACTATGGGTGTGCGGAGAGGCGCAGCCAAATCGCCATAGAGTGTAACGCCTGGAGTATCTGCCAGTGAATGTGCAAAGAGGCGGGCCAGCCGATCCGCTTGGCTGTGTATTGTTGACAGTCCGGTGGCTTGTATATATTGAACGCCAGCCAATAGTCCTGCGATCCCATGTGCATTTTGCGTACCAGCTTCCAGCGCATCGGGCAATTCCCGAGGATGTTTGAAGTCGAAAGAATGATGGCCGCTTCCTCCAACATACAGAGATTCGGGCATGTAATTGGGTCCTAAGCAAAGCCCGCCGGTACCTTGCGGTCCGAACAGGGATTTATGACCTGTAAAGCAAAGCGCTGATATGTTTTTCATATCGATAGGCAAAAGTCCAGCGCTTTGTGAGGCGTCTACAATGAAGTGCACGCCTCGTGCTGCACATAATTCCCCAACAGACTGTATATCGAATACGTTACCTGTGACATTGGAAGCATGTGTAAGTACTACGGCTTCAGTGTCTGGCCGGATGGCAGAGGAAATTGCTTCAGGCGAAATGCATCCTAGGTTGTCACAAGGAACAATGGTATAATTATCCTGCCTGTATATGGGCCGCAGTACTGAATTGTGCTCTGCAGCGGTTGTAACGATATGTCCCTTGATTCCGGAAATGGCGATGTTTAAGGCGACAGTGGCATTGGGGGTGAATACAACGCGCATGGGATCGTCAGAAAGCCCAAAGAGTGAAGCCAAGGCTATCCGTGCTTCCATCAACATACGCAGGGCGTCAAGCGCTGGCCTATGTGCCCCGCGTGAAGCGTTGCCAAACGTATCCATGGCATGCAAAACGGCCTCCTTGACGCAATCAGGTTTTTTTAGAGTTGTAGCAGCGTTGTCCAGATAAATCATTTTTTTCTCCAATCTGTAAGCAGTGATTATTTTATCTTAGTATAATGCAAATACCTATGATAAGGAAGGGATTTCCATGATGAGTTTATTATCAAACTGTACGTCCGGCGGTTGCGGTGCCAAGATTGGCCCGGGCGAATTATCCAAGGTCTTGTCCGGTATGCCTGTATTTGGCGATCCTAGGCTCTTGGTCGGTTTTGATGCCTCAGATGATGCCGCTGTTTATCAAATTGATCAAGACACTGCCATTGTTTCTACTGTGGATTTTTTCTCACCGATGGTTGATGATGCCCGCTCGTTTGGCCGAATCGCAGCTGCTAATGCTTTAAGTGACGTATATTCCATGGGGGGTACACCGCTTTTCGCTCTGAATCTCGTTTGTTATCCTGAGAGAATGGAATTAGACGCCTTGGGTGAAATATTATTAGGCGGCGCGGAAAAGATCCAAGAGGCGGGAGCGGTACTATGCGGAGGTCATTCTATCTATGATAAAGAGCCGAAATATGGATTGGCGGTCACTGGACGTCTCGATCCGCAACGAATCTGGCGTAATAATACACCAGCTCCGGGGGATCAGCTGATCCTTACAAAACCACTCGGCATTGGTATCGTCATGGCTGCGCTGCGTGGAGAAATGGCAGATGAACAAGCTGTTCAGGCAGCGATTTCTTCCATGCAGCGGCTCAACAAATATGCTGCGGAGAAAATGCACAGTTTTCCGATCAGTGCCTGCACTGATATCACTGGTTTCGGACTGTTAGCTCATGCAAGAGAAATGGCGGGGGAAGGTACCTCGTTGGTATTGTATAGCTCGGAGCTGCCGTATATCCCTCAAGCATATAAGTATGCCGGAGATTATCTGATAACTGCGGCTGCACAGCGCAACCGCAATCATATGCAGGGTTTTGTAGATCTTGGCGATACACCCTTTGCTTTGCAGGAATTGATGTTTGATCCGCAAACCTCTGGAGGACTGTTTCTCAGTGCCCCAAAATCCTGTGCCCAAGAGCTGTTAAGTGCCATTCAGGAAGTGGAACCACTGGCTAGAATCGTAGGAGAAGTGCTCCTGCCGCAAAATTCACCGATTTTAGTACGCTAAGGAGGAATATTCATGAATAACATTGATTGTATTGGACAGGTCTGCCCTATCCCGGTCATTCGGGCCAAAAAAGCGCTGGAGGGCTTGGGGGAAGCCGGCGGCGTAGTAGCCGTTTTAGTAGATAACGACATTGCCCGTCAAAATCTTCAAAAGATGGCAACGGGTTTGGGTTATCAAAGCGAGTATGAGCAGAAAGAAGACGGTAATATCGAAGTTACTATCGTTGCAGGAGAAGGCTGCACTGTGGAAAGCTGCGCGACAGACGGAGATTCAGGGCTCGTCGTTGCCATTGGCAGGAATACCATGGGGGAAGGCAGCCAGGAGCTGGGCCAAATACTGATCAAAGGTTTTATCTTTGCTCTCAGGGAGCTTGTGCCGCCGCCCACACATGTTCTGTTTTTCAATTCGGGGTCATACCTTACCAGCAGTGATTCAAACTGCTTAGAGGACTTGCGCGCTCTGGAAGCAGCGGGAACGGTTATCCTGACCTGCGGAACTTGCACTAATTATTTCGAGATCACGGAGAAGTTAGGGGTTGGCGAGATCACCAACATGTACGGCATCGTCACAGCTATGGCTGGGGCGAAGCGGCTTATTAATCTTTAGGAGGGTATCTGTGTCTTATATTCTGACGTTTGCCAACACACATGCGGCTATTTTTGCTGAAAAGGCGCTTTTACAGGCTGGGTACTCGGTAGGGGTAATGCCATTGCCATCCGGCATCAAAGCTGGATGCGGCATTGCGCTTCGGGTAGATGATTATATTGCGTCAAGCGAATTTTTGAAAAAGAATAACATAATTGTAGCAGCTGTCTATCAAACATCGGCAAATGCACATGAGACTGTATACAGCGAGGTAGTGCTATAAATATGCTTTAAGCGTGACAAGTGAACTCGTTCAGCTAAAGCTGAACAATGGGCCCGGACATTAAAAAATTTCAAAAAGGACTAGACATATTAGTTGTAAATGGATTATAATAAAGTCCGTGACATAATCCGATTCAAATGATTATGCATAACGTAATGATGATGTCTGTTGGATTTAAAGGCATCTAGTATTCCGGGATTGTGTAGTGGTAGCACGTGTGACTCTGAATCACATAGCCTAGGTTCGAATCCTAGTCCCGGAGCCAAATTACGGCCCCATAGT
Source organism: Desulfosporosinus sp. FKA (assembly GCF_002196785.1). NCBI lineage: Bacteria > Bacillati > Bacillota > Clostridia > Eubacteriales > Desulfitobacteriaceae > Desulfosporosinus > Desulfosporosinus sp. FKA. The sequence continues at coordinate 42,849 of NZ_NAHZ01000034.1, read as the reverse complement.
CAAGAGGCCTAAGACGCTGCCCTCTCAAGGCGGAAACACGGGTTCGAATCCCGTTGGGGCTACCAATTTACGCGCCACTAGCTCAGCTGGTAGAGCATCCGACTCTTAATCGGCAGGTCCGCGGTTCGATCCCGCGGTGGCGCACCAGAGGAATGTATTATCCCGCAAGTAATTGCGGGATTTTTTGCGTCACAAATATTACAAAGTATTTAAACTTCGCCAGATACACTCGATGACTTTGAAAACTTCCTTTTCTATGTCGAAATGGCTAAAGCTGAAACGTACGGTTCCGTGTGGAAAAGTATCCAAAACCCTATGTGTTTTCCCTTCAAATACTTTATTGACGCCTGAGCAGCAGATACTTCGCTATCAGACCAGCTGTTAGTGACTTTTGGCGTACTTTAAAATATACTGATTGCCTTTAATATTGTATAGTTGTTTAATATCCTGGATTAACAACATACTCAAATCTCCTTTATAGTAAAACTCCACTCCTACTGCGCAACTTGTGCTAATATTTCTGGGTACTGGCTTAACTTCTGCCACTATGTTATTGTTACGCAAAAACCTATTAAATCTTATTGCCCCAGAAGTGGTGAAAAATATTGCAAAATATAGTTCGCTTGATTCCATTTTGAGAAGTCTCCTTCTAGCTAAGTCTTTAAGTGCGTTATAAATATTGAAACGTGAACTCATTAGGAAATGATTATTACACTATATAAGTATGTAGATCTTTTCGAACTGGAACCATATTGAAAATAATATTACTGTTCTAATTTCCAAAATGATAAACAATAAACTGAATTATACAGGCAGAAACTATTGGACAGAGTAAGAGGTATGGAAATGGAAAATAAAAAAACAACAACAGGAAGAATTATTATTGCAGTTGGGAAAAACTCTGATTAGCGTTGTTGGAATTTTCATAATAAATATTCGAGAAAGACTAGCTTATAAAGTTTTGAAAGGCTATAATAAGTTCTATAAGTTAAATTAAATGACAATACATAATGATTATGTTATGATTAATTATGAATGAGGAGTGAGACATTTTGGAGTGTCAAAAAGATTGGTTAAATCAAAAGTGTAAAATTTGAATATAGTTTAAAAAGGAGTGACGCTAGATGGTTAAAATAACTGAACTTGCGGCCCAAAAAGTTAAAGAAATTCTAAAAGCTCAAAACCAAGAAAATTCATCTCTCCGTCTTTATCTTGCGGGGATGGGTTGCAGCGGCCCTAATTTCGGCATGGCTCTTGATGATTCGAAAACAGATGAGGATATTCTGGACGAAGAATACGGTGTTTCAATACTCATAGAGAAGAAACTCTCTAATTATTTAGAAGGAGCCGTCATAGACTATATGGAGACGGAAACCGGCGGAGGCTTTGAAATACGTCCGGCAAAACCTTTTAATGGCGGAGGATGTGACAGCGGTTGCTGCGGAGGATGCGGCAGCAGTTGTTAATACTGAAATTGCGCTACCAGCTCAGCTGGTAGCGCAATTTTTTTTAGATGAGGGAAGATAATTAGTTCAATACGTTAATTTCGTTCATGTACGATGCTGCAGATGTTTGGGCTGAATTGGATATTGTGATTACATCATAGTCGTAAGCATCCCAATCTGTCGGAGCAGTGCCAACGGTGTAGGTAAGAACCGCTTTGCCGCTGGAGTCGAGGGTTACAGCAACAGGTGTAGTGCTGATGTTCTTTCCACTCGCAGCAAGCGTTCCTTTTTTATCAATAACACCAGGTGCAAATGTTACATAAGCTGTGCCGCTGGCTTTGACAGGGTTGCCTGAAGCATCAGTAGCTGTGATAATCAGGTTGTAAGTTTTTCTAGATTGAGCGTTCTTAATGGTCTGATTAACAAGTGTTTTGAATTCTGGAGAAGTAATCGTTTCAGGTGTGCTAATTGACAAGGTGTTAGTTCCAGCGTTATCGTCACTTTTAATCGTAATATTCATTGCCGCGGGGCTGCTTTTAACTTTGCCAGCGGTTGTGGCGGTGTTGAAATTCGTATTCAAACCACCAAGTTGGTCTGGTGCCTCGCTTGATTGGAACAAGATTTGGTCTGATTTATACTGGACTATCTTCGCATTAAGAGCTTTAGCCAAGTTATCAATTGGCAGATAAATGAAGCCGGTCCCATTTACGATTGGGGAGCCTAATTTCACTGGCTTTGTGTCAACCGTTACAGTGTCTCCGTTGGACGGGATATTGACCAGATGGTTTCCATACATGAACCATACATTATTGCCACTTTGGTGCGGCTGAACATCCAGGCTCTGTTCAAGATCTCCAAGAGTCATGTAGAGCAGTCCGTTTTGTTTAAATGGTGCAATTTGTGCTGCCGGCTCGCCCGAATTTGGATCAAGGAACACAGGAGGGTTAGAATAGCCTTGGCTAAAGTCAAACATATCATTTAGAGAACCTGCTTCAGCATCAAATGACCCGCCGCCAATGCGCCCGAGGTTCCAGTTGTCCTCAACGAAACGGAGCACAGAGGATTGGTCGACAGTTGTATTAATGACGGCGTTGTGCTTAGCATAGGGTGAAATTACAACCATCGGAAATCTTGGCCCATATCCTAAACGATCTTTTTCGCCATTTAAGGGAGCTTTAGTCCCTGCGTTATTTCCTTCTAACGCATCTACAGCCGGATCGTTCGATTGATTCACAATGGGAGGCATAACATGATCATACCAGCCATCGGAGTCATCATAGCAGACAAAAATGGCGGTACTTTTCCAGCTTGGTAAAGATTCTAATTTATTGACGGTCTGAACAAGGAAGGTTTGTTCGTCAAGGGGATCCGAGTATTCGGGGTGTCCGTCTTGATAAGCAGGCGCCTTCAGGAAAGAGTAGTTTGGCAGGTTTCCGGCATCTGCTGCTGCCCAGAAATCAGTCATATCATATTGATGATTGGCCTGATCATCTTGACCGATCGTGGTCGCAAATGATGGCTTCTGATGTTTGGTATTCGAAGTTGCTCCATAGTATTGAAATGGTTCGTGGTGGGGGATATAGTCTGTCACTTCGTCTCCGTGAATGTTCTTATGCTGGGCTGCAGGGTCGTCGTATCCCCCAAAGAAACATCCCCAGGTGAGACCTTTGGTATTCAATAAATCACCGACGTTTTTACCAGCCATGGAAATGGTTTTACCCTTGGAAGCATAATCGTAATACGGGTCTGAATCACCAATAACTGTGCCATTGCTGGTAACTGATTTCGGATAGTCTTTGGGCTGCAATTCCTTTCCGCCATTTGCTTGGTTGTTGCTATACACCGTGGCTCCCGCCGTCTCACCTGAAACAACATTGAGAGCTCCCGGGGTGGAAGGACCTAAGTTTGAGCCGAAGTAGCTGTCGTTCAAGGCAAAGTGTTGGGCATAATTCCAAAATGCGGTTACAGTATTTCCGTCAAAATAATCCATAACCGTTGGATCACCGTGCCCGTCATTTTCCACAAACTTGTCCATTAATCCGCCGTCAAATGATTTTTGTTCCGAAGTATAACCGTGATCCATATCTTTGGTCCAGGCCTGAGATCGGTCTAAACGTTGAGGATTCGCGCTGTTGGGGTTATTGGTCAATAAAGCAGCAGTCAGTCCATTAACAGTGGGGGTGCCTGGTGTTGCATAGAATGGAGGCTCGCCGTTTGGATTTTGTGCAACCGGGTATGTACCGAAATAATGGTCAAAGGACTCATTTTCATTGAAAATAACGACGACGTGTTGGATCGGAGTATTTGCTTTTGCACCGCTGATTACTTGTGTATTGTTCGGTGTCGAGGTTACATCTGCTAGTGCGGGCGGCACAGTGCCTGCTGTTACTAGTGTGCTGATTAAGGCGGTACTTGCGAGAACAGCAAAGGCTCTTTTAATTATGACTTTCATTAAATTGCGATCCCTCCTAAAATTAATGGTATTTTTTAATCAAAATATATCCTACTACATATTTGTAAAGGGACTCGGAAAATAGTGTTAAAATTAATTAACACAATGTAATAAATTTGTAAAATACTCATTACAGATATTCACATTAGGCTGCTTTAATTTCCTAGACGATTGGGTAAGAGTGTCATGCTATTAACAAAATCAAAGAGAGGAAAACCATTAAGTTGGTTTTCCTCTCTTTGATTTCTGAGGTTCTGAGTTTATCCAGTTTTTAAGACCCCCACTACTTGTAAGTGGGTATGGGCCCTTCGTAAACTTCAGGTGGGTTAGAGTCCTCCTTCGCCGTTAAGTATTCCTATTGGGAAAGGCGGCTCGGCAAAAATGTCCACTGGACATTTTTGTATCTGAAGCCCTGATGTTCAGCATTAGCTGAACGAGTTCACTCGATGTAAATTTCTAATGGTGGGGAAGCGTACTAATGCAGGATTAAATTGCTTTTCCTGCTTCATAAGCCTTTACTAAAAGTTCGTTATTATTAGCTGCGGTACTGGGGTTGTTGCCGCCTGTAAGTAAAATAGTATTAACTACATTTAAGCCAAACATTTTAAGCATGGATTCATTGGTTTGAAAGGATGTTTGAAAAGCTTGTGCGTTTGGATTTCCTTGAGAATATACCATAATCAAGTTTTTAACAGCGTACCTGGGCTTGTGGTTTTCATCAAACAAGCCGCAGAGTCTATCCCATAACAATTTCATTTGTGCTGAGACATGCCAAAGATATACGGGTGACCCGAAAACTACAACATCGGCATCGATAATATAGTTAAACATGTTCTGAAAATCGTCTTGCATGACACAGTGTCCAGTTTTGCGACAAGCAAGACAGCCTTGACAGGGTTTAATGTTCATATCATATAGGTTAAAAATAGTTGTTTCGGCACCAGCATCCTGTGCTCCCCTAATAACCTCTTTAACAAGAGTGACCGTATTGCCATTTTTTCTTGGACTCCCCATAAAAGCAACCACTTTTTTCATGCTCTAATTCCTCCATAATATAAAATTTAAGGTCATTATAGCACAAAAATAATCCGGTCTGTAATTGTTCTGTGTCGGGATTTCAGGCAACATATGGTTAAAGTTTTTACTATTTTTGTATTAATCCACGTAACGAGCGATTCCACTGGAATTGCGACACTTAAGTATATCATACCTGGTTAGACAGTATGAAAGAGGCTATATGGCTAATACTATCAAAGTTTAGTATTAAGTGGAACTCATTTTACATAAACAAAGGGAGTGAGTTTATTGTCTACGGGTTTGAGTGTCGTGGTTTTCGCTTTCTCCTTGTTTGCTGGCTTTTTAGGATCATTACTTGGTTTAGGAGGCGGAATCATTATTATTCCTGCCTTAACGTTGGCCTTGGGCGTCCGGATTCATGAAGCCATCGGAGCCAGTATTGTTTCGGTCATTGCTACCTCAAGTGGTGCTGCGATTGCCTACGTCAGGGATAAAATAACCAATATCCGCATTGGTATGTTCCTGGAGACAGCGACAACGTTGGGAGCTATTACCGGAGCGTTTATTGCAGGTCTGATTAGTACCAGACTTTTATCCATTATTTTTGGTCTGTTATTACTCTATTCTGCATTCACTATGTTCAAAAAGCGATACTCTGATTTGCCAACGAACGTCAAGACTCATCCCTTAGCTGAACGTCTTCATCTCAATAGCGAATATTATGATAATGCTCTTCATCAAAATGTTAAGTATCAGGTAACTGGAATTTATCCCGGATATGCTGTAATGTACGGAGCCGGAGTCATCTCTGGACTGTTAGGAATTGGCAGCGGTGTTTTTAAAGTATTAGGAATGGACGTTTTTATGAAACTTCCAATGAAAGTATCTACAGCAACCAGCAATTTTATGATTGGGGTAACCGCGGCAGCCAGCGCAGGTGTTTATTTTTCCCGCGGAGATATTGATCCTCTAGTTGCGGGACCAGTCGCTCTGGGGGTTTTACTAGGCGCCAGGATAGGAACAAAAGTAATGGAACGCTTAAAAAGTAAAACCTTGCGCTTCATCTTCATCCCAGTCTTAATTTATATTGCTCTGGAAATGCTCTGGAAAGCTAGGTGATAATTATGAGTAAGAAAAATGCGGCTAAAGATTTATTTGATGCTGAGTTATTCATTAGCTCCAGTCTGCGTACAGGGGTTTATTTGTCAGCAATGGTAGTAGTAATTGGTTTATTATTGTATTTTGCAATTGGTCAATCCGGCTATCAAAGCGGCGAATTTCCCACAACCATCGGTATGGTACTTGCAGGGATCTTACGTTTTAAACCTGCATCGATAATTAGCCTTGGGCTGTTACTTTTAATCGCCACCCCTGTTTTTCGTGTTGCAGCCTCGGTTTTGATGTTTGTTTTAGAAAAAGATTACGTATACACAATCATTACGTTGTTTGTATTATGTATTCTTATTATTAGCTTTTTTTTAGGAAAAGCTTTATAGATTGCTAGATGACCATTGTTGGATTAGTAAAGCATCATGCTTTGGAATGGTAGTTATTTGAAAGGAGTAAATCACTCAATGGCAATGACAGAACCTAAAAATGAACCTCTTCCCCCGATTTCCACCAAACTAGAAGATAATATAAACTACTTGAATGAGTTGTTGGGAGTAGGGCAAGGTCCGGGACATAGCTGGGATATTATGGCGAAATCATTTAACTTCTCTAAGCTTAATATGATGTCATATGTTTTAAATGGGTATTTTCTAACGATGAATGTTGTGCTTATTCTTGATGATCTGGAGAAGCGTATTCAAACGTTTGTGACAGAAAACGAATCTTACACGCTTCACGATCTCATGAATTATCTGAATACCAATGTTGCCTTCGTCCAGGTGCAGCCTGTAACGAAGATGGAAGATGTTGTCAGGTTTATTCTTTCAGGTCCCATGGTTACTTTCGTCGATGGATATGATGCCGCACTGCTCATTGATACACGTATTTATCCGATGCGCAGTATCCAGGAGCCGGAAATTGAACGTGTTGTCCGGGGGCCCAGGGACGGGTTTACGGAAACCATGTTAATGAATACGGCGCTAATCCGGCGTCGGCTGCGGGAGCCAAGTTTACGGGCAGAACTGATGCAGGTCGGGCTTCGCTCAAAAACGGATGTCAGCTTAATGTATTTAGAGGATGTGGCCAATCCAGATACGGTAAAGACCATACGTGAACGCTTAGAATCTATTCAAACCGATATTGTGGCGATGGCTGAACAGTCCGTTACTGAGCTGATTGGCAATGTTAAATGGAATCCTTATCCGATTGTGCGTTATACCGAAAGGCCGGATGTGGCGGCGACTGCTCTTGTCGAAGGGCATGTAGTGATTGTTGTAGATACCAGTCCGGAGGTGATTATTGCACCCATTACCTTCTTTCAATTGCTGCAGCACCCTGAGGAATATCATCAATACCCAAGCGTTGGCACATACAGACGTTGGACAATGCTGATTGCCGCTTTTATTACCATCTTTCTTCCAGGGTTGTTCCTTCTGGTTAATTTTCATTCTGAATTGGTGCCCAAGCAACTAGCTTTTTTCAAGGCCGATAGGGCCGATCCGCTGCCACTTTGGCTTGAATTAATTGTGGCTGAGGTGGCGATAGATATTCTTAGACTTGCGGTTATGACTTCTCCCTTAACCTTAGCATCTATGGTTAGTATCATGGCGGCAATCATCTTTGGCCAATTTGTGTCACAAATACACCTGTTGCAACCTGAAGTCTTAGTGTATATGGCGTTTGTGATGGTTGCCCAATTTTCTCTAACCTCGTATGATCTGGCATCAGCTAATCAGCTATCCCGTTTGTTTATTCTCATATGTACCCAGCTTGGGTTTGCCTTCCATTTGCGGGCTGTGGGATTCGGCGTTGCTGTATTTATATGGTTAGTATATGTGATGACCCGCAAGTCGTTTGGTATCCCATATTTTTGGCCTTTGATGCCGTTTAAATGGAAAAATGGTATGGATAATGTGCTTTTACGTAAACCATTTACAACGATACATGGTCGACCGGGCGTACTTCGCCCTAAAATACAAAAGCGTGACGGTTGATTATTCTATCTATAACGCGTTCGGCTGTAAAAAGCTGAATTCAGTTTTAGGCTCCCACTTCTATAAGTGGGGGTGGGTCCTTCGTAAACTTCAGGTGCGGTAGAGTCCTCCTTCACCGCAAAGTATTCCTATTGGGAAAGGCGGCGGCTCGGCAATAATGTCCACTGGACATTATTGTATCTGAAGCCCCGATGTTCAGCTTTAGCTGAACGAGTTCACTGAAACTGGATTATAGGCATGTTGAAGAGATGGGGATCAATTTAAGGCGATCTTACTCCACAATACTAGTGAAGCGAGATCGTCTTTCGCTATCTGAACCTACTTTAGATTTTTAACGTTAAGTTTCTACACATCCCCTTTTAAGCTTTTAAAATAAAGGGATTTTCGGTGAAAATATTTTGTGTTTCATTAAGCAGGAAATAGTGAAAAATAGTGGAATTAGGGAAAAAAGAATGATCAAGGATAGCCGCAAATAATGCACCTTAATTATTTAACATGGTTTAATTTATTTTAGATGATTAACTGCATATTCTGTATTAATGTTGTTTTTACTAAATAACCTTAGGAAGTGATTGTAATTATGGTATTTGGTTCTAGTGTAAATTTTCTAGAGGGTATTTACATAATTTGTTTAGCGGTGGGTTTTATCCTCAGCGTCTTAAGCTTAGGTTTTGGAGGACATAGCGGGCATATGGGTCATGTTGGTCATGTCCCGCACACAACTGTCCATGCGACAAATAATAGCAGCATTGCTAATGAAAGTACGTCAGTTTATACCGTGCCAATTTTAAATATCCAGGCTATATTTGCTTTTTTGCTTGGTTTTGGGGCAGGCGGTCTTATAGGTTTTCAAGTCTTTAATATAGTTTTACTCACTCTTCCTCCTGCTTTAGTTGGGGGTATAGCATTTTGGTGGGTAGTTCGAGCAGTAATAACAGTAATGCTAAGGAATCAGACCGCTTTTTTAGATACAAAGGACACCGATGCAGTGGGGGTAACTGGTTTGGTTATTACCGGTATTTTCCAAAATTCAATGGGTGAGGTTATGTATCCTTTACAGGGTACGGATAGAATTATCAGGGCAAAGGCATTAAATGGAGGTCAAATTAATAAAGGCGTAAGTGTGGTAATAGTAAAAGTAGAAAGGGGAGTGGCTTACGTATCTTCTGCCGACTCATTTGGCAAGTAAAAAAGATTTAGAAAGGGGTAAATAAGATGATATTTTCGAGTATAATAATCGTTATTGCCGTGGCGGTTGTGGGTTTGTTAGCTATCTTAAGTATTCTTGCCCGTATGTTTCAGAAAGCAGGTCCAGATGAAGCATTAATTGTCTATGGTATGGGTGGTTCTAATGTTATTACGGGAGGCGGTCGTGTCGTCTGGCCACTTGTGCAAACCTGCAAGCGCATATCTTTAGCCTTGATGTCCTTTGACATTGCTCCGGCCAATGATTTATACACGACTCAGGGAGTGGCCGTAACTATTGAAGCGGTGTCTCAAATTAAGATTATTGACACCTCAGATGCTATTAAGACAGCGGCAGTTCAGTTTTTGTCCAAAAGTGATGAAGCTCAGGAGATTATGATTAAACAGGTCATGGAGGGTCACCTTCGCAGTATAATCGGCCAGTTAACCGTCGAACAGATTGTTAAGGAACCGGATATGGTTCAAACAAAGATGCTTGAGACCTGTCAGGGCGAGTTATCAAAGATGGGACTGGAAGTTCGCTCATTTACAATTAAGAGTGTCAAAGATCGAAATCAGTACATTGAAAACATGGGTAAACCAGAGATTGCTCGTGTACTTAAGGAGGCCGAGATAGCTAAGGCTACAGCCTTTAAAGAAAGTGAAATCCAGAAAGCAGCAGCTGAGCGGGACGCTGCCATTGCCAGAGCCGAGGCACAGCAAAAGACTGTAGAAGCTCAGACTCAATCTGAAACGCAACAAGCGGAGAATATGAAAAATCTGAATTTGAAGAAGGCTCAATATGATGCTGAAGTGCAAAAGGCACAGGCTGATAAGGAAAACGCTTACAAGCTGCGCGATGCTGAACTGCAACAGGAATTGACCAAGAAGCAGTGGACTGTTAAACAGATTGAACGTCAGGGTGAATCTGCCGTTGCTGAAGCCGAAATTGGTCGTAAGCAAAAAGAATTGGAAGCTGATGTGATTAAACCCGCAGAAGCCGAAGCTCAGGCTGTGAAAATTAAGCAACAAGCTCAGGCCGAGGCGAATGCTCAGGTTACCGTGATCGAGAATAAAGCTAAAGCTGAAGCCACCGCTCTTAACATCAAGCTGGAAAGTGAAGCAAAGGCTGAAGCCACCAAATCTGTTGGTACTGCCGAAGCGGATATTATTCGTTCCAAGGGTCTTGCCGAAGCTGAGGCTATTCAGGCAAAAGCCGAAGCCTTTGCTAATTACTCGCAAGCGGCCATCTTAGATAAATTATTAGCCGGCTTGCCTGACCTTGCTAAAGCTGTCACGGCACCTCTTGAAAACATCGATAAGATTACGGTTGTATCTACCGGTGGGGACAATTCTGGGATGCAGAAAGTCACCCGCGATGTCACGAATATGATTGCTCAAGTTCCTGATCTCGTGGAAACTTTAACCGGTATAGATATCAAAGATGTTATTTCCAATCTGGGCGATATGAAGAAAAACATTGGTACTGCTTCAGTAAATGCTTATGATGAAGATAAAGTTGATGGAAATGTTTAAGTCATAACTATATGGGTTAGTTACTATATGAAAGGAGATTGGCGGCTATGGGGTTGTTTAGTAAGGTAAAAGATCTGCTACAAGCCAATACTATGGATCTTATATCAAAGGCTGAAGATCCGGAAAAAATGTTAAATCTTTACGTAGAACGAGCAACGGAGGAAGTTCGCAATTTTCAAATTCAAGTCAACCGTGCTTTAGCGGATAAAATTCTACTTGAGGAACGCATTGAAGGCTTGAATAAGGAAATTAACGTACGCAGCGAACAGGCTGAACTTGCTGTACAGCAGGGAAAGGATGATTTGGCTAGGAATGCCTTAACGTATAAAAAACAAGCTGAGATCAGCAAGAGTGATTATGAGTCTCAACTTCTAGAGCAGACCAAATCAGTAAAAGATCTTCAGGATAATCTCCGTGTACTTTCGGAGAAACTTGAAAAGGCTAAGCTGGAACGTAATGATTTGGTTATGCGTCAACGGCGGGCGGAAACAATGAAAAAGGCGAATGAGGCTGTATCCGGACTTTCCTCCCATGACCCGTTAGGAGATTTTGATCGAATGAAAGATCGGGTTGAACGTATGGAGGCAGAAGCCAAGGCATCTGGAACAATGGTGCACACCAGTACAATTGAAAGGCAATTTGCAGAGCTAGAAGCGAGTAAGGTCAATTCTCAAATTGAGGATGAGTTAGCAAAGCTTAAACAAGAAAATAAAATCGAATTAAATAAGAATTAGGGTAACTCCATTAAATATGCTACAGATTGCCATTACAGGTTTTGTAAAGAGATGCTTAGAGTTGGTAATTGGCATGAATCCTTGGGAAAAACGTATAGACGTATTAGGAATAGCTAAAATAGCTCGCGGAATAGAAGATTAGAAATCTTTTCAGTTAAGGAAAAACTATAATTATTTAAAAAATCTGTTTCCTGGATTTTAGGAGACAGTTTTTTTTTTGCATTTTTCAGCTATAGAATATATCTTATTCATGGTATCATGGATCAAGATGTTTGGGTTAGATTAGAGTTGACTTCTTCTGATCTGACGTATCGGTAGAAGTTATGATTTAAGATTATATTTAAAGGGGATGGGTAATAAAAATGAGTATCGATAGTATTATTTTTGATTTAGATGGCACTCTCTGGAATTCAATAGCAGGAATTTGTGAAGCATGGAAAACAGTATTAGCAAACTATCCAAACATTACAACGGTAATAACTCCTGAAGATATGGAGAGATGCATGGGGCTTCCAATGGATGAAATACGCAAAAGGTTATTTCCGGATCTAGATGAGAAGTTTCAAATCAAATTATTAGAAGAATTCTGTGAAACCGAACAAGTTTTTTTAGGTGAACATGGTGGGATTTTATTCCCTAAACTAGAAGAAACACTTAAAGAGTTATCAAAAAAGTACAAGTTATTCATAGTTAGTAATTGTCAGGATGGCTACATACAATGCTTCTTTAAGGCACATAACTTAAGTGAGTATTTCGATGATTTTGAGTGTTGGGGGGCAACAGGATTATCAAAAGGAGAAAATAATAAACTTATAATGAAAAGAAATAAGCTGAAAAAGCCAATTTATGTAGGTGATACTAATGGTGATGCCGAGTCAGCAAAAGTAGCAGGAATTCCTTTTGTATATGCAAGTTACGGTTTTGGGAATGTTGAAGAATATGATTATGCTATTGATAGCTTTGAAGAATTATTAACTTTATCCAATCATAAGACTATCACTTCGTAAGTGGGAGTGGATCTCCCCCACCGAAGTCTCGATGTTCAGCTCTAGCTGAACAAGTTCACTCTGATTTTGCAATATAGAAGTTGGTTCTACTTAACCCACATGCCGGTTGAGGCGGAGAGTCGCCATGACCGGTATTTTTGTTTTGGATTAAAAAGATGTAAGCTTCCTAGTGACCAAATATAAATGAATATAACTGTAAATAAACTAATAAAAACTAACAAAAACATATATAAATGAACTGGACAAAGACTTAAATAACGTATAAATTTAATACATAGCAAACTAACACTACAAGATCAAACATAACTCATCCAGAGAAATGGGGAGAAGGTTGTTATGAAGCTGATAACAGTTGCCGGTCCGCCATCTTCAGGCAAAACATCTGTCATACTTAAGCTGATCGAATGTATGAACTGTGATAAAGGCAGCATCGGTGTTGTGAAATTTGACTGCCTGACTTCTTTTGATAATCTCAGCTATGAAGAGGCCGGAATTCCCGTGCAAACCGGATTTTCCGGGAAAATATGCCCAGACCATTATTTTGTGAGCAATATTGAGGACGCAGTACAATGGGGAGTTCACTCCGGTTTTGAGATGCTCATCACGGAGAGCGCCGGCCTTTGTAACCGCTGTTCCCCCTATATCCGGGGAATTTTGGCAGTTTGCGTGATAGACAATCTGTCTGGAGTCAATACTCCCCGCAAAATAGGACCCATGCTCAAATTTGCGGATATTGTGGTTGTGACTAAAGGGGATATTGTTTCTCAGGCTGAGCGGGAAGTATTTGCTTTTAATATACGGCAAGTGAATTCAGCGGCCAAGGTGATATTTGTCAATGGGATAACAGGGCAAGGAGCTTTCATTCTGGCGAAATATTTGCGGCAGGCTGTGGAGATTCAGAGCCTCACAGATACGAAGCTGCGCTTTACTACACCTGCAGCAGTCTGCTCTTACTGCACCGGCGAAACTAAAATAGGAGCGCCTTATCAGATGGGAATGATGAAGAAAATGGAGTTTAAGAACCTATGACAGTCAATGATTTTATGATGATCTTGGACAGCAAGCCTCTGGCCGAGGTTTTGAAGGAATATCCCATTGGCTGGGATTTCTTGGCCAATTTCCGCCTAAACAATTTAGCAAAAGAACTCCCCTTCCCCCAGGCCCTGCTGAAGGTGGACGACGAAGCTCTTGCCGAATTCGGTTTAGACCGGTTTGGAGCTTTAAAGACCTTTGGAGCGTTTCTTGAGCAATTCACCCCCAAGGAGAATCTTCTGAAAGAGGTTAAGTCGATTACGATTAGTGGTGGTTGGGATAAATCCAGGACGCCGGAAAATATCAGCCTGACCATTTCCGCCGGGGAAATCATCAGCATTGTCGGACCGACAGGCTCGGGGAAAAGCCGGCTTCTCAATGACATTGAGTGCTTGGCTCAGGGAGACACTCTCACCGGCAGGAGAATCCTGGTCAATGGGGCCGAGCTGGACGAACTTCAGCGCTTCGAGATGGAAGGGAAATTGGTTGCCCAGCTTTCCCAGAATATGAATTTTGTCATGGACCTGACGGTTCGTGAATTTCTGGAGATGCATGCCAAATGCCGGCTTACTCCCAATATCGGCGAAGTGGTGGCCATCTGTTTTCAACGTGCCAATCAGCTGGCCGGGGAGAAATTCTCCGAAGACACGCTGGTAACTCAGCTCAGTGGTGGGCAGTCTCGGGCTCTGATGATCGCAGACACCGCATATATGAGCGACTCTCCTATCATCTTGATTGATGAAATTGAAAATGCCGGGATCAACCGGCGTCAGGCTATTGGGCTGCTGGCTAAAAGAGAAAAGATTATATTTGTTTCCACTCATGATCCTCTTTTGGCACTGAGTGCCCATAAGCGGATCATTATTAAAAACGGAGGGATTGCCAAAGTCATCGGCATTTCCGAGGAAGAAAAGGAAAGTCTGGGGATGATTGAAAATCTCGACAATACTATGCAAAGGCTGCGCACTGCCCTACGGGCCGGTGAGTTAATTCATATGAAGGATTTGAGTGAGTCAAGCTCATAACTTTTGAATGCTATATTAAGGAATATAGACACCATTAAGGGAGGGGCTAAAATGTGGGAATTATATGATGCTTTAATTGAAGGGATACCTGAAGATTATCTGGTTGACGAGCTGGTTTGTGGCTGCCACTATTCCTATGTCCGCAGCGGCGAGGGTTCTGGGGTGGCTGCGGGGCGGCTTTATGATCAGCGGATGCCCATGCTCAGTAAAAACCTCTTGGGTGCACCTCTGCGCGAGGTGGCAGCTTGTGTAAAATCATGGAACTTAATAGAGGCGGCCCTAGGTGCCGCGGCCCTGAACGCTTACTACAACAATCCTCAAGTGGCCAGAGACAATGGGGTGGAATTCTCCGATGCCCAGCGCGTGGAAGACCGGCGCTATGATCCATTTATCATGTCCCAAAATGTTGTGAAAGGGAAAAGGGTTGTGGTAGTCGGACATTTTCCTTACCTGGAGAAGTTACTGGAACCAGTCTGTGACTTTTCTATTATTGAATGGGACCCCTTAGAGGGAGACTACCCTATGCCGGCCTGTGAGTATCTGCTTCCTGAAGCAGATTACGCCTACCTTACCTGTACAGCCCTAGTGGATAAAACCCTGCCCCGGCTTTTAGAATTGACCGAAAACGCTGTCCGAGTCAGCTTAGTGGGACCTGCTACCCCTTTGGCTCCAGTGCTTTTTGATTACGGGGTTGATGAATTGTCCGGATTTCTCATTAAAGACAATCAGCGGGCGTTCCGGGTTGTTGCTGGTGCAGAACAGGTCAAGATCTTCACCACAGGTCAAAAAGTCGCGTTTAAGGCAGAAAGACAGCAGAATCATGAATTTTGAATGGAATCCCCAAACCATCCGCTGGTATGAAGAGGCCAACAATTATTCCGGGTTTTTCGGAAATTTGGCGGGGCTGATTGCTCCCAGGCTGCAAGGCTATTCCAGCCTCTGCGATATCGGCTGTGGGTTAGGCCTGCTTGATCTGGAGCTCAGCCAGAGCATCAACAGGATCACTTGTATCGATATTAACCGTAATGCCTTGGCAGCCTTACAGAAAAATATGGAGACCAGAAACATTACCAACATTACCCCCCGGCTCCTGGATTGCCGGAATCTTGAGGGAGAGTGGGATGTCATCTGCGTTTGCTTTTTTGGCAGCAAAGAAATTGAAGAATTCCTCTCTCACTGCCGAAAGCTGATTGCCGTAGTGGGGAAACAGCAACAGACAGAGCTGTACCCAGAGAAATACCGGGAATTTCGCAAGAATACCGCTGAAAATCTGGAGTTGGTTCTCAAGGAGCAAGGGAGGGATTACCTTCTTACGGAAGCTGCCTTTGAGTTCGGTCAGCCCTTTCGTTCTCGGGCCGATGCTGATAGTTTTATTCGAACCCATTGCCCGACCATCATTTCGGAGGAGTTACACAGCTTTCTAAGCGAGTCTCTCCGAGTGACCGGGGATCCTCAGTTCCCCTTAATCATCCCTCGCTTGAAATCCTTTGGGGTATTCGAGATTAAAGGCGGGTTGTAAGCAATGCATATCTTTCTAACCGGCGATATCCAAATAGGCAAAAGTACAGTCATTAACAAAACTCTGAATTTATTAAAGATAACTCCTCAGGGCTTTCGGACTTACTTTGGACCTGACCGGGCTATGGAGGACAGGCTGCTTTATCTGAATTCCGCGGCGTTGCCTCAGGTCTGCTGTGAAGAAAAGGCTATTGTACGTTTTGGGGCAGGGCGGCCGCCGGAGGTTTTGAGCGAAAGGTTCGATGGCTATGGAGCCCAGCTGATTCGTTCGGTCAGGGCTGATTCGGATTCAGCCCTGATTTTAATGGACGAATGTGGCAGCCTAGAGAGCGGGGCTCTGGTATTTCAGCAGGAGATTTTAGCTGCCCTCGCAGGCACCAAGCCTATACTCGGGGTCATCAAACTGGCCAGCACCGGCTGGACGGACCAAATCAGAGAGCACGCCAAGGTGACCCTGCTTACGGTAACCCGTGAAAACAGAGACCGACTGCCGCAGCTACTGGCTGATTTACTCAGCGGTGTTCTTTAATTTTTAGATCGGGATTATGTAAAACAAATATAAACAAACATAAACAAAAAAATATAGATTGAGGAGAGTCGAAATGAAAAGTAAACGGTTTAAATTTATCGCCTGGGCTATATGTGCTGTTATTCTGACCTTTTCTATCGCAGGTTGTTCAACTACTTCCGCCACACAGCCGGCCTCGCAGTCACCTTCAGCCGCAGCGTCGGATAAGCGGGAAATAACCGACATGCTGGGCAATAAAGTTAAGATCCCGGCTAAAGTCAACAAAGTATTCTGCACAAGCCCGATCGGGACCTACATTGTCTATACCTTAGCCCCGAACAAGCTGCTGGGCTGGAACTCCAAGATGTCGGAGGACGAGCTTAAATACATAAGCCCTAAATACAAAAACCTTCAAGTTCTGGGCGGAAATATGGGCGGTCAAAACACGTTCAATACGGAAGCAATCACCGCCCTTTCTCCCGACATCATTTTGGACTTTGCTTACAATGGTCAAACCAGCGACATGGTAACTGAGCTGGGCAAGCAAACTGGAATCCCTGTTGTAATAATGGACAGTGCCTTGAAATCGACCGCTGCTTCTTACCGCTTGCTGGGGAAAATACTTGGCGTGGAAGATAGAGGAAACATGTTGGCCGATTATGTTCAGAAATCTCTCGATCGAACTGCCGCTATGGTCGCCAAAGTCCCTGCCGACGAAAAGGTCAAAATTTATTATGCTGAAAGCGCGGATGGCCTCAAAACGGATGGCAACGATTCAATGCATACTGAGGTCATTAATTTCGTCAATGCAACCAATGTTGTCACTATGGACACATCATCGACAGGCAAAGGTGCTTCAGTTTCCATGGAGCAGGTCTTGAAATGGAACCCCGATGTTATTCTGGCCAACTCCCGGATGGGCGGGAGCGACTTCCTTAAAACTATCTATAGCGACAAAACCTGGGCCGACGTTAAAGCCGTTCAGAACAAGAGAATTTACGTACCTGCTTCGCTGCCTTTCGGCTGGTTTGACCGTCCTCCCTGCATTGCGAGAGTTATAGGCGTAGAATGGCTGGCGGCCAAATTGTATCCGGATTATGTCAAAGTTGATTTGAAGAGTGATGTTAAAAATTTCTACAAGACATTCTACGGGGTAGAGATCACAGATGCCCAGGCAGATTCTCTGATCAATGGTTAAATGGGCAGTATGAAAAAATCAGAGAACAAATTAAAAACTTCTCTACAGTTCCCGTTAATTTCAGTGATGACGGCTTTAGCCCTTTTACCCCTTGTTGCTTTTTTAGTATCCCTCAGTTTAGGAAGATACGGAATTCCGCTGCCGCAGCTTATGCAGATTCTTTTCGGTAAGCTATTTGGATTGGCCCCGACCTGGCCGGATACGCTGGAGAAGGTTTTATTCAACGTACGGATTCCCCGCATTTTGTGCGCCATGATGGTAGGGGCGGCTTTGGCAGGCTCCGGCGCTGCTTATCAGGGAGTTTTTAAGAACCCTATGGTTTCTCCGGATATCCTGGGAGCATCGGCCGGAGCGGGCTTCGGAGCAGCCTTCGCTATCCTGAACAATTACAATATTATAGGCATTGAACTAACCGCTTTTCTCTTCGGAATAGCGGCCGTCGCTTTAACTTATTTTCTAGGGCAGGCTATAGGACGAAATATGAATGCTGTGCTTATTCTCGTACTTACGGGCATGGTTGTGCAAAGCCTTTTCGCCGCTTTCACCTCGGTAATCAAGTATGAGGCTGACCCAAACAATAAACTTCCCGAAATCACGTTCTGGTTAATGGGCGGACTCACGTCGTCGACGCAGAAACAGGTTTGGATGATGATTTTTCCCTTTCTGCTCGGATTAGTGATACTTTTTCTGCTGCGCTGGAAAATAAACATTCTCTCATTCGGCGATGAGGAAGCCAAGGCCCTGGGAATAGATACTTTGAAAATCCGGGTTATTTTAATAATGGCCTCAACTCTGCTTACTTCAGCATCAATAGCCATCTCAGGTATGATAGGCTGGGTGGGCTTGATCATCCCTCACCTAGCTCGTCTTATCGTCGGGCCGAACTATAAGGTTTTGCTGCCCGCTTCCGTCTTGATGGGAGCGGCATTTCTTCTGCTTGTTGACGACGTTGCCCGGACGGTGCTCGTAACTGAAATACCCTTGAGCATCTTAACGGCAATTATCGGTGCCCCGTTTTTTATCTATTTATTGTTTAAAGGAAGGAGCTCCTGGGAATGAAGCTGGAGGTATGTTCCGCTGTTTGCGGATACGGTAAGAGAGATGTGATAAAGGGAATTTCTTTCAGCGTTTCAGCCAAGGAAATTTTTTGCCTGCTCGGCCCTAATGGGGTGGGTAAGACCACACTGTTTAAGACTGTGCTCGGTTTTTTGAAGCTGCGGGGAGGCTCGATTAAAGTGGACGGAGAAGATATCAGCAAATGGTCAAGGAAAAAATATGCTCAGGTCATAGGTTATGTTCCCCAAACCCATACTCCTCCCTTTCCTTTCGCTGTTTCAGATGTGGTTATCATGGGACGGACGGCTCACCTGGGTTCTTTCTCAACTCCTGCCCTGGCGGACAGGGCCATTGTCAGAGACGTAATGGAAGAGTTGGGTATAATGCATCTCAAAGACAGGATATATACTGAGATAAGCGGAGGTGAGCGGCAGATGGTCTTAATAGCCAGAGCTCTTGCTCAGCAGCCTCAGTTCCTTGTCATGGACGAACCGACGTCTAATCTTGATTTTGGCAACCAAATGCTGGTGCTTCGGCAGATAAGAAAGCTAAGCTCCAGGGGAATAGGAGTCATAATGACGTCTCATTTCCCAGATCACGCCTTTTTATGCTCCTCAAAGGTAGCCCTGCTCCGTAAAGAAGGTTTTGAGATAGGCAGACCCGACGAAATAGTGACGGAAGAAAATCTTCAGGAAGTATATGGCGTTCGCGTAAAAATAACCAGCACGCCAGTGCCCGGCGGTTTAGTCAAGGCCTGCGTTCCGCTGATTTAAGGGAGAAGATTTGATGAATCAGGCCCCTAACTGTGGAGGTAATCAATAGAAGCATAGAGAATTTCTAAAAATTGGTATGTCATCGAGTATGTATCAACTTCATACAGATATTCTGAGGAATGGAGGACTGAAAGATGGAGAAATACTCTTTACCTGAGGATGATACGTTTAAGAAGTGGCAGAAGCGACTTAAAGTAACATGGTTCATAGGGCTCGTTCTAATCATTTTTGCCAGCCTTGGAATTAGTCTTGTATGGAATAGAGAAGGAAGTGCGGTTAGTAAAGATATTCTCTCAGTAACAGATGTTAAACGTACCGTCGAGCAATCCGGTTTGTCATTAACTTCAAATTCAATGGTGAGCCCAGCTGATTACAAAATGGCTCAAGTTGAACCCCAAATTTATGAAATTAAGAATTTTGATGGAATGCTATTTATCTATAAGTTTACTTCTATTGGGGAGAGGGATACAATCTATGATCAATGGCAAGACACTAATGAGAAAAAAAGTAATGGTTCAAACTTAAATATGTTTTCGCCCAAATGGCAATATAATCGAGCCTACGCCGCCAAAAATACAATCATAGTTGTTTGTTTGAGTCAGTTTCCCGGCGAAGAGTATGCGCAGAAAATTTCACCGAGACTAAGGAACTTAGGTAAGGCAATTTTTTATAATTTAAATGAAGGACAACAAATAGTGTATCGAGGAGAAGGAAATAATTGGCGAGGAAAAGTCATCGTAAATTATTACAATCACTTTTGGACAGATGATAAAGGGGTTCTCCGAGATGATTGCTGGAATCATAGGCAACCCGTAATGGAGTTTAAAGGGGATCCTGGTAATATTCAGGGAGATTTTAGTTATGAATTTAAGTCTGCCATTGATGAATTTGGGGGAACGGATTCTAAGGGGTTTGATGCAAGCCGATTCACTGGAAATGATAGTGCTGCGAACTATGGTGGTGTAATACTTGGTTTTGGAGGGATAGGTGGGAGCGGGGCGATGCCTCCAAAAGATAATGTTTATACGCTTACAGTTAAATGGAATAACAAGCAGGAGAATTTCGATTTAAAGGCTTCCGAGTAAGATAATATATGTTATCCAATCGTAAGACTCCCACTTTAAGCGGGAGTAGTTCCACTTGACTGCCAAAGAAACCCTCATCATTCGTGATGGGGGTTTCTTAGCGTAAAGGATCAGTATGTACATTATCTTAACGGTGTTCTCAAAAGCTTTAAATCATAAAAGACTTGTATAAAAACGGTGTCGCATAATTATTTTGATATTTGAGCGCAAAATGCAGAATACTATAAAATGATGTCGAAATATTAAAATTTAAGCCAGGAGGTAAATTGAATGGAAAAGAGAGGTTTGGATCATTCGGCTTACGGTGGAGTCAATGGAGAAGATTACATCCCATACATACCTGCCAGCGAAGCCATGCCTGAGATCACAGTAGTGTCGTTAGTCATGGGGGTTTTATTTGCCGCACTATTTGCTGCCGCCAATACATATCTCGGACTTAAGGTAGGAATGACAATTGCCGCTGGGATTCCATCGGCGGTCCTGGCTACCGGAATACTTAAAGGACTTTTTAAACACAACAATGTCTTAGAAGCTAACATGATTCAATCCATTGCCGCTATGGGTGAAGCTTTGGCGGGCGGGATAATTTTTACTTTACCGGCTATTATTATTTGGGGGTTAGAGTTAAAATTATCAACGATCATAGTCGCTACATTGCTCGGGGGATTGATAGGTATTTTCTTCGTCGTTCCCTTGCGTAAATATCTGACGGTTGAAGAACACGGGAAACTTATTTTTCCTGAAAGTATGGCAGCTGCCGAAATCCTGGCTACCGGCAGTTCCGGCGGCACTGGATTTAAGACGGTACTTACAGGTTTGTTGTATGGCGGCGGTTATAAACTGTTATCCGGTGGCTTTGCGCTCTGGATGGAAGAACCGGAATGGACAATCAAACCTTTGCAGAGTACTGTCTTTGGTGTCGATACATTGGCATCGCTTGCCGGCGTCGGCTTTATCATCGGTATCGAAGCTGCTCTATACATGTTTGCCGGTGCACTGGTGGCCTGGTTCGGGTTAATTCCTTTAATCAAATACGTAGGTGCAGGGCTTACTACACCATTGTTCCCTTCCACGACCTTGATCTCGAAAATGAGTGCTTCAGCGATCTGGAGCAGTTATATCAGATATGTGGGAGCAGGGGCTGTGGCAGCAGGTGGATTTATCAGTTTAGGCAGATCATTGCCTACGATTGGCCGCTCATTTAAATCAGCGATGGGGGGACTGGGCAAAGGAACTGTCAGCGATAAACGTACAGATATAGATGCGCCGATTATTTGGGTTATTGGGGCGGCAGTTTTTGTATTCCTTCTTGCTTGGCTATTGCCTATGATTTCTATCGGACCGATTGGGTCGCTTCTGGTGGTTATTTTTGCCTTCTTCTTTGCCGTGGTTTCTGCTCGGATGTGCGGAATCGTTGGTGCTTCCAATAATCCGGTTTCCGGAATGACCATCGCTTCCTTGCTTTTTATCACGGCTGTGTTAAAAGCTACAGGGTTAACTGGTCAGCAGGGGATGGTCGCTGCTATCCTGGCAGGTTCTATTGTCTGTATTGCCATTGCAGTGTCTGGTGATGCGGCCCAAGCCCTAAAGACTACCCACATCATTGGGGGCACGCCGAAACGAGTGGAATTCAGCATGTATGCCGGTGTAGCATTCGCCTCTGTTTTTTCTGGCTTGGTTTTGCTCATGCTAAATCATACTTACGGGATTGGTTCCGATGCTGTGGCTGCACCTCAGGCGACCTTGATGTCCATGGTTGTTAAAGGTGTTATGACCGGTCAAATACCCTGGATCCTTGTTATTATCGGTGTTACGTTCGGAGTGATGTGCGCCTTAATGAGATTGCCGGTTTTGCCTGTGGCACTTGGTCTCTATTTGCCGATTCATCTCAGTGCAGGTATCTTAGTAGGAGGTTTGATCAGAGTTTTTGTTGATCGGAAGTTCCGTAACAATAGTGATCAATTAAAGGAAAAGGTGGAAAAAGGAATTCTGCTGGCCTCCGGGCTTGTCGCCGGGGATGCGATTATGGGCATCGTGATTGCGGTATTTGCTACGTTGAGTATTAATATCGGCTTTGGAGCTAATATTTTACCGGGAATTACCGGCAGCCCTTATACGGCAATGCTTCTTTATATTCTGTTAGCTGTCTGGATGTACCGGGTTACTGTCAAGAAAGATACGAAACAGAATGGGTGAGAATATCTATGATTAAGAAGAAAAACAGAGAAGATAATTATCTATGTTACATCCCATGGAAACAACACCAACAATGGGAATCAAGAAACGGAAAGGTGTTTCTCTTCTTTGAACATGATAAACTGATTGAGAAGTTTGCTCGCTGGTTGGTAAAAAAGCCGTACATTAGCGATGTTGAATTGGATGAAGTAGGCTCGCAGGTTTGGTCCTTTATTGATGGCAAGTGTACGGTGTTCGAGATCGGACAAAAACTGCAAAGACTCTTTGGGACTGAGTTTGATCCCAAGTATCAAAGACTAATTGCCTATTTGAACTATCTTAACAAAAAAGGCTGGATCTTGTTTAGGAGAGGTCCGCAGCTACAGGGGGATTAAACAGACTGGCAAGAGGATCTTGACCATCAAGCTAATCAATATATTAAAATAGAACATTTAGTGCTTAATGCCAAGATCTACACTCATGCAATTTACGAATTAGCTAAGTAACATAAGACAATAATGTAATAATGCCCAGCAGATAGATCCCGGTTTAACTTAAAGAAAGTTGAACCGGGATTTGACTATAAGCTTATCAATTATAGTTATATTAAACGGCAGTAGTCCGATTGCTTTGAAGATCAATAGACCAGATATCAGAGTTATATTCATGTTGCAAAAGATACGACTTTGTCTTGTTGATAAGTTCGTCTATGTATAATTTTGGGAAATGGTACTTTTGTAAAAGAATTTGGAGATAAATTTAAGTCATTATACTAACAAATAAAATTTACCGAATGTGTTCACAAAAGCTTGACAATTAACGCCTACAGTTGTAGGCTCTACTTATAAACGGATTACAAATGTAGGTGGTGGAGATATTGAAGAACATTCCGCAAATAACCGATGCTGAATGGTTGGTAATGAAAGTGCTTTGGGAGGAGTCTCCTCTGGGTTCCTGCGATATTATTAAAAAACTGAATGGGACAACTGATTGGAAACCTAAAACAATTAAGACCTTACTTAGTCGGTTAGTTGCCAAAAGAGCCTTATCCTATGACCTTGCACGCCGAGGATATTCATATTATCCTTTAGTTTCTGAAGATGAATGTGCTAAAGAAGAAGCGAAATCATTCTTAGGTCGTGTTTTTAATGGTTCTCTTAATCTATTCGTGAAAAATTTTATAGAAAACGAAGAGTTGTCAATGGAAGAAATAGAGGAACTTAAGAAACTATTAGAAGATAAATAATCCGAGCGGGGTGATTTTAGTGGAACTAGAGTTAGTTTTCCATTGGATTATTAAAACGTCTGTTATGGCGAGTATAATGGCAGTTCTAATTTTACTGGTAAACTTTGCCCTAAGGAATAAACTTGAAGCAAAATGGCGATATGCGATTTGGATGCTGTTAATTTTTCGCTTACTTATACCTTACAATATTCAAAGTCCTTGGAGCGTTTATGGTTTAATGCCCAATTCGATTTCAATTCCTATGGCCAAAGATGTTAATCTTAAGATAAATGATAACGTTTATCAAATCAGCGAGGGATATGATAAAGAAGTTCTGTTAACCGAGGGGCAGTCTACCATCAACAAGCAAAGGAATACCAAAGCAGAAGATTCTATCTTAAAGGATTTATCGTATGGCAAGATATTAACAATTGTATGGCTAGTTGGAGTTATAGTTTTAGCAATTAGTGTAATTGTTTACAATTTAGCATTTTATTTTCAAGTGAGGCGAGAGCCATCCGTAGCTGACGTAAGGATGGCAGAACTTATGGAAGAGTGTACCCGTAAACTGGGCCTTAAAAATAATCTGCCAGTAATTATCACGAATAAGATTGAAGTGCCATGTCTCTACGGAATATTCAGTTCCAAACTTCTTCTTTCAAAATCCCTGGTAAATCGACTGACAGAAGAAAATTTACGACATATTTTTATCCATGAACTAGTGCATTATAAAAGAAAAGATATACTTATTAATTGGCTTTCCGTTGCTGCTCAGATTGCCCATTGGTTTAACCCCTTAATTTGGTATTCCTTTGCCAAAATGCGTGAAGACTGTGAGTTAGCTTGCGATGTCGATACCCTAAGCTTTTTGAAGCCGGAAGAGTATCAAAGTTATGGCTTTTCTATTATCAGTTTAGTTACATCTGTTCAATCTTCACAGTTTCCAGGAACTACAGGTTTTTTGGGAAATAAAAACCATCAACAAATTAAGAGGAGAATCAAAATGATTAAGTCTTTTCATAAAGCTACTTTGAAATGGAAATGTACTGCGGTCGTTTTATTCATTAGTTTAGGCTTGGTCGGGTGTACTAACTCACTATCAGATAGTACTTCTGTTGTGGGGGGTAACACCCCGAAACAATCTGTTCAGTTAAATCGATCATCTCCTGTAATGGAGGGAAACTTTGATTACAATAAGTCCCTTTCTTTTACCCCCTTACTTCCTAGTTACACTGCAGGATATCAGTTTACAGATTCGTCAGCTTATAAGGAAATTACCCCTCCAAGCAATAATGTTAGCCGTTACTTAGCTAGATATGGCGGCAGCGAGAAATTTTTTATGATCCACGAGACAACAAGCCCAAAAGGGATGAAACCTATCTATTTTGCTGGTATGGATCAAGGAACAAAAACGCAAATCAAAATTGGTGATGTGCCAGCAACACTGTATGAGAGTGAAAATGCCAATGCCAATGCTATTCAATTCATAAAGAATGGTATTGAGTATACGGCTGGCACCCGACATGCTGGGGGTATTTCTCTCGATGAGTTGAAGAAAATCTGCGAAAGTTTAGCTGTTCCCGCGAATAGCCCTCCTTCAAACTTTTATATTGATAAATCGGGTCCTACGGCTTCCGAGGGGTTAAGTTTTGAAACCCTTCAACCGGGAGATATCGCCATTCCGCAGGGGTTTGAATTCCAGGCAGAATCCTCTAGGATAAAAATTGAAGGGAATGAAAAGTCGGAAGTTTTCTCGTTGTTATATACAGCAAGAGATTCGATTATAAGTATTGAGATAGGCAAGGGAGATCAACCCTTCGGAAAATCTACGCCCTTGTTAACGCCAGACTCTGATTTTGATACGAAACAAATTGGTACAACTAAAGTTCTGCTGCGTAAAAAGAACTATGATCAGAATTTGCCTGCTGCTAAGTTTACTGTTCCCGGAAATGGTTTGGAATGTATAATTTATATGACAGGTCAGGAATCTGAAGTGGATAAGGTAGTTGAATCAATTTTACGGGCCTATTTAAAACAGTAGCAAGTTTAAAGTTTGAAAGTTGGTGAGATAGTGAAAAAGATACAGCAATTTTTGCCTAATATTATGAATGGGGAAGTTGATAATTTAACTCATTGAAATTTCCCATAATGACATGATGTATAGTAATCCGTGCAATAGTCATTTCATTTTTATAGGGTATACGTTAAAATAACAAAGCTGGTTTCCTCAAAGTGGGGAACTGGCTTTTTGTATTTCTGTGCATTTATTTTAAGTTCATAGGGAATACTCTTGACCGAATCGGTTTAGAGGGGTATACTTGCATCAACCGATTCGGTTGAAAGACTTTGGGGGTGAGATTTTGGAGAAATTTTTAAGTTTACCTCGAGAGAAACAAAATGTCATCATTGATGCAGCTCTTAGAATGTTTGGCTCAAATGGCTATAAAAAAGCCTCTGTTAGTGATATTGCTGCTGCAGCTGGAATTTCCAAGGCTATGGTATTTCATTACTTTGGCACCAAAAAATCATTATATCTCTACCTGATTAATTTGTGCGGCTCTGTCATGATGAACGAAGTTAATGAAAAGTTTGATAACAGCATTACTGATTTTTTTGACAGAATTAAAATGTCATCACAAATTGAAGTTTCCGTTATGAAAAAGCACGCTGCCATACCCTCTTTTTTAGCGAGTATGTACTTTGAAAATGATGAAGAAGTAAAAGACGATATAAAAGCTATTTTAGCTGGCGGAGACGATTTCAGAAATAAAATAGCCTTTGCAGGTGTGGATACTTCTAAGTTTAAAGACGAGGTTGATCTTAAACTTGTAATGAAAATGCTTTCCTGGATAGCTGATGGATATACCAAACAACTATCCAATCAATCAGTGTTTGATTTTGATACTATGTTGAACGAATTAAATGAATGCTTAGATATGCTTAAAAACAACTTATATAAAGAGGAATTTGTACGAATTAAGTAAGTTAAATTTATCTGTTGGTCAGTTTTGGATAGTTATTTCTATAAGTAGTAAATGGGAGGGAATAGCTATGAATTCATGTCTACTAAGCTTTGAGGATATCGATAAAACACAGATTACGATAGTTGGAGGCAAAGGGGCAAATCTGGGAGAGTTGTCAAGAATTGAAGGAATCCAGGTTCCTGAGGGTTTTTGTCTTACAACGGAAGCCTATAGAAGAATCGTGGAGAATAATGCGGAGTTTATCGGCCTGGTCGAAGAATTATCTTTCCTTAAAGCGGAGGATCGGGAAAAGGTTAGTGAAATCAATGGGAAAATCCGCAATTTAATCGAAGGAATAATAATTCCCCAGGATATAGACGAAGAGATTATGGATTACCTTAAAAGGTTGGGGGAAAAGAATGCTTATGCCGTTCGGTCAAGTGCGACTGCCGAAGATTTACCGCTGGCTTCTTTTGCGGGACAGCAGGATACCTATTTAAATATCATAGGAAAAGATGCTATTCTTCGCCACGTCAGTAAGTGCTGGGCCTCACTTTTTACGGACAGAGCGGTGATTTACCGCCTTCAAAACCACTTTGACCATCGCAAGGTCTATCTTTCTGTGGTTATTCAAAAGATGGTTTTTCCACAGGCTTCAGGGGTTATGTTTACGGCAGATCCTGTAACCGCTAATCGAAAAATCACCTCCATTGACGCCAGTTTCGGTCTAGGTGAAGCACTAGTGTCAGGGTTAGTGAATGCTGATATTTATAAAGTTAAAGAAGGCGTGATCATTGATAAGAAGATTTCAAGCAAGAAATTAGCCATCTATGGGTTAAAACAAGGGGGAACTGAAAAGAAAGAAATTGATATTGCCCGACAGAATACGCCAACCCTGACAGAAGGGCAGATATTACAGCTGGAACAAATGGGCAGGAAAATCGAAAAGCATTTTGGCCGTCCGCAGGATATCGAGTGGTGCATTAGTTGGGGACATTCCTCAGACCCAGGAGCCAATCCCTCGAATGAGGTGTGGTCCCTTTCCTCTGAAGATAAAATCTATATTGTCCAAAGCCGCCCGATAACAACATTGTATCCTGTACCGGAAGTAAATACAGATAAGAACCATGTCTTCTTTTCTTTCGGTCACCGACAGATGATGACTGAGGCCATGTCTCCCTTAAGCATAACGTTCTTTCAGGTATTATTTAAACAGATGACTGGCTCACCAATGTATGAAGCCGGCGGAAGAATATATGTCGATGTCTCTAACGAAATGAGATCACCGCTTATGAGAAAGTCTTTTGTTAAAGGGCTATCGGCCATCGATGTGCTTATGCAAAAAGCCTTTTACAATCTAATTAAACGAGAAGATTTCATGAAACATCTCGCTAAAAGTAAGAAGCCAATGGTTGGAGGTAAAGTGATTGCCAGTTGGCTTCTTAAGACGATAGACTGCTATAGAAAAAATGATTCTGCTATTGTTGAAGGATTTATGGCCCGTAATAGGGCAGCCTTAACGGACTTGGAACGGCAGGCTCAGACGATTTCTGGAAAGGAACTTTTTGATTTTATTGATCAAAGCATGGTTCAATTAAAGGATATGATCTTTGACACTTATGGAGTTGTTTTTGCCGGAGCCTATGCGACGAACTGGCTTAATAAGCATATGGAGAAATGGTTAGGGGAAAAGAATGCAGCGGATACTCTTGCCCAATCTGTAGCCAATAATGTTACCTCGGAAATGGGCCTTGAACTTTTGGATGTCTCCGATGTCGTTAGAAAGTACCCGGAGGTCATAAGCTATTTGGAAAACCCGAGTGATGAAACCTTATTAGAGGATCTAGCGAATTTAGAGGGAGGGCCTGAGGTTAGTGAGGCCATAAGAGGGTATCTGAAAAAATATGGTATGCGCTGCTCTGCGGAAATAGATATCAGCAGAACTCGCTGGAATGAGAAACCTTCTATATTGGCTTCTCTGATCCTTGGCAATATTAAAGTTTATCCGCCGAATGAGCATATTGCCAAATTCGAGCAAGGCTTGAAGGAGGCTAAGCAGAAAGAGCAGGATATTATTGACAGGCTTAAGCAGCTGCCAGGTGGCAGCTGGAAAGCTAAAAGAACTAAGAAAGCAATCAGTGTTCTTCGCAATTATGCCGGATATCGTGAGTTCAATAAATATATCCTGGTTTGGTATGAATGGATTGTGAAGCAAGTTCTTATAAAAGAGGCGGAAGCTTTAGTTCTGCGGGGGCGTCTGGAAGAAATTGGGGATATATATTATCTTAGATTTGAGGAACTGAAACAAGTTATAGAAACGAACGAAATCGATTATCAAATGATCAAGAACAGAAAAGAAGACTATGAGATTTACAATAAGCTTACCCCTCCACGTGTCATTACCTCTGACGGAGAAGTTATTTCCGGTGAATATGACACAAGTAATATCCCAGAAGGTGCTTTGGCTGGGGTGCCTGTTTCAGCGGGAATTATTGAGGGAAGGGCAAGAGTAATACTCAGAATAGAGGATGCCCAAATCGAGGAAGGGGATATTCTAGTCACTACTTTCACCGACCCTAGCTGGACGCCGGTATTTGTATCAATCAAAGGATTGGTTACGGAAGTTGGAGGGATGATGACTCATGGAGCAGTCGTTGCCAGGGAGTATGGTCTTCCGGCAGTGGTAAGTGTCGAAAATGCAACTACGCTGATAAAGGACGGACAGAAGATCCGAGTAAATGGTAGCGAAGGATATGTGGAAATACTTTCGGAGAAAGAACACTAGAGTGGTATTCCTTTCAATTTTAGAAAGCTATAGCAGAGGGAAATAATTTCTTGGCAAATGGCCAAAGGCGTTCTCGCTTCACAGTATAGTGGAGTGAGAACGCCTTTATTTAAGGTCAGAGCTCATTGAGCCCATTGTGCCATTTGTATGCTATAAGGAAATATGACTTGGCAATTAAAGTGCAATTATTCTTTTTGTTCGATTTCAGTAACACATTCGCATTTGATTTTTTCAACCAGGAATTGCAGGGCGTCAACTACGTGTGGTCTGATGTCACCGCCAATCAGCACATACATTATGTCGTCACCAAGTTCTAGCTGCCCCTCGTTAAGCCAAACCCTGACATGGAAGATGCCGTCCATCTCATAGGTTTCAGCAATCGCTGCATCAACCTTTGCTGCATCATAAGTAAAGATCATTCCCGTCACCATTGAACCATCGTCAATTCCTTGGCGTACCATAGCTTTGGGAGTTTGGCGCACAACGCCATTATGAACTAAAAACATTCCTTCCTGTGAAGACGCTCGATCAGCTTTTGCCTCTCTGAGCCATTCATCAATTGATGGCGAGAGCTTTTTAGTTTTACCTTTAATCATAATTTAAAAACCCCTAATTTTTCAGAAGATTAAATTCCAATACATGCTATCAAAAATAGAGTAAAGTTTCAATCTATACGATTCAAAACTTTCAGATCTAATGTCAAAGTCATACCTATTTGCGTAATGTAATTTTAGTAAAATGATTAGGGAGGCACTATCATGATTAAACCTACAATGCTTGCCCCCGATTTCTCAGCCGATGCCTATTTCTTAGGTAATAGAACTACAGTTACATTAAGCAGTTATAGAAAAGATTGGGTTGTTTTGTTCTTCTATTCCAGCGATTTTACCTTTGTTTGACCGACAGAGTTGGGAGCCGTGGCTGCCCATCACCACTTCTTAGAGCAATTAGGAGTTAAGGTGCTCGCAATTAGTACTGATAGTGTGTTTTCTCATAAAGTATTTGCTGAAGTTTCTCCATCTGCCAGAACTATACAGTATCCATTACTCTCCGATAGAACCCACCGCATCTCTCTCGAGTATGGAGTTTTGAGAGAAGAATTAGGATTTACATTTAGAGCAACATTTATTATAGCTCCTGGTGGGGAAGTCAAATATTCCTGTCTGTATCCCCCAGAAGTTGGGCGAAATGTATTAGAAATAATCCGAGTAATTCAGGGACTTCAGTATGAAGAAGCAACTGGATTAGGTGTTCAGGCCGGCTGGCGTCCAGGACAACAAGGGCTGAGAAAGGATTTTAATTTGGTAGGTAAAATATAACATTATCCGTCCAGCAGCTTTGAACTGACTTTGTTTTATTTTTCAAGTGTTTAAAAAATAAAGGAGAGCAATAACATTCTACTTCAAGAAAGTAGTTTGTAAAGCTCCCTTTGTTTTTTGCCAGTTCTACTTTGGCCTTGACAATTTCTTATGCTTGAATGTCAATCTTTGCCCCCAAATTTGGTTGAACGGACAATTCCATGGATTTAGTTGCCTCACTTAACATAGAAACAAGGGAATTACCATTAGTAGATGCAATACCCATAGCCATTTTCATGACTGATACCCCTACTTGTTGCTGCAAATTGCTTTGACTCAACATTGATGACATTGCTGCAATATCCAATGTATCTCCTCCTTTGTTTTAGATATCGACAGAAATTTAATATAACTTTAGAAGTGCAGCAACAATTCACACATGCAATTAGAACTGAATTGTTGGATATTTTTTATGAAATAAAAACCAACTTCAATTGTACCTTAATAGTTGTATCAAAATCTTCTCGAAGAAACCCTCATCGTTTTTGGGATGAGGGTTTCTTCAAAAAGGGTTCTGTTTTCTACGTTTATATTGAATTATAATGAAGTGAGTCCTAAAATTTAGGCGTGGAGGAATATCATGGTAAGAGGAGAAAAGGTGATTGCCTTAGCAGTAACATTTCTTGCACTTTCTATATTGGTGAGCGGCTATTGGATAGGTAGATCATTAGAAAGAGGTTTTGCTGTCAATTCAAATGGGATGTTTCAAGTTTCTCAGAGTATCCAGGAATCCATAAATACGGCAAATGTATCTCAAAATGACGTTCTAGATCAAGCCCAGGCGGCTAATTATTTGCATGTTACAGAAGATCGCTTGTTAGAGGTAGTTGATGCTATCCCACATGTTCGGGTAGGCGGACAAAATATATTTAGCAAGAAAGCTCTGTCAGAATGGGTTGAGAAATCAAACTTTAAACTATAGCTTCTTTAAATTTGTCCTCAGAAAGTAGTTGATTGATTTGAAGGCTAGTAAGAGTATCCTGAGATTCGTACATTCATTTGATAAAGATTTTATAAAGGATTGGGAACGACAACGTCAAAGGGGAATGCTTAATTTTATCGTTAAATACGGAATCTTAATGGCTTTTTTCACCCTGGCCATTAATTTAGTTTTCCCTGTGGTCTATGAAAATAGAATAGCAATAGAATCAGGCACTTTAATTCCTGGTCTTATCTCATCAATTATCCTTCCATTTCTTCTCTGGTTTTCAAATAATCAAAGATATGTTACTTTAAGAGAGAAGGGAAAGGAAACAATTAATTGTAAAAGTGATAAGGAGGAATTTACAATTAAAAAGTAGAAATTTACATAGTGAAATGAAACCGGAGAAGGAGACTAGGGCAAAGCAATACGAAGAGTATTAATCTATTTGTATAAATAAATAAGGGTGATTGTAAATGAACGAAGCACTATTTGACCATGTCGCGGCCCATTATGATTCCTGGTATGATACTGAGCTAGGATCACTCTCTGACCAAACTGAACGTAATCTGGCCCAGTCGATGTTTAAGGCGCCTGGCCCGAAGGTTCTGGAGATTGGCTGTGGCACTGGACAATATACGAGTTGGCTTGTGCAAGAGGGTTATGAGGTTACTGCTGTCGATATTTCCGGTGAAATGATGGCTTTGGCCCAAAAGAAAATAGCGCTGCTTGAGGGAAGCACTTCAAAAGCTGATTGTGTTCACTGGTGGCATGCTGATATTACAAAAATTCTTGATCAACTTGAAACCTACGATGGGATTTTCTCTATGACTGCTTTTGAATTCGTACCTGAACCGGAAAACGTCTTAAAAAAACTTTTTAGTCAATTAAACCCCGGGGGCTGTTTAATGATCGGAGTTATCGCCGGTATGAGTGCCTGGAGTGAATACTATGCTGAGGCTGCTCGTAAAAAACCAACGTCTGTCTTCAAGCGTGCAGCTCTTTATACCCAAGAGGAAATACGTTCCTGGCAGATCGGTGTATCCGCCGAAATCGGAGAATGTCTATTCTTCCCGCCGAATGTTCAAACTAAATCTGAGGCCCTTTCTCTTGAGGCCAAAAGGGAAGGAAATCCTGGATTTGTGGTGGCAAAGTGGGTAAAACGCTAAGAAATGCAGAACAGTCCAGTAAGCACTGGGCTGTTTGTTATTTTGAAAAAATGTACTAATAAGAAAATAAAGACAGAGGGAAATAATATTATGGAAGAAGCAAAGCTCTTTGAGTTGCTGCAGAATAATCCTAACGCTATAGCCTATATCAATAATCCTACAGATGAGATGAAGCTTTTGGCTGTTAAAAGGAATGGACTTACTTTAGAATACATAGACAATCCCACTAGAGAGATGCAAGAATTGGCAATAGTTAGTAATCCGCGGGCGATTCAATTTATAAATAACCCTACAGAAGATATGATGATTAAAGCTATCGATGCTGGCTGGGTTAACTTAGAGTATATTAAAAACCCAACCGATAAACTTATAAAATCAGCGTTAAATCAAGCCGGATGGGCTATTAAATATGTCCATAATCCAAGTGAGGAATTGCAGCTATTAGCTGTTAGAAGAAATTACGATGCCATTAAGTTTATTAAAGAACCTTATGAACGTGTACAAGAGGCAGCTGTTAAAATAAGTTATGATGCCTTAAGATATATTAAGTCACCGACACACAATGTAGAGCTTATAGCAATTAAGGATAATGAAAAAGCTATTACATTTGTAAATGATTTGGATAAACATAAACTGCTTGAGTTTTTAAAAGTAAATATCTTAGTGATTAAATATGTTACCATAGAAATTGGTAGTGATGAAATAGAACAAGCGTTAAAAGAAGCATTAGCAAATGAAGATGTTGACGAGAAATATGTTAGGGATTATTTGAATTGTAGTACCTTAGATAAAAATAGCGCTATTTTGCCCATGGACAAGCTCATGTTTATTTATAAATATGGAAGCAAAAAGGCGAAAAAAATAACTGTAGATGAAAAATTGAAGCTGATATAGGTGGGAGACATAATGAATTTTTCAGACACGCTAAAAAGTGTTAACTTAGTCTTATCTATTGGGGAAGTGCCTCTAATAGTTGGCGAAAGCGGAATAGGAAAAACAGCGTTAGCCAAGCAAATTGCGAAAGAAAATAATTGGAGTTTAATTGTTATTAATGGCAATCTTCTTAAAGAAGGTGAAATAGGTGGCCTTCCCACTGTTGAATCTTATACAGGTTTCAAAGATGATCATGAAAAGAAAACTACTGTATATGCCGTCCACCATAAGCTAAGGGAAATTGATGAAGAAATATCTCAAAGGAAAACTGTTCTTTTATTTATCGATGAGATAAATCGTTGTGAACATACTGTGCAGCAGGAACTTATGAATTTAATTTTAAATCGAGAAATTAATGGCTATGAGTTACCCAAAGGCGTAAAAATATTGGCTGCCATGAATCCTTCAAGTAAATATGGTTCGGATTTTGATTATCAAGTTGTGGATATGGATGCGGCTCAAGAAAATAGATTTGTCTGGTTGTATATGGAACCTGACTACAACCAATGGATCGATTGGGCATTAGAAGCTGGAATTGAGCAAAAGGTTATAGAGTTTATTTCAACCTTCCCTGATTATCTGCATAAGGTAAACGAAGATGATATACGGGCAACTCCGAGAAGTTATGAAAGAATTTCAGGTATTTATAAAATTTACAAGGAGGGTAAAGATTCAATACCCAGATCTGTGTTTTTAAATGTCATAAGAGGGAATGTAGGGAGGTTAATTGCTGAAGAGTTTGTGACCTTCATTGAATCGGATTATAGTTCATTGATATCTTTTAAGGATGTTTTTTCAGGAGATTTTCTTTCCGAAATAATTAGCGAAAAAATTAAAAAGGAAAGTCATATAAGACTTTACCTGTCTGCTAAGAATATTCTTAAAACCTTAGAATTAAATATAGAAAGTTATGATTTTGATTCAACTTATTATATTGGAAGACTTATTGAATTTTTAAAAGTATATCCTGTTGATTTAATGATTGGAATTATGAAAGAAATTAAAAATAGCTATAAGGAAGTTTATAAATATGCCATAGATAATGAAGAGTTTGTTAATTTATATTTCGAATCTTATAATTTAATTAGGTGATAAACTGTGGGAACTTATTTTGATAATCAAGTTAACGAGCTGTATGAAAAAGCTGAAGAAATCGTCGCTATATATTTAAACGCTAAACGTATAGATAATAAGGTTCAAATCGATATTCCGAAAGATTTTCGAGAGAAGTTTTTTAGGCTTGTCGATAATGTCAATTTAAGTCTTATGGAAAACAAAGACAACTTTTATGGATATTTTTTACTGCAAATGTCAAGAGAGATAAGATTCGATATAAGTAGTTCTACTGCTCTCAATTTTAGGGGAGCAAACTATGTCATATCTTTTAATCCTTTACTATTTTTAAATCTTAATATAAAACAAATGGAAAGTACTATTAAACATGAAATACTTCATATAATATCTCTTCATTTAATAAGGGCAAAGAAACTTAAAGCTGGTTATAGTAAATTAGCGATTAATATGGCAATGAATATAGTGGTAAATACATTTTTAGACAATTTGCCGCCATATGCTCTTACTTTAGAATGGGTAAATTTGAATTATTCCTTAGAACTCTTACCCTTTAAACCTTTTGAGTATTATGCGGAAAAGCTTCAAGCTGCGATAGACCTCTTAGAAGCAGATGAAGATGACGATGAAGATGAGTCTGCGGATGAAAGCAATCAAGATGATAAAATCGAAACAGACTATAATCCGGAAAAGGACCATGATGTATGGGAAGAATCGAGTGATATCGATGAAAGAACGCTTAAAGAATTTACTGAGAAGATCATTAATGATTCTCTAAAAGGTAACCTGCCAAATTACTTGGCAGGCATGATATCATTACTTAGAAATAGTAAAGGTGAATTGCCTTGGAATTTATATCTCAAGAGGTTAATGGGAACAGTTGAAAGTAATAAAAAGAAGACTATAACTAGAAGAAGTAGAAGACAGCCTAATAGATTAGATTTAAGAGGTGAACTTAGAAGTCATAAAGCAAAAATTATTGTTGCCCTGGACATAAGTGGAAGCATTAGTGATGATGAATTTTATCAAGCTATTAAAGAAGTGCTCGATATCGTGAAAAATTACAATCATGAAATAACCGTTATCGAATGTGATAATGAAATTAGACGTGTTTATAATGTCAAATCTATTAAGGATATCAGAGATAGGATTAATATCAGAGGAGGTACTAAATTTAGCCCGGTTTTTGAATATGCTAATCAGAATAAGGCTAATCTGTTAGTTTATTTTACGGATGGCAAGGGTGAAGATAAGCTTCTTACGAGACCTAGGGGGTATAAAACGTTATGGGTTATTTCCGGAAGAGGAGATAAGCTTTCCTTAAAAGAAGCTTATGGACCTGTCAAAAAACTTAAACCTATTGAAGAAAAAGATGACTCACTAAATATGAGTGATGTCAAAAGAGACGGGTTTTCAATGAACGACCAAGAAGAAATACATATCTAAACCAACTATCCGTCAGATTGAAAGGGGTTCCGTAACAAATATGGCTATCAAAATCAATAGTAAGAATAAGAAGATCCTTCTAGTATTAATCACACTTTCCCTTCTTTTAACAGGATGTGGAAACGCAGAAAAAGTATCTACTGCGTCTGTAAGTGATACATCAACGAAATCTTCGGCAGCGGATAAATCTTCACCGACAACTGTAACCAATGATTCGGTTGATTATAATCAGTATGTTAAAAAGGTATGGAAGCTGAAAAATAATAGCGATATGTCATTCGTGATTTCAAAAATTGAAAACAGTAAGGCGATAGGCAAATTAAGTGTCCTCAACTATACAACTGCAGATAAAAATTTACAAAGTTTCGAGGCTGATTTTGAGGGGGAAATTAATAAAGATACTGCTGTCTGCCAGTATAATGATTCCAAGGGTAATAAGGGATCCTTGAAATTAGTCTTTAAATCCAATCAGGAAATTGAAGGAACTATAACTATAGCAGATAAAGCAAAGATAACAGTTCAACCGTCACAAGGAACTTTTTATTTTGCCCCGGAAACTATTAACGATATAAAGGGGTTTAGCCCGATTGAAAAGCAATCGTTTATGGTCAACCTAAATTCTTGGGGTAACGTTAAATTTGTTTCAGGAAAACTTACGGGCGGCAGTCACGTACCTGTGGAATTCTATTTAACGGATAAAGATGGAGACATCCTCTATGATTTCGCTGCTACACTCCCCTATAGAGTCGATGTCAAAGCCGTTTCTTTTGAGGATGTAAACAAAGATGGGTTAAAAGATATAATCATTATTGTTAACGATGAAGATGATTCAAGTAATTGTTTGGCAACAGTCTATTTTCAAAAAGCAGATGGTTCCTTCGCTAATGATATGAAATTGGATCAAGAAATAAATGAATCAAAAAATAACAAAGACGTTAAAACAGTACGGACCTTTTTAGCCTCGAAATTTTAATGGTTTGTAACGCCCTCACTTATAAGAAGTGGGGGCTTTAAAAACTGGATAAATTTGAAAATGCTGATTCCCTTCCATTATGAACGGGGAATCAGCATTTTCTTAAAGTTGATGATTAAAAATCGTAAAATTCTTACATTTTAATGGCCATATGACGTCATCCTTGTCTCGTAATAGGGAAAAATAGACAGCGTTTATTACCTGCCGCCATAAAGTGTTTTTAATTGCTCGTCGTTCATCGTAAAACTATGTTGATCATCGGGGAAAAGTTCACTTCGTACTTCTTTAACGTATGTCTGTATGCCGTCAACAATTTGTTTATTGATAGCTGCATAGGGTTTAACAAACTTGGAAACGCGTTCCACACCATAGGTGAGGACGTCATGGTAGACAAGGACTTGTCCGTCTGTATGCACTCCCGCACCAATCCCGATAGTAGGAATCGTTACAGATGATGAAATTTCCTCGGCGAGCTGTTTGGGAACGCATTCGAGGACAATCGCAAATGCTCCTGCTTCCTGACATCGTTTTGCATCATCGAGTAGTTTTCTGGCGCTTTCAACGTCTTTTCCTTGTACTTTAAATCCGCCCAGGACTCCTACTGATTGCGGAGTAAGTCCCAGATGAGCAACAACTGGAATACCGGCTTTAACAAGTGCTTCGATGTGTAAAAGTACTCCATCAGCGCCTTCCACTTTTACCGCCTGGGCCCCGGTTTCCTGAATAAGCCTTGCTCCATTTATAAGTGTATCCCTAACAGATAGATGATAGCTCATAAAGGGCATGTCCACGACAATAAACGTGTTACTAGCACCGCGTTTTGCTGCCTTTGCATGATGAATCATGTCCTCCATGGTCACATAAACTGTTGAATCATAACCAAGAACAACATTGCCAAGGGAATCACCAACGAGAATCATGTCCACATCTGCCAGCTCAGCTTGTTTAGCGGATGGATAATCGTAAGCCGTCAGCATGACAATTTTCTTTCTTTGCCGTTTCATTTCCAAGAAGTCTGTTGTTGATTTCATAATTTTTCCTCCTTTTTTCAGGA
Source organism: Desulfosporosinus sp. FKA (assembly GCF_002196785.1). Taxonomy (NCBI): domain Bacteria; kingdom Bacillati; phylum Bacillota; class Clostridia; order Eubacteriales; family Desulfitobacteriaceae; genus Desulfosporosinus; species Desulfosporosinus sp. FKA. Next base: position 4,100 of record NZ_NAHZ01000034.1, on the reverse strand, counting down.
GAGGCGAGAAAACAAGTTAATTAAAAAAAGTTCCTAAGCCAGAAGGAACTTTTTTACATAACAGTTTTATCCCTCTGTCCTTGCCTGTAGCAGGTCTAGGCAGAACCATTTAAATTGTCAAAGTTCCATAGGTGCAGTTCAAATGATACCGCCCAAAATGAGTATATCAGGTTATATTTCTCTTGACTATGGTTATTTGGTTATTTTTGAGGTTTCCCAACGCATTCTCTTTAATCCTGGTATATAATAAGGCTTATATTTAATCAGAAAAGAGATTTATCCATGTCAAGGGCAGCTAATAATTTCAAAGTATTAATACATCGAAATTAATTTTATGTTACTATAGATCATAGTGCTGCTAAATTGATCTGTTCAAGAGCAGAAAATAATGTAAGCGAGTGAACTATAAAGTATAATTGTTAAGTGCTTGTTAATCAAGAGAGATGCATTGCCAAAACTCGCTGTTGAACTGCCTCGATAGGATCTAAGATAACAAACATAGATGGAGGAAAACAGTCATGGGTAATTTTAAAAGAGTGATGGTCGCCAATCGAGGTGAAATTGCCATTAGGGTATTTAGAGCCTGTAATGAACTGGGAATAAGGACTGTAGCAATATATTCCAACGAAGATAAATATTCTCTCTTCAGAAGCAAGGCTGATGAGGCTTATCTTATCGGCGAAGGCAGAAGCCCTGTTGATGCTTATTTGAATATTGAGGAGATCATCAGTTTGGCAATTAAGAAGGGTGTGGATGCTATTCATCCAGGATACGGCTTCTTGTCGGAAAACCCTGAATTTGCTAAACGATGTGAGCAGGAAGGTATTGAGTTCATTGGACCAACTGCGGAGATGATGGAGCAGTTGGGGGACAAGATTACGTCAAAGATTGTTGCCAAGAACGTCGGTGTTCCGATCATTCCCGGTTATGAGAGAGACATTAAAACTGTGAATGAGGCAGGAGTTCATACGGCGGAATGTGGTTACCCCTTGATGCTTAAGGCAGCTGCCGGAGGCGGCGGAAGGGGAATGCGTATTGTCAGGAATGAGAGTGAGTTGGAGTCTGCTTTCTTAAGTGCCAAAAGTGAAGCTAAAAAAGCCTTTGGTATTGATCATATCTTTATGGAAAAATTCATTGAGAAACCGAAGCATGTCGAGGTTCAGGTCCTTGGCGATAAGTACGGTAACATAGTTCATATGTTTGAACGAGATTGTTCAATCCAAAGAAGGCATCAGAAGGTTGTGGAATTTACGCCTGCTTTTTCTATCCCTCAGGAAATCCGAAACAATATTTACCGGGATGCCCTGAAGATTGCTCGGGCCGTAAATTATAGGAGCGCGGGAACCTTGGAATTTCTGGTCGATAATCAGGGGAATTATTATTTCATTGAAATGAATCCGCGGATTCAGGTTGAGCACACGGTTACGGAGATGGTGACAGGGATAGATATTGTTCAAGCTCAAATTAAGATCGCCCAAGGTTATGCTTTGAATTCTCCTGAGATCGGGATAAACTCCCAGGAGGACATTAAACTCAATGGCTATTCCATTCAATGCAGAATCACAACTGAAGACCCTGCCAATAATTTCGCTCCCGATACAGGGAAGATTGAATCATACAGGACTGGTTCAGGATTTGGGATCAGGCTGGATGGCGGCAACGGATTTACAGGGGCAGAAATCAGTCCTTATTATGACAGCCTTCTCGTTAAGAATATCTCTTGGTCCAGGAGCTTCCAGGATGCCATTAAAAAATCCATTCGTTCGATTACAGAGACCCAGATTACAGGCGTGAAGACGAATATCGGTTTTCTGATTAACGTCCTCAACCATCCGCAGTTTATGCAGGGTGAGTGCCATACTGGTTTCATCGAGGAAAATCCTGACCTGATCTCGTTCACGCATAAGACCGATGATGAAAGCCGGCTTTTGAAATTTCTTGGCAATGTCGTTGTTAATGAGACGATGGGGATAAAACTGCAATACGATGTTCCTAAGGTACCGCAGATTCATGCTGTCAGTCCGAACGAACTGAGCGGGACTAAACAGATCCTTGATGCTCAAGGTGCAGAGGGACTTGTTAACTGGGTAAACGCTCAAAAGAAGGTGCTGCTTACCGACACGACCATGAGGGATGCACATCAATCGCTGATGGCGACAAGAGTTAGAACGAAAGATATGATCAAGATCGCCAAGGCAACTTCTGTTTTGGGCAAGGATTTATTTTCTCTGGAAATGTGGGGAGGCGCAACGTTTGATGTGGCCTACAGGTTCCTGAAGGAATCTCCCTGGGAAAGGCTGGAGCAACTGAGAAAAAGAATTCCAAACGTTCTGTTCCAGATGCTCATAAGAGGTGCGAATGGGGTAGGCTATAAGAATTATCCGGACAATGTCATCAGAGAATTTATTAAAGAGTCAGCGCTTGCGGGCATAGATGTTTTTAGGATCTTCGACTCTCTAAATGAGTTGAGGGGCATGGAAATTTCCATTGACGAAGTATTAAAGAACGGGAAAATTGCCGAAGCCTGCATTTGTTACACGGGAGATATCCTTGATAGTCGGAAAGAAAAATACAACTTGGATTATTATATTAAGCTGGCGAAAGAGATTGAAAAAACCGGTGCCCATATCCTCTGCATCAAAGACATGTCAGCTCTTCTGAAGCCCCATGCAGCCCATAAGTTGGTCAGCGCCTTGAAAAATGAGATCGGAATGCCTATCCATCTTCATACCCATGACACTACGGGTAACGGGGTAGCTACGGTTCTTATGGCTGTGGAAGCAGGGGTAGATATTGTCGATACTGCCTTTAACAGCATGTCAGGTTTGACGAGTCAGCCAGCCATGAATTCTATTGCTGCGGCACTCAAAAATACGGAAAGAGACCCTGGGATTGACCTGCAAGGAATTCAAAAGGTATCTGATTACTGGGAAGCAGTGCGGCCGGTATACGGCAAGTTTGAGTCGGGTTTGAGGTCTGGATCGGCCGAGATCTACAAATATGAGATTCCTGGAGGCCAGTACTCTAACCTTAAGCCTCAAGTTGAAAGCTTCGGACTTGGCCATAAGTTCAATGAGATCAAAGAAATGTACAAAAAAGTTAACGAGATGTTGGGGGATATTGTAAAGGTTACTCCTTCATCGAAAGTTGTTGGGGACTTCGCCATTTTTATGGTTCAAAATCACCTCACCCCAGAGAATATTTATGAAAAAGCCAAGAATATGACCTTTCCTGATTCCGTCGAAGCCTATTTCAGAGGTATGATAGGCCAGCCTATGGGAGGATTCCCGGAAAAACTTCAGGAGTTGGTCTTAAAGGGAGAAAGACCAATAACGGAACGTCCCGGTGAGCTCCTTCCAGCTGAGGATTTTGACAAGATCTTTAAATATTTAAAAGATAAATTTTGTTTTGAACCAACGAAGAAAGATATTCTGAGCTATGCTTTATATCCGGAAGTATTTGAAGGATTCTTGAAAGTTATGGCTGAATATGGAGATTTGAGCAGGCTTGGAAGCGATGTCTTTTTCCATGGTCTTAGTGAAGGGGAAATCATTGAGGCTGAGGTTGCTGAAGGAAGAAGCTTGATGATTAAGCTTCGTTCCCTTGAGAAACCAGATCTGGAAGGATATCGAACTCTCGTGTTTGAAGTCAACAGGAATCGAAGAGAAATTAAAATCAAGGACAAGAACTGGAACAACAGTAACCCTCTCGTCCAATCGGGAGAATATAGTTTGACAGAAATGGCAGACCCTGATAATAAGAATGAAATAGGTTCCCCTATTCCGGGGACTGTCGTGACGTTGATGGTTAAAGAAGGAGACAAGGTTAAGGAAAACCAAACTCTTGTGGTTATCGAAGCCATGAAAATGGAAACAAGAATAACCAGTTCCTCCGCAGGGATCGTCAGTTCGGTTAATATTAAAGAAGGACAGCAAGTCAAAGCAGGAGAACTTCTTATTGTTATTAAATAGCTGGTATTGATTTATACTGAAACCTGACCCCACTCTTTCATTGAATATTGACCCCCTCACAATAAAAAGATATCCTTTCTCAGTCAGTAGCAATTACATAGAGAAAGGATATCTGGGAGGAGAATGAAA